>NZ_JBFBKQ010000004.1:0-442238 GCF_040686595.1 Arthrobacter sp. NPDC080082 | reverse complement strand
AGGAGTCATATCCGGTATTAGACCCAGTTTCCCAGGCTTATCCCAGAGTTAAGGGCAGGTTACTCACGTGTTACTCACCCGTTCGCCACTAATCCCCGGTGCAAGCACCGGATCATCGTTCGACTTGCATGTGTTAAGCACGCCGCCAGCGTTCATCCTGAGCCAGGATCAAACTCTCCGTTGAAAACAAACAGACACAACCAACAACCCCGGGAAAACGAGGAAAGAAGGCTGCACAAAATTTGAAACCAGCTAAAACACCAAACCACACCACAGGGGCGGCACGATTCGGCAATTTCAACCAATCAATAAAACAATCGGTATCAACAAACTTGGCACACTATTGAGTTCTCAAACAACAGAAGCATTCGAATACTTTTTGAAACAATTTCTTTTGTTTCGCATTTCTTCGCTGCGATGTTTACAGCTTATTTCATTCATTTCTACTTTGCAAATCCGTATTTTCATCCGGAATTCATCTGTAAAAGTGAATCCGCCCAGCAAAGGAGGATCAATTTCGATTCCCAGCGTTCAGCGCCGGAAGAATTGCTTCTCAGTGTTGGGGGTTGGTCGCCACTCAGCGGCGGCGACTCAGAAAACACTACACGCTCCCCTCCGGACGTGCAAATCCCGCGGGGGACGGACGTCTGGAGAGGAGCGTGCAGGAGGAAACGGCGGCCGTAGCGGCTAGCGGGAAACCTCCACCGTGGCGAGGTTCTTCTTGCCGCGGCGCAGCAGCAGGTAGCGGCCGTGGAGCAGTTCGGCTTCGGACACCACGGCGTCGGGATCGGTGACCTTGACGTTGTTCACGTAGGCGCCGCCCTCCCCCACGGTGCGCCGGGCCGCCGACTTGCTCTCGGCCAGTCCGGTGGCGACCAGCAGGTCGATGATGCCCAAGTCCGAGGCCGGCACGGTGGCGGACGGGAGTTCGGCCGTCGCCGCGCGCAGGGTGTCGGCGTCGAGCCCGGCCAGCTCGCCGCCGCCGAAGACGGCGGCGGAGGCGGCGATGACCTTTTCGGTCGCCTCGACGCCGTGCACCAGGGAGGTCACCTCGTAGGCGAGCTTCCGCTGGCCCTCCCGGGCGAACGGACGCTCGGCCACGGAAGCCTCCAGCGCCTCGATCTCGGCGCGGCTGAGGAATGTGAAGACCTTGAGCCGTGCGGCGACGTCGGCGTCGGCCGTGTTGAGCCAGAACTGGTAGAAGGCGTACGGGCTGCACATCTCCGCATCCAGCCAGATGGCGTTGCCCTCGCTCTTACCGAATTTGGTGCCGTCGGAGTTGGTGATCAGCGGCGTGCCGAGGGCGTGGACGTGCTTGCCCTCCACCTTGCGGATCAGTTCCGTGCCGCTGGTGAGGTTGCCCCACTGGTCCGAGCCGCCGGTCTGCAGCATGCAGCCGTAGTCGCGGAACAGTTGGAGGTAGTCCATGCCCTGCAGGATCTGGTAGCTGAACTCGGTGTAGCTGATGCCCTCTTCCGAGTTCAGCCGGGTGGCGACAATGTCCTTCTTGATCATCGTGCCGACGCGGAAGTGCTTGCCGATGCCGCGGAGGAAGTCGATCGCGCTCAAGGGCGCGGTCCAGTCGAGGTTGTTCACCATCCGGGCGGCGTTCTCCCCCTCGAAGCTGAGGAAGCGCTGCACCTGGCCCTGCAGCCGGCCGACCCATTCGGCGACGGTTTCCGGGGTGTTGAGCACCCGTTCCGCGGTCTGCCGCGGGTCGCCGATCAGGCCGGTGGAGCCGCCCACCAGGCCCAGCGGCTTGTGTCCGGCCAGCTGGAGCCGGCGCATCACCAGCAGCTGGACCAGGTTCCCCAGGTGCAGGCTTGGCGCGGTGGGATCGAAGCCGCAGTAGTACGTAATCGGATCGCCGGCGAGGAGCTTCTCCAGCTCAGTCTCGTCGGTCGAGACGTGGACGAGGCCGCGCCAGGTGAGCTCCTGCCAGATGTTGGCGAAACCCGGGTCGTTCTGCTGGGACTGAAGATCAATTTGCTGGGACACGGAATCAAAGGTAGCAGGGGCGCGCCCCTGCCTACTCCTCGATACCGGCGGGAACCCCGGCGGCGGCGATCAGCCGCAGCCGCTGCGTGGGCCGGGTCATGGCGACGTAGAGGTCCCCCACCCGGCCGTGCTCGTGGTTGAGCATCGCCGAGGGCTCCAGCACCACGACACCGTCGAACTCCAGGCCCTTGGCCTCACGGGGGCTGATCACCACGATGTCCTGCTCGTAGCTGCCCGCCCCGGTGCCGATCCGGCGGCCGTAGACGGACCGCAGCGCCGCCGTCGCCTCGCCGAGCAGCGCGCCGTCGGCGATAACCGCCAGCAGGCCGCCTTCGAGGGCGTCGATCTCCTCGGGCAGGACCTCCACCAGCCGCTCCACGACGGCACCCGGGGCGACCTGGTCAATCACCGGGGCCCAGCGGCCCTCGCGGACGGCCTTTGGCGCGGATACGACCAGACCGGCGGCGTTGGCCATCCTGGCCGCGGCCTCGGCGATCTGGGCCGGGGTGCGGTAGTTGACCGTGAGCTCCTCGAGCTGCCAGCGCTCCCCGAACAGGGGTGCCAGTGCGCTCTGCCAGGACTTGGCCCCGGCGACGGAGCTGGTCTGGGCGATGTCGCCGACGATCGTGAAGGACTTCAGCGGGCAGCGGCGGACCAGCAGCCGCCACTGCATGGGCGAGAGTTCCTGCGCCTCGTCCACCACGATGTGCCCGAAGGCCCAGGTGCGGTCGGTGGTGGCGCGCTCGGCCGCGGTGAGCCGGGCCTCGCGTTCCTGGTTCTGGTCGGCCAGCTCCTCGGCGGTGAACAGGGCGTCCACGCCGGCCGCCTCCATGTTGACCAGGGTCTGCTTGGCGTTGGCCAGGTCCCGGGCCCGGTCGTGCTCCTGCTGGGCCAGTCCGCGTCCGGCCGCCGGGTCGAGTTCGCCGAGGAGCTCGGCGGCCTCGTCCAGCAGCGGCACGTCGGCCTCGGTCCAGGGCGCGTCCGCGGGGCGGAGCAGCAGGGCCCGCTCCTCAGCGGTGAGGTGGGGGGTGCAGGCCTCGAGGATGGCCGGCTTGGAGAAGAGTTCGCTGACGAGCTTCTCCGGCGTCATCGGCATCCAGCACAGGTTCAGGGCCACGCGCACGTCGCGGGCGGAGCGGACGTCCTCGGCCAGGTATGAGCGGTCCGCGTTGTTGCCGATGCTGCCGGCTTCGACCAGCTCGGTCATCTGCTCGGTCAGCTCGCGCAGCAGGATTTTGACGAACGTCACGCGCGCCTCGTTGTGCGGCTTGCCGGTGGCGCGGGCCTTGTCCCGGGCGCGGCGGACCTGCCGCGGGGTGAGCACGAGCTTGCGGCCGTCCACCTCGAGGGTGCGGTTGGCGGGGACGATCCGCTGCCGGTTGGCGACCGCGTTCGCGATCACCCCGGCCATGTCCAGGCGGCCCTTAAGCGCGGCGACGTCGGAATCCTCTTCCGCGACGGCGTGGATGCCGGGCATCAGCCGGCCCAGGCTCGCCATCACGACGCCGGTCTCGCCCAGGGAGGGCAGCACGCGTTCGATGTAGTTCATGAACGACGACGACGGGCCGACCAGCAGCACGCCTGCGGTCTTCAGCCGGTCCCGGTGCGTATAGAGCAGGTAGGCGGCGCGGTGGAGGGCGACGGCGGTCTTGCCGGTGCCGGGACCGCCCTGGACCACGAGGGCGCCCGAGATCGAGGAGCGGATGATGCGGTCCTGCTCGGACTGGATGGTGCTGACGATGTCGGACATCCGGCCGGTGCGCTTGGAGTTCAGCGCCGCAAGCAACGCGCCCTCCCCCTGGAGCGAGTCGTCGTCGGCGAGCATGTCGGCGTCGAGGACGTCATCCTCGATCGCCTTGACCTCCCGGCCCTGCAGGATCAGGTGCCGGCGGCGGCGGACGCCCTGCCGGTCGAACGCGGTGGCCTGGTAGAAGTGGCCGGCCTCGGGGGCACGCCAGTCGACCATCAGCCGCTGCAGGTCCTCGGTGGTCAGGCCGATGCGGCCGATGTATTGCTCCTCGCCGGAGTCGAGGTCGAGGCGGCCGAAGACCAGCCGGTCGTCGACGGCGTCAAGCTGGGCGAGGCGGTCCTCGTACAGGGCGGCGAACGCGTCGCGCTCGGAGACGTTCTGCATGGTGCCGACGGCGCCCGCGCGCCGGACCTGGGCCAGCTGGGCCCGCTTTTCCGCCCGCAGTTCATCCAACCGGGCGTACAGGCCGGCCACGTAGTCGCGCTCGTGGGCCAAATCAGCGTCGTGCATGGAACGTTCCCCTATCGAAAAAGACAGACCAACCATTCTACGGCAATTTCGGCAATCTCTCCCGAAATATGTCGGTTTTCTTCCGGCCGGACTTTGCAGGCATTCTACCGACGCGGCCGCGCCCGTCCAGTGACCCGGGCGGCTCCCCCTGCGGCGTGGCTAGAGCCGCAGCAGGGAGTGGATCTGCTGCTGTCCCAGCGCGGCCCGGCCGGCCAGGTCCTCGAGCTCCATCACGACGCCGACGCCGGCGACGGTGATGCCGCAGCGTTCGAACAGCCGCGCCGCGGCGCCAAGGGTCCCGCCGGTTGCCAGCACGTCATCGAGGATGAGGACGCGGCTGCCAGGTGCAAGGTCGGTGGTGTGCAGTTCGAGGGTGGCGGAGCCGTATTCCAGCGCGTAGTCCTCCGAGACCACGGCGCGGGGCAGTTTCCCGGCCTTGCGGACGGTGATGACGCCGGTGCCGGTGGCGTACGCGGCGGCGGCGGCCAGCAGGAATCCGCGGGCTTCGACGCCGGCGACGGCGTCGAAGGTGCCAAGGAATGGCCGGACCAGGGCATCGACGACGGCCTTGAACGCGGCGGGGTCGGCGAAGACGGGGGTCAGGTCCTTGAAGGTGATGCCGGGCTTGGGATAGTCCGGCACGGTGGCGCAGAGGCTGTCGATCAGGTGCTCGACGGCGGGGCCGGTCTCGGTCGTGCCGTCGACGGCGGGGCCGGTCTCGGCGGTGCCGGTTGCGCTGGCGCCGGTGGACGTACTGGTGTGCTGCTCGGTGGAATTCACCGAATAATTCTACCGGCCGGTAGCCGAGCCGCGGGGCCGGGGTTTCGCGGCCTTGTAGCGGGAGACGGTCGGGTCCCCGCTGAGCCAGAACCGCCACGGATAGTCGCTGGTGCCGCCCGCCCCGGAGACGCCGACGCGCGGCCCGGAGCTGATGCCCGCGGCCGGACCGGCGGGCAGTTCGAGACGGAAGGGCTCGGCCAGCGCGTCCCGGCCGCTGTCCGCCGTCGTCAGTCCCAGCGCCGTGGCGAGCCGGGCGGGTCCGCTGGCCAGGTCCGCGGGGCTCTTCGACGTCGGCCGCCGCGAACGGGCCAGCTCCTCCCCCGTAACCACCTCGCCGGCGCGCAGCAGCAGGGCGGACGCCGTGCCCTCGGGGCCGCAGACGATGTTCGTGCAGTGGTGCATGCCGTAGGTGAAGTAGACGTAGAGGTGACCGGCCGGGCCGAACATCGGGGCGTTGCGCCGGGTCTGTCCCCGGAACGTGTGCGAACCCGGGTCCGGGTGCAGTGAGTCCTCCGGGCCGAGGTAGGCCTCCACCTCAGTGATCCGAACGGCCACGTGCCCGGCATGGCTCTCGTGGGTCAGGACGGCGCCGAGCAGCAGCGGCGCGACGGTCCGGGCGTCCCCGGACAACAGGGCGCGCACGGCCGCGGGCGTCAGCGAGGAGTCCATGCTCAGACCGTAGCAAACACGTCCCCGGGCCGGGTCTGCCGGACGGCCCCGGCCGGACACTGCCGGGAGGCCTCACGCCCGTGTCCGATTTCCGCTAGCTTGGCCGTCCGGCGGCTGGCAGGATGGAGGAATGGATTTTTGGCAGCGCTACAGGGCGATTGACGCGCGGGACACCCGGTTCGACGGGCAGTTCTACACGGCGGTCCGCACCACGGGCATCTACTGCCGTCCATCGTGCCCTGCCCGGACGCCGAAGGCTGGCAACGTCACCTTCTACGAGACGTCCGCGGCCGCCCACGAGGCGGGCTACCGCGCCTGCAAGCGCTGCCTCCCCGAGGCGGTCCCGGGCACCCCGGCCTGGAACGTGCGCACCGACGTCGCCGCCCGCGCGATGCGGCTGATCAACGACGGCGTGATCGACCGCGACGGCGTCGAGGGCCTCGCCGCCCGGCTGGGCTACTCGGCCCGGCAGCTGAACCGGATCCTCAGCCACGAACTCGGCGCCGGCCCGCTGGCCCTGGCCCGGGCCAGCCGCGCGCAGACGGCCAGGACGCTGCTGGTCTCGACGCCGATGAAGGCCACCGACGTCGCGTTCGCCGCCGGTTTCAGCAGCGTCCGGCAGTTCAACGACACCATCGCGGAGGTGTTCGCCATGACGCCGTCCGCGCTGCGCGCCACCGCTTGCCACCACGGCCCTGCCCGCCCGGCACCGGGCTCGACGGCCCTGACCCTGAGCCTGCCGTACCGGGCGCCGTTCGACCCCGGGGTTTTCGGTTTCCTGGCCGTCCGTGCCCTCCCCGGGATCGAGGAGGGCACGGACCGGTCCTACGCCCGCACCCTGCGGCTGGCCCACGGGGACGCCCGGTTCCGGGTGGAGTACGCCGCAGAAGAGGCGGCCCGGCCACTCCGGCTCACCATCGGGGCGGTGGACCTGCGGGACCTGCCGGCCCTGCTCAGCCGTGTCCGCCGGCTGCTGGATCTCGACGCGGACCCGTCGGCGATCGACGCCGCCCTGGGGGCGGACCCCCGGCTGCGGGGCTCGGTGGCCGAGGCGCCGGGGATGCGGATGCCGGGCGCGATCGATCCGCAGGAACTGCTGGTCCGCGCCATGATCGGCCAGCAGATCACCGTCGCGGCGGCCCGCACCGCCCTGGCGCAACTGTCCGCCTGTGGGCAGGACAGCACAGTCCCCGCGGACGGGCTGGACCGGATGTTTCCCACCGCGGCGGAGATCGCCGGGGGCGGCCGGGAGCTGCTGCGCGGACCGCGGCGGCGGATCGACTCGATCCTCGGGGCCGCGGCGGCCATGGCGGACGGCAGCCTGGACTTCGGCTACGGCGACAACCCGGAGAGCCTGCGCTCGAAGCTCCTGCCGCTGGCCGGCGTCGGCCCCTGGACGGTGGGGTACGTGTCCATGCGCGTGCTCGGCGCCCCGGACGTGTTCCTGGCCAACGACGCCGCCGTCCGCAACGGCGTCCGGTCGCTCGCCGCGGCCGCCGGTTCCGTGGCAGGGTCCTCGCCCGACCCCGGCACCGGCACCGGCTCCGGCTCCGTCCCGGGCTCCCCCACCCTGTCCCCCGATTTCAGCGAGGTCAGCCCGTGGCGTTCCTACGCCACCATGCACCTCTGGCGCGCGGCGGCAGCGGCGCAGGCCGCAGCCCGAACCTCCACCAAGCCACGAAAGAAAGCAACGACATGACGGCCCAGCTCCTGACCCTGTCCACCCCGGACGGTCCCTTCACCATCATTGCCCGCGACGGCGCCGTCCTGGCCTCGGGCTGGACGGCGGAACCGGGCGCCCTGACCGGCCAGATCCACCCCACGCTACGGCCCACCGAGTACCAGGATGTGTCCGGCCTGGGTGCCATCTCGGCGGCGGTCGAGGAGTTCTACGCCGGCAGCCCGGAGGCTGCCATGGCGGTGCCGGTGCTGCAGAAATCGGGCCCGTTCCGTGCCCACGCCTGGGACATGCTTCGGACCGTCGCCGCCGGACACCCGGTGACCTATACCGAGTACGCGGAACTCGCCGGCAACGCCAAGGCGGTCCGGGCCGCGGCCAGCGCCTGCGCGTTCAATGCCGCCGCGCTCTTCGTCCCCTGCCACCGGGTCATCCGCACCGACGGGACCCTGGGGGGCTTCCGCTGGGGCCTGCCCGTCAAGGAAAGCCTGCTGGCCCGCGAGGCCGGGCAGGCGCCCCGGGGTTAGGTGCCCCGGGCTCCGCCTGCTACTTCGTGACGGGGACTCCCGCCGGCCAGGGCAGCAGGGCCGGAAGGTCGACGCCGTCGGCCGCCGCGGTGGCGCGCAGGCTGCCCAGGGTGGGGGTTCGCCCGGCGAGCCAGGCCGCGATGTCGGTCAGCATCCCGTTGATGGCGGTAGAGCGGCCGCCCGGCGCGCCGATGGCCACCGAGGGCAGGCCGAGCGGCTGCAGCACGAACCGCTGCCCCTCGGGCACCCGCGCGGCCAGGAAGTCGAAGAGGTGCTCGCAGAACGGCCGGCTCCAGGTCTCCGGGCCGCGGCCCGTCCCAAGGTCCGTGGCGTGGATGGTCAGCTCGCGCCAGAGCGCCAGGCCGCCGTCGAGGACGACGCCGTCCCGGAACGTGATGGGCGCCCGCCAGCCCGCCTCGTCGAGCGAACCGAAGGCGGCCAGCGCCCGATCGATGGCCGTGCCCACGGCGGCGCGGTGCTGGTCCGCGCCGTGGCCGGCGGCCAGTTCAATGGCCCGGTTGCGGCCTTCGAAGCCGCCGTCGTAAAGCTCGACGCGTTCCCCGCGGGTGGCGTGCTCCACCTGCCGGGCCATGGCGGTGGCAATCCCGTTGATGTGGGCCAGGACGTGGCCGCGGGTCCAGCCGGGCAGTTCCGACGGCGCGGACACCGCGGCGTCGTCCAGTCCGGCGGCGACTCCGGTCACGACGTCGGCGGCGCGGCGGAGTTCTGCCAGGAGGTTTTCGGGGGTGATGGAAGTCATGGCGCCCATCCTAACGGAGCACTTTGATTAATCCGGATTAACCGGTGTCCTGCGTCGCGGACGGGATTCGCGCCGGCTAGAACGGGCCGTAGCGGTGCCGGATGTGCCGCCGGTCGTGGCGGGCCTGCCAGAATTCGAGCTCCCTGGGTCGCAGTGCGTACAGCTGCCAGGCAGGGTTGGTGCTGCCGTCGGCTCCGGGCCGGGCGTCCCAGTCGGCGGCGGAGGCCTCGGCGGAGAGTTCCAGGACCTCGCCGGCGACGCGGACCTGGCGTCCCAGCGGCTGCCAGAAGAAGTTGAGCGCGGCGTTGGGGTTTTCGGCCAGTTCCCGGCCCTTGCGGGACTCACGGGAGGTGGCGAAGTGCCAGCCGGCGTCGTCGATGTCCTTGAGGATCAGCATCCTGGCCGAGGGGCGGCCCTGCGCGTCGGCGGTGGCCAGGCTGCAGGCATTGGGCTGCGGCACCCCGGCGGCCAGGGCATCGTCGAACCACTGCCGGAACAGCTGCTCCGGGTCCTCCGGGGCCAGCTCCGGATCGAAGTCGGGAAGCTCGGCCGGGAAGTCTGGCAGGGCGCGCAGCATGCGCCGGAAGGATTCGCTCATTCCGCCATGCTAGAGCGGGAAGCTCCGGCGGCCAACGCAGAACGCTCCCTCACCTTTGGCAGGAAATCCACCGACGCTCCTGCAACGGGTGCAGGAGCGTCGGTGGAAACGCTGCCAGAAGTGAGGGAGCGTCCGGAGGGGCTAGCCGGCGTAGGCGCGCACGCCTTCCAGCTCGGCCTCGAGCGCCTGCAGCTGGCGTTCGACCGCGGCCGGAGCGGTGCCGCCCTGGGAGTTGCGGCTGTTCAGCGACCCCTCCGTGGACAGGACCGTGCGGACCTCCGGCGTGAGGTGCTCCGAGATGGCCGCGTATTCCTCGTCGGTCAGGTCCCAGAGTTCGACGCCGCGGCTTTCGGCCTGCTTGACGGCGGCACCGGAGAGCTCGTGCGCCTCGCGGAACGGCACGCCCTGGCGGACCAGCCATTCGGCGATGTCGGTGGCCAGCGCGAAGCCCTGGGGTGCCAGGGACTCCATCCGCTCGGTGTTGAACGTCAGGGTCGCGATCATGCCGGAGACGGCCGGGAGCAGCAGCTCCAGGGTGTCGGCGGCGTCGAAGACCGGTTCCTTGTCCTCCTGCAGGTCCCGGTTGTACGCCAGCGGCAGGCCCTTCAGGGTGGCCAGCAGCCCGGTCAGGTCGCCAATCAGGCGGCCGGCCTTGCCGCGGGCCAGCTCGGCCACGTCCGGGTTCTTCTTCTGCGGCATGATCGAGGAGCCGGTGGAGTAGGAATCATCCAGGGTCACGAAGGAGAACTCCTTGGTGGCCCAGAGGATCACTTCCTCCGAGACCCGGGACAGGTCCACCCCGATCATGGCGGAGACCCAGGCGAACTCGGCGAAGACGTCGCGCGCTGCGGTGCCATCGATCGAGTTGTGCGCCGCGGAGAAGAAGCCCAGGTCCGCGGCGACGGCCTCAGGATCCAGGCCCAGCGAGGACCCGGCCAAGGCGCCGGAGCCGTAGGGCGAGACGCCGGCGCGCTTGTCCCAGTCGGCGAGCCGCTGCACGTCGCGCAGCAGCGCCCAGGCGTGGGCCAGCAGGTGGTGGCTGAGCAGCACCGGCTGGGCGTGCTGGAGGTGCGTCCGTCCCGGCATCGCCACGCCGTGGTGGGCCTTGGCCTGGTCCACCAGCGCGTCGATCGTGGCGAGCACGCCGCGGGCGATGATCCGGGCGTGGTCGCGCAGGAACATCCGGCCCAGGGTGGCCACCTGGTCGTTGCGGGACCGGCCGGCGCGGAGCTTGCCGCCCAGCTGGGGCCCGGCCCGCTCGATCAGGCCGCGTTCGAGCGAACCGTGCACGTCCTCGTCGGATTCGGCCGGGGTGTACGCGCCGGAGGCGACGTCCGCGTCCAGCCGGTCCAGGGCGTCCAGCATGCCGGCCAGCTCGCCGTCGTCGAGCAGCCCGGCCTTGTGCAGCACGCGGGCGTGCGCCTTGGACCCGGCGATGTCGTAGCGGGCCAGCCGCCAGTCGAAGTGCGTGGACTTGCTCAGGGCCGCGAGGGCGTCCGCGGGGCCGCCGGCGAACCGGCCGCCCCACAGCGCGCCGGTGTTCGTGGCTTCGGACTTATGCTCAGCCACGCGGGCTACTTTCCGGCGACGCGGATGTCGCGGCCGGAGGCGACCTTGGCGGACATGCCCCACAGCTCGATGAAGCCGCGCGCCATGGACTGGTCGAAGGTGTCGCCGGTGTCGTAGGTGGCGAGGTCGAAGTCGTACAGCGAGGTGTCCGAGCGGCGGCCGGTGACGACGGCCTGCCCGCCGTGCAGGGTCATGCGGATGTCGCCGGAGACGTACTTCTGGGTGTCCTCGATGAAGGCGTCCAGGGAGCGCTTGAGCGGGGAGAACCACTGGCCGTCGTAGACCAGCTCGGACCAGCGCTGGCCGACCGTGGCCTTGAAGCGGGCCTGCTCGCGCTCGATCGTGACGTCCTCGAGGTGCTTGTGCGCGGTGATCAGCGCCATGGCGCCGGGGGCCTCATAGATCTCGCGCGACTTGATGCCGACGAGGCGGTCCTCGACGACGTCGATGCGGCCCACGCCCTGGGCGCCGGCGCGGCGGTTCAGTTCCTGGATGGCCTGCAGCGGGGTGACCTTGACGCCGTCGATCGCGACCGGGATGCCGGCTTCGAAGGAGATGATGACCTCATCCGGGGCCGGGGGGAACTCCGGGGTGGCGGTGTAGTCGTAGATGTCCTTGGTGGGACCGTTCCAGATGTCCTCGAGGTAGCCGGTCTCGACGGCGCGGCCCCAGACGTTCTGGTCGATCGAGTACGGGTTCTTCTTGGTGGTCTCGATCGGCAGGCCCTTTTCCTCGGCGAAGGCGATGGCCTTGTCGCGGGTGAGCGCCAGGTCGCGGACCGGGGCGATGCACTTCAGGTCGGGGCCGAGGGTCTGGATGCCGACCTCGAAGCGGACCTGGTCGTTGCCCTTGCCGGTGCAGCCGTGGGCCACCGTGGTGGCGCCGAATTCGCGGGCGGCCTTAACCAGGTGCTTGACGATCACCGGGCGGGAGATCGCGGAGACCAGCGGGTAGTGGCCCTGGTACAGGGCGTTGGCCTTGAGGGTGGGCATGCAGTATTCGTTGGCGAACTCGTCGGAGGCGTCGGCCACGTAGGCCTCGACGGCGCCGCAGCCGAGGGCGCGCTGGCGAATGGTCTCCAGCGACTCGCCGCCCTGTCCGACGTCGACCGCCACGGCGATGACCTCGGCGCCGGTCGCTTCACCGATCCAGCCGATGGCCACGGAAGTATCGAGGCCACCGGAGTAGGCCAGCACAATACGCTCAGTCACTTCAAATGCTCCTTATGTTGGGGAATTCTGTTGGGTCGTTGGTACAAGTGTGCGCCACGGACGGCCGGTCTATTGGCCGGTTTCGTCGGCCATGGCGAGGAAGCGGGCGGCGACGTCGGCCCCGCCGGCCGGGTCGCGGGTGACCAGCAGGACGGTGTCGTCCCCGGCGATGGTGCCCAGGATGGACGGCATCACCGAGTGGTCGATCGCCAGGGCCAGGAAGTTCGCCGCGCCCGGCGGGGTCCGGAGCACCACGAGGTTTCCGGAGGCCTCGGCGGTGACCAGCAGTTCGCCGCAGAGCCGGGCGAGGCGCGCGTCCAGGATTTCCTGGGTGACGCCGCTCTTGGCGCCGCGTTCGCCGCCCTCGCCGGGGACCGCGTAGACCAGGACACCTTCCTTGCCGCGGACCCGGACGGCGCCGAGTTCCACTAGGTCCCGGGACAGGGTGGCCTGGGTGACCTGCACGCCGTCGTCCGCCAGCAGGGCCGCCAGCTCGGCCTGGGAGCGGACGGATTCGCCGGTCAGGATCGCGGCGATCCGGGCCTGGCGGGCCGTCTTGGTGGCCGGGCTGGCGCCCTGCGCGGCGGGCTGGACGGACATCAGTCCGCCCCGTCGACCGGTGCCAGGCCCTCGACGACGGCGAGGCCGGAATGGTGCATCAGCCAGGCCATCAGGGCCTTCTGCGCATGCAGCCGGTTTTCGGCCTCGTCCCAGACCACGGACTGCGGGCCGTCGATCACGCCGGCGGAGATCTCGTAGCCGCGGTAGGCGGGCAGGCAGTGCAGCACGACGGCGTCGGGCGCGGCGAGGGTCATGGCGTCCTCGTCGACGGAGTAGTCCCGGAACAGCTGCATCCGGGCTTCCTTCTCGTCCTCCTGGCCCATGGAGACCCAGGTGTCGGTGGCGACGACGTCGGCGCCGCGCAGGGCCTCGGCGGCGTCGGCCGTGATGAGAACGGAGCCGCCGGTCCCGGCGGCGCGTTCCTCGGCGGCGGCGACGATCTCCGGCGCCGGCAGGTAGCCCTCCGGGCCGCTGATCCGAACGTGCATGCCGGCGGTGACGCCGGCCAGCAGGTAGGAGTTGGCCATGTTGTTGGCCGCGTCGCCGAGGTAGCTCATGGTCAGGCCGGCGAGGGAGCCCTTGTGCTCCTTGATGGTCAGCAGGTCGGCCAGGAGCTGGCACGGGTGGTAGTCATCGCACAGGGCGTTGATGACGGGGACGGCGGAGTTCGCGGCCATGGCGACCAGTCCCTGGTGCGCTCCGGTGCGCCATACGATCGTGGAGACCATGCGTTCGAGGACCTTTGCGGTGTCCTCGACGGATTCCTTGTGGCCGATCTGGGCCTCGCCGGGGTTGATGATCAGCGCGTTGCCACCCATGTCCGCGACGCCGGTGGCGAAGGAAACCCGGGTACGGGTGGAGGTCTTGTCGAAGATGACGGCGACGGTCTTCCGGCCGCTGGCCTCGGCGGCGTAGGGCTGCACGCTGTACGGGGCGGCCTTCATCCGGACGGCCAGGTCCAGCACCTCGGCCTGCTCGGCCGGGGTCAGGTCCGTGTCCTTGAGGAAGTGGCGGGTCTTCGGCTTTGACATGGCAGTCGCAGTCACTGGGCGTCCTTTGCGGTCTGGAGGAGGGCCGGCAGTGCGGCCAGGAAGCTGTCCGCCTGCGCCTCGGTGAGGATCAGTGGCGGGGCCAGGCGGATGGTGTGCGGGCCGGGGCTGTTGATGATGAACCCGGCGTCCAGGGCGGCGGCGACGACGGCGGGAGCGACATCGGCGTCTAGGTCGAAGCCGATGAGCAGCCCTTCGCCGCGGACCTCGATGACGCCGTCGATCCCGGCGAGGCCGGCGCGCAGGTGCTCCCCCACCTCCCGGACGTGGGCGAGCACCTGCTGGTTCTCCAGCACGTGCAGCGTGGCCAGGGCGGCCGCCGTGGCCACGGGGTTTCCGCCAAAGGTGGTGCCGTGTTGGCCGGCGGTGAGCAGCGCCGAGACCTCCGGGCCGTAGGTGATGAGGGCCCCGATCGGGAAGCCGCCGCCGAGTCCCTTAGCGAGGGTCACGGCGTCGGGCACAATCCCGGCGTCCTCGCTGGCGAGCCACTTGCCGGTCCGGCCGATGCCGGTCTGGACCTCATCGAGGATCAGCAGAGCGCCGGTGGCGGTGGTGGCCTCGCGGGCGGCCTTGAGGTAGCCGGCCGGCAGGGGCCGGACGCCGGCCTCACCCTGGATGGGTTCGAGGATGACGGCAGCCGTGGTCTCGTCGATCTCGGCCAGCAGGGCGTCGATGTCGCCGAACGGGACGTGGACGACGCCGCCGGGCAGGGGCGCGAAGGGTGCCCGGTAGGCCTCCTTGTAGGTGAGAGCCAGCGCGCCCATGGTCCGGCCGTGGAAGGCGCCCTCCAGCGCGATGATCTTGGTGCGCGGGGCCTCTCCATTGTCCGGGCCGGCGCCCGTGTTGCGGCGGGCGAGCTTGAACGCGGCCTCGACTGCCTCGGTGCCGGAGTTCGCGAAGAAGACCTTGGACCCGGCGGGGGCCTTGGCGGTCTCCAGCAGCTTCTCGGCCAGGGCCACCTGGGTGGGGCTGGTGAAGAAGTTGGAGACGTGGCCCAGGGTGGAGAGCTGGCTGGAAATCACCGAGGTGACGAAGGGGTGGGCGTGGCCGAGGGCGTTGACGGCGATGCCGCCGAGCAGGTCCAGGTATTCCTTGCCGTCGGCGTCCCAGACCAGGCAGCCCGCGCCGCGCACCAGCACCCGCTGCGGCGCCCCGAAGACCCCCAGCAGCGAGGAAGAGTAGCGGGAAAGCCACTGCGCACCACTACCCTCTCCGGTCATGACGGCCGCTGAGGGCGCCGGAGCCGAGCCGGCGATGGGGCCCCGGGTGTGGTCGGGCACCGCGATGGGGCCACGGTTTCCGGGGTCCTCGCCCGAGCTTGCGAGGTCGGGGTAAAACTGGGGACGGGCGGGGGCCCCATCGCCGGTCGGCGCCGCGTTCAGGGGTTCGTTCATGAGTTCACTTCCTCATCGGGGACGACCTGGGTGCCGATGCCGGCGGTCGTAAAGGTTTCCAGGAGCATCGAGTGGGCCAGCCGACCGTCGACGATGTGGGCGCGCTCGACGCCGTCGTCGACCGCCTTTAGGCAGGCCGCCATCTTCGGGATCATGCCGGACTCCAGGCGCGGCAGCATCCCGCGCAGCTCGGAGGCGGTCAGCGAGGAGATCAGCGAGGACTTGTCCGGCCAGTTGGCGTAGAGACCCTCCACGTCGGTGAGGATGACCAGCTTGGAGGCACCCAGGGCGGAGGCGACGGCCGCGGCAGCGGTGTCCGCGTTGACGTTAAGGACCTGCCCGGTGGTGGAACCGTCCTCCTCGATTTCGGGGGCAACGGTGGAGATCACGGGAATCCGGCCCGCGGCGATGATGTCCAGGATGCCCTCGGGGTTCACGCCGACGACCTCGCCCACCAGGCCCAGGTCCACGTCCTCGCCGTCGACCACGGTGCCGGTCCGGACGGCCTGCAGCAGGCCGCCGTCCTCGCCGGACATGCCGACGGCGTAGGGGCCGTGGGAGTTGATCAGGCCCACGAGTTCGCGGCCCACCTGGCCGGTGAGGACCATCCGGACCACGTCCATGGCCTCGGGCGTGGTGACGCGCAGGCCGCCCTTGAACTCGGATTCGATGCCGAGCCGGCCGAGCATGGCGTTGATCTGGGGGCCGCCGCCGTGCACCACCACGGGGTGGATGCCGACGTGGTGCAGGAAGACCACGTCCTCGGCGAAGGCGCGGCGCAGCTCGTCGTTGACCATGGCGTTGCCGCCGTATTTGATCACCATGGTGGTGCCGGCGAAGCGCTGGATCCAGGGCAGCGCCTCGATCAGCGTGCCGGCCTTGTCCTGCGCGTCCGCCATGGAGGTGGTCTCGCGGGCTTCGGTGTTCATGGGCGGTGGTCCCTTCCGGGTGGTGGGGTGTCCGTCAGTATGTCCGGCGGCCGGTCAGCTGGAGTAGGCGCTGTTCTCGTGGACGTAGTCGTGGGTCAGGTCGTTGGTCCAGATGGTGGCCTCGGCCTCGCCGGCCCGCAGGTCGATCTCGACCAGGACCTCGCGCGGTTCCAGGTCCACCAAGGATCGGTCCTCCCCGATGCTGCCGTTGCGGCAGATCTGCACACCGTTCATCGCGACGTTGAGCTGGTCCGGTTCGAAGGCGGCGTCCGTGGTGCCGACGGCCGAGAGCACGCGGCCCCAGTTGGGATCCTTGCCGAAGATCGCGGTCTTGAAGAGGTTGGAGCGGGCGACGGCGCGGCTGACCACCTCGGCGTCGCGTTCGTTCGCGGCGTTGAAGGTGCGGATGGCGATGTCGTGGCTGGAGCCCTCGGCGTCGCCGATGAGCTGGCGGGCGAGGTCCGCGCAGACTTGGGTCAGGCCGGCGCCGAACGCCGCGGCGGAGGGGACGGCGCCGGAGGCGCCGGAGGCCAGCAGCACCACGGTGTCGTTGGTGGACATGCAACCGTCCGAGTCGGTCCGGTCGAAGGTGACGCTGGTGGCGTCGCGCAGCACGACGTCGAGCAGTTCGGGCTGGACCTCGGCGTCGGTGGTGAGGACCACGAGCATGGTGGCCAGGCCCGGGGCCAGCATGCCGGCGCCCTTGGCCATGCCGCCGATGGTGAACTGCCGGCCCTCGGCGTCGGTGCCGGTGAAGAGAGCCTGCTTGGAGACCGAGTCGGTGGTCATGATGGCGGCGGCGGCGGCCGGGCCGCCGTCGGCGCTCAATTCGGCGGCGGCGGTGCCGATCGCGGGGACCAGCTTGTCCATCGGCAGCTGTTCGCCGATCAGGCCGGTGGAGCAGACGAAAACGTCCGTCGCCGAGGCGCCGAGGGCCTCGGCGGTCTTTTCGGCGGTGGTGTGGGTGTTCTGGAAGCCCTGCGGGCCGGTGCAGGCGTTGGCGCCACCGGAGTTGAGGATGACGGCGTCCACGCGGCCGTCCTTGATGACCTCGCGGGACCAGTGCACGGGGGCGGCGGCGACGCGGTTGGAGGTGAAGACCGCGGCGGCGGCCTTGGCCGGGCCGTCGTTGACCACCAGGGCCAGGTCCGGGTTGCCGGAGGCCTTGAGGCCCGCCTTGACGCCGGCGGCGCGGAAACCCTTCGGTGCGGTGATGCTCACGGTGCGACTCCCTGCAGGTTGAGGCCGGCGGTTTCCGCCAGGCCGAGGGCGATGTTCATGGACTGGACGGCGCCGCCGGCGGTGCCCTTGGTGAGGTTGTCGATGGCGCAGGTGACGATCACGCGGCCGATCCGCTCGTCGAAGGCCAGCTGCATGGCGGCGTGGTTGGAGCCCTGGACGGACTTGGTGGTGGGCCACTGGCCCTCGGGCAGCAGGTGGACGAAGGGCTCCTCGTCGTAGGCCGCGGCCCAGGCCCGGCGGAGCTCCTCGGCCGTGACGCCCGGCCGCACCTTGGCGGTGGCGGTGGTGAGGATGCCCCGGCTCATCGGCGCGAGGGTGGGAGTGAAGGACACCGTCACGGGCGAGTTCAGCGCGTTGGAGAGGCCCTGCTCGATCTCGGGTGTGTGGCGGTGGCCGCCGCCCACGCCGTAGGGGCTCATCGAGCCCATGACCTCGGAGCCGATCAGGTTCACCTTGGCGGCCTTGCCGGCCCCCGAGGTTCCCGAGGCGGCGACGATGACGACGTCGTCGGCCGCCAGCAGGTGGTTGCTGAAGCCGGGCGTCAACGCCAGCAGCGCCGACGTCGGGTAGCAGCCGGGCACGGCGATGCGGGTCGCGCCGCGCAGGGCCTCCCGCTGGCCCGGCAGCTCGGGCAGGCCGTAGGGCCAGGTGCCGGCGTGCGGGGAGCCGTAGAACTTTTCCCATGCCGCCGCGTCCTGGAGCCGATGGTCGGCGCCGGCGTCGATTACGACCGTGCCCGCGGGCAGCTGCGCTGCGATCGCGGCGGAGGCGCCGTGCGGCAGGGCGAGGAAGACGACGTCGTGCCCGGCGAGGTTCTCCACCGTGGTGTCTTCGAGGATCCGGTCCGCCAAACCATGGAGATGCGGCTGGAGTTCGCCTAGTCTGGAACCGGCGTTGCTGTGCGCCGTGATAGCCCCGATGGTGACGTCCGGGTGGCCGGCAAGCAGCCTGAGCACCTCGCCGCCGGCGTAACCGCTGGCCCCGGAGACGGCAACAGAAATAGTCATAGCCCCCAGCATACAGCAAGACTATGCATCGCTGCTGATATTTATGCATGCTCTCGCGGGCTGACGTCTGGACCCTACCGTGCCCTCTTCCCCGTCATGGATGCTGGGCGGAGCCCGGGCCGGTCCCTAGGATGGTCACAGCACCCCGGGCACGGACCGCCCTGCCCGGAAGGCCCACACGAAGGAGTCACATGACGCACGCTATTGTCGCCCGGCAGGCCGGCGGCCCGGAAGTCCTTGAGCTCTCCCCCATCGACCGGCCCGTCCCCGGCCCCGGCCAGCTGCTGATCAAGGTTGCCGCGGTCGGGGTGAACTTCATCGACACCTACAAGCGCAGCGGCGTCTACAAGGTGGACTACCCCTTCATCCCCGGCTCCGAGGCCTCCGGCACCGTCGAGGAAACCGGCGACGGCGTGACCGGATTCTCCGCGGGCGACCGCGTCGCCACCGCCGAGGGCGTCGCCTGCTACGCCGGGTACGCGCTGGTGGACGCGGACAAGGCGCTGCCGGTGCCCGACGGCGTCGACGACTTCACCGCCGCCGCCCTGCCGCTCCAGGGCATCACCGCTCACTACCTGATCAACTCGACCTTCGAGGTGAAGGCCGGCCAGACGGTGTTGCTGCACGCCGGCGCCGGCGGCGTGGGCCTGCTGCTGATCCAGCTGCTCAAGGCCAAGGGCGCGCGGGTCATCACCACCGTTTCCACCGACGAGAAGGAGGCCCTGGCCCGCGAAGCCGGCGCAGACCATGTGCTGCGGTACGAGGGGTTCGGGGCTAAGGTGCGGGAACTCACCAACGGCGAAGGCGTGCACGTGGTGTACGACGGCGTCGGCAAGGACACCTTCGACGATTCGCTCGCGGCGCTCAGGGTCCGCGGCACCCTGGTGCTCTTCGGCGCCGCCTCCGGCCCGGTACCGGCGGTGGATCCGCAGCGGCTGAACTCCGGCGGCTCGCTCTACCTCACCCGGCCCACCATCGTCCACTACCTGCGGGACGCGAAGGAACGCCGTTGGCGCTCGGACGAGCTCTTCGCCGCCGTCGCCGACGGCAGCCTCAAGGTGCGGATCGGCGCGAAGTACGACCTGGCCGACGCGGCGTCCGCGCACACGGACCTGGAACATCGGCGCACCACCGGCAAGGTCCTGCTGGTCCCATAACGCCCAGCGTCACGTCCGCAACGAGAAAAGCTCCCCGCAACCGGCAGGTTGCGGGGAGCTTATTCGTGGTGCCGGTTTGTACCGACGGATCCTGTTAGCCCTGGCCCCCTTTAGCGCTGCGCCTTGTTACCGCTGGACGGCGCCGAAGCGTTCGTGTGCGGCGGCCACGGCCAGATCACGGGCGGCTGAGGCCTCGTCCGCGGTCAGGGTGCGGTCGTCTGCGCGGAAGCGCAGGTTGAAGGCCAGGGACTTCTTGCCGTCCTCGATGCCCTTACCGGCGTAGACGTCGAACAGGGACACCTCTTCCAGCAGATCGCCGGCGCCCTCGCGGAGCGCCTCCAGCACGTCCCCGGCGGGCACATCGGCCGCCACCACGAGGGCGACGTCCTGGGTGGCCACCGGGTAGCCGGAGATGGGCCGGGCGACGATCACGTCGGCGGCCGCCTCGAACAGGGCGTCCGCGTTCAGTTCCAGCGCCACCGAGCGGGCGGGCATGTCGTGCGCCGCGAGCAGCTTGGGGTGCAGTTCGCCGGCGTAGCCGATCACCTCGCCGGTGCGCAGCGCCAGCTGCGCGGCCCGGCCGGGGTGGAATGCCTGGTGGCTGCCCTGGCTGACGACCAGTTCGACGCCGAGCACGTCGCCGGCCAGCCGGGCGATGTCCAGCGCGTCGGCGTAGTCCCAGGCCCGCGGGGTGTGGGCCGGGGCGGCCGGGCTGTCGTGGCCGGTCAGCACGGCCGCCAGGTGCAGCGGCTGGTCCGGGACGCCGTCGAACAGTCCGTCCAGGACCTCCTCGGCGGGGCGGGCGCCGAGCGGCGGGATCGAGGCGGTGCCGAGGGTCTCCCCCGGCAGGAAGACCAGGCCGGTCTCGAAGAGGGCCAGGTCGCGGAAGCCGCGGGAGTGGTTCCGCTTCGCCACCTCGATCAGGCCGGGCAGGATCGAGGTGCGCAGGAAGCCCTGTTCCTCGCTGATCGGGTTGGCCAGCTTGAGCGCCTTCCGGTCCGCCCCGGCAACCGGGGTCCCGAAGGTGTCGTTGGCGGCCTTGGAGACGAACGGGTAGGCCAGCACCTCGGTGAGGCCGGCGTCGGCGAGGGCCTGGACCAGGCGGCGGCGCTGCTGCTGCACGCGGGTCAGGCCGCGGCCCGGCGGGGCCACCGGCAGCGTGGCGGGGATCTTGTCGTATCCCACCAGCCGCGCGATTTCCTCGGACAGGTCTTCCTTGGTCTCCAGGTCCGTCCGCCAGCTCGGGGCCGTGACGGCGTACCCGGCGTCGGTGGTGCGGACGTCGGCGCCCAGGTCCCGGAGCGAGGTGAGGATCTGCTCCTCGGTGAAGTCGATGCCGATCCGCTCCGAGGCGAAGGTTGCCGGGAGGTCCACGGTGACGGCGTCCGGCGCGGTGCCGACGTCGGTGCCCTCGGCGTCGGCCGTTCCGCCGGCGAGCTCCACCAGCAGGTCGACCACGCGCTGGGCGGCCACCGGGGCGACGTACCAGTCGACGCCGCGCTCGAAGCGCTTGGACGCCTCTGACGGGAGCTTGTGGCGGCGGCGGGACCGGGCGATCGAGACCTCGTCGAAGTGTGCGGACTCGACCAGGATGTTGGTGGTGGCGTCGGAGACCTCGGTCGCCGCGCCGCCCATCACGCCGGCGATGCCGATCGCGCCGGAACCGTCCGTGATCAGCAGGTCCTCGGCGTCGAGCGTGCGCTCCTTGTCGTCGAGGGTGGTGATCTTCTCGCCCTGGGCCGCGCGGCGGACGACGATGCCGCCGGTGAGGGTGTCCAGGTCGTAGCAGTGCGTGGGCTGACCCAGCTCGAGCATCACGTAGTTGGAGATGTCCACCGGCAGCGAGATGGACCGGATGCCGGCGAGCCGCAGCCGGGAGACCATCCACGGCGGGGTCGGCTTCGTGGCGTCGACACCGCGGACGGTGCGGACCACGAACCGGTCGCAGCCGGCATTTCCGTAGATCGGGGCGTCGTCGTTGAGCTTGATGTCGAAGCCGCCGGAAAGTTCCGCCGGGGCGGTGACCTTCGACGCCGGGTCCGTGAACGGCGTTCCGGTGGCGTGGGCGTATTCACGGGCCACGCCGCGGATCGAGAACGCGTAGCCCCGGTCCGGGGTGACGTTGATTTCCGCGGCCTGGTCGTAGAGGCCGAGCAGTTCCATCGCATCGGTGCCGATTTCCGGGTCAAGCCCGATGCGGGAGAGCACCAGGATGCCGTCGTGGTCATCGCCGATGCCGAGTTCCCGCACGGAGGCGATCATGCCGGCGGAGAGGTGGCCGTAGGTTTTGCGCGCGGAGATGCGGAAGTCGCCGGGCAGCACGGCGCCCGGAAGGGTGACCACCACCTTGTCGCCCTCGACGAAGTTGTGCGCGCCGCAGATGATGCCCTGCACGCCGGAGGGGTCGATGCCCTCGCCGGTGAGGGTCTGCTGCTGACCCTCGGGGACCACGCGGACCTGGCACCAGTTGATGGTCTTGCCGTTGGACTGGGGTTCCTTGACCAGGGACAGCACCTGGCCGACGACGATGGGACCCTGCAGGGTGTCGGTGGGCCGGTGCACGGCCTCTTCTTCGAAGCCGACCTTCACGAGGTCGGCCATGACTTCCTCGGCGCTCGCACCGGCAGGAACGGCCGCGAATTCACGCAGCCAGGAAAGGGGGATACGCACTGTTAGATCTCCATCCCGAAGTGCTCGCTGAAACGTACATCGCCTTCGATCATGTCGCGCATGTCGCCGACCTCGTTGCGGAACATGAGGGTCCGCTCGATGCCCATGCCGAAGGCAAAACCTGAATAGACGTCCGGGTCGATGCCGGCCGCGCGGAGCACGTTCGGGTTGACCATGCCGCAGCCGCCCCACTCGATCCAGCGGGGGCCGCCCTTGGCGCCGGGGTGCCAGATGTCCAGCTCGGCGGAGGGCTCGGTGAACGGGAAGTAGTTGGGGCGCAGCCGGATCTGGGCCTCGTCGCCGAACATCTGCCGGGCGAAGTGCTCCAGGGTGCCGCGCAGGTCCGCCATGGACAGCTTCTTGTCGATGGCGAGGCCCTCGAACTGGTGGAACACCGGGGTGTGAGTGGCGTCCAGCTCGTCGGTGCGGAACACCTTGCCGGGGCAGAGGACGTAGATCGGGACCTCGCGCTCGAGCATGGAGCGGACCTGCACCGGGGAGGTGTGGGTGCGCATGAGAAGGTGCGCCTCGGGCGGCTCGACGAAGAAGGTGTCCTGCATTTCGCGGGCCGGGTGGTCCGGCTTGAAGTTCAGCGCGTCGAAGTTGAACCACTCGGATTCAACCTCGGGGCCCTCGGCGATCTCCCAGCCCATGCCGACGAAGATGTCAGCGACGCGGTCCTGGAGGGTGGAGAGCGGGTGGCGGGCACCGGCACGACGACGGCGCGGGGCGGCCGTGACGTCGACGGTCTCCTCGACCAGGATGCGGGCGTCGTTCTCGGCCTCGAGTTCCGCAGTGCGGTCCGCGAGCGCCTTGTTGACCCGTCCGCGGGAGGCTCCCATCAGCTTGCCGGCGGCGGCCTTCTGGTCCTTGGGCAGGCCGCCGATTTCGCGGTTGGCCAGGCTCAGGGCGGACTTCTCGCCCGTGTGCGCGAGGCGGGCGGCCTTGAGCTCTTCGAGGGTGGAGGCCGCGGCGATGGCGGCGACGGCCTGCTCTACGGCGGCGTTGATGGCGGCTTCATCCAGAAGGTTCGGGACGGCGGCGCCCGGCAAGGTGTCAGTCATCTACTGTTCTTCGCTACGAGTCGGGTGGTGTCTGAACCAGTCTAGTTGACGGCGCCGGAGCCCCGGCCGGGGTCTAGCATGGCCCCATGGGGACCGGAGCGAGGCTGCGGCAGCTGGCCAACCTGCTCAACGGCAGCACCCTGCTGGGCCTGCTGCTGGCCGCGGGTGCCCGCTGCCATGTGGCGTCCGGACCGCGCGGCCTGATCCTCGCCGCGGGCTACCGGTGGAAACTGCCCTACGCGGCGGCATTCACGGTGGGCAATGTCGTGCTGTTTCGGGCCGACGCGGACCGGGTCTTCGGCGCCGAATCTCCCCCGCCTTCCTCCCCTTCGTCATCCTCCTCTTCTTCGTCCTCCCCTTCCCCTTGCTTCCCTGACGGGGCGGGCTTCCCCGGGCTGCTGGGCCACGAGGAACGGCACAGCACCCAGTACGCGCTGTGCTGCGGAATCCCGTTCCTTCCCCTGTACTTCGCCGCGGCCGGCTGGTCCCTGTGCCGTGCCGGAAACCCCGGCACGGCCAACCCCTTCGAACGGCACGCGGGCCTGGCCGCCGGCGGCTACCCGGAACACGTCGACGCGCGGCCCCGCGGATGGCGGCGTTCCCCCGACCTCCGCGACGAACCCAACAACCGCGGCCTCTCAGGCCGCGACGGCGGAAAGTGAGACCACCATGACCAACTCCCCCAGGACCCTGTCCGTGACGGGCACCGGCACCGCCGAGTCCGCGCCGGACCTGCTGACCCTCTCGATCGGCGTCGAGTCGCGCCGCCCGGGCGTGGAGGCTGCCTACCGGGACGCCGGTGCCGCCGCGACCGCCATCACGGATGCACTTCGGGGCCACGGCGTGACGGATCGGGACATCACCAGCACCGGCCTGTCCCTGCGCGCCGAGTTCACCTGGCAGGAGGGCCAGGGCCAGCGCGTGACGGGCTACCTGGCGACCGGGACGCTCCGGGTCCGGCTCCGCGACCTGGCCGGTTCCGCGGCAGTCGTCGCCGACGCGGTGCGGGCCGGGGCCGACGACGCCCGGCTCCACGGGATCGACCTCGGCTTCGCGGATCCGGCCGCCCTCGAGTCCGAGGCCCGGGAGATGGCCTGGGAAGACGCGCTGACGCGGGCAGGGCAGTTCGCCGCCCTGGCAGGGGCGCGGCTGGGCAAGGTCCTCTCCGTGACCGAGAATCCGGCGTCCCCGCCCGCACTGCCGCCGGTGCCGCTGCTGCGCACGGCCGCGGCCCAGCCCGTCGCGGTGGAGGCAGGCAGCGCCTCGGTCACCGCCGCCGTCGGCGTCGTCTGGGAGCTCCTCGACTGAGCCGCCGCAGCGCGATATCAGGTGTGGTTCCTCCGCGTCAGTGGATGGCGCCGGCGGCCAGCTTGAGGTCGGTGGTGGTCGCCAGGGACGTCCGGACGACGACGGCGAGCGCCTCCCCCATCTGCTCCAGCGGCAGGGAGGCCGCGCCGGTTCCGGGCTGCACCTGATCCGGGCCGAAGGGAACGTGGACGAATCCGCCGCGGATGCCGGGCTCATCGCGGAGGGCGTGCATCAGGCCGAAGAAGACGTGGTTGCAGACGTAGGTTCCCGCCGTCTGAGAAACCTCGGAGGGTATTCCGAGGCGGCGCAGTTCCTGCAGCGCGGCCTTGACCGGCAAGGTGCCGAAGTAGGCGGCGGGGGCATCGGGTAGGACGGGCTCGTCCACCGGAGCGTTCCCGGCGTTGTCCGGGATCCGTGCGTCGTCACAGTTGATGGCGACGCGCTCCAGGGAGATGCCGGTCCGGCCGCCGGCCTGCCCGGCACACACCACCAGGTCCGGGCGGTGCTCCCGGAGCGCGGCGTCCAGCGCCACCAGCGAATCGCCGAAGACGCACGGCAGTTCCACGGTGGCCACCTCCAGGCCCTCGGCCCGCAGCACGCCGGCCGCATGCTGCACCGCCGTCCAGGAGGGGTTGGTCGTTTCGCCGCCGAAGGGTTCAAAGCCAGTCAGGAGGATCATGGGGCCAGCCTAGCAATCGTCGCGGCGGCCCCGGAGGGACAGTGACCGGTGGTGACGGCCGGCCGGCGCAGCCGGGTCGGTGCTTGCCCGGCACGGGGTGAGACGGGACGGGGTAGGACGGGACGGGCAGCCTTGACTTAAGATCGAACATATATTCGAATAAGGTCATGAGGTGGGACGCACAGGCACTCAATGCACAAGCAGTCGATGCAGAGGCACTCAATGCAGAGACGCCCAGGACCGGGACGCAGGCCCCCGACGGCCAGACGGCTCCGCTGCCCGCACCGGCGCTGCTGCCGCTGGCGGGCCTGGTCCGGTCCGTCACCACCCCGGAGTTTGCCGGGGTCACCTTCCACGAGGTCACCGCCAAATCGGTGCTCAACAAGGTGGCCGCCGGTTCCCGGATGCCCTTCGAATGGACCATCAACCCCTACCGCGGCTGCAGCCACGCCTGCGTCTACTGCTTCGCGCGGAAGACCCACACCTACCTCGACTTCGACGCGGGCCTGGACTTCGACAGCCAGGTGGTGGTCAAGGTCAACGCCGCGGAGGTGCTGCGCCGTGAGCTGGCGAAACCGTCGTGGCAACGGCACCAGGTGGCTTTGGGTACCAACACAGACCCCTACCAGCGCGCCGAGGGCCGCTACCAGTTGATGCCCGGCATCATCCGGGCCCTTGCCGACTCCGGCACGCCCCTCTCCATCCTCACCAAGGGCACCCTGCTGGCCCGCGACATCCCGCTGCTGAAGCACGCGGCCACCCAGGTACCCGTGGGCGTGGGCATTTCCCTGGCCATGACGGACGAGCAGTTGTCCGAGGCGGTGGAACCCGGAACACCCGGTCCCCGGGCCCGGTTGAAGCTGATTTCCCGGCTGCGCGAGGCCGGCCTGCCCTGCGGCGTGATGGCCATGCCGATCCTGCCGTGGTTGTCCGACTCGGATGAGGCCCTCGACTCCCTTTTCGGTTCGCTGGCGGCGGCCGGGGCCACGGGAGTCAGCGCCGGGGCCCTGTACCTCAAGCCCGGGACCCGGGAATGGTTCATGCAGTGGATCGCCAGGGAACACCCCCAACTCGCCGGAAAGTACCGCCGGCTGTACGGCGGCGGGTCCTACGCGTCCAAGGAATACCGCGCCTGGCTGGCCGGCCGGGTCCGTTTCTTCAAGGCCCGCCACGGCTTCATCGGCTCCACGGGTTTCAGTCACGAGGACATCGACCAGGACCCGCGCGACGAGGAGGCCCGGTACCCGGCGGGCAGCCTGCCGGGCTCGGCGCGCATCAGGCATGGACGGGGCACCGCGGGCAGCGGCGGTCACTCCGGTACCGGGGAGTCGGCCGCCGAACCGGTGGCCGCCCAGCCCACGCTGTTCTGAGGTCCGGTTACCCATGTAGGGCGGCGTCCGGGCTGCGGATAGAGGGTAGGTCTTGCGAGTTGGGCTTGGCGAGCTGGGCCTGGCGGGTCGCGGCTAGTTGGTTGAGGCTAGTGCGTTGAGGCCTGCGCGGCGACGGCCGCGAGGAGCGCCTCGACGATCGGCAGGTCCGCGGGGATCCAAAGCAGCGCCAGCACCTGTTCCGGGTCGGCCAGGGGCACCCAAAGGAGTTCGTCGTGGTCCTGCAGCGGCTGCGGGGTCCCGCCGTCGAGTTCGGCAAACCAAACCCGCATCACCGCCGTCGGGTTTAACGGCCAGCCTTCCGGCCCGGGTGCGGGTAATTCAGGTCCCAGTACAACCCGGACACCGAGCTCCTCGGACAGTTCCCGGTGCAGCGCCTGCTCCGACGTCTCCCCCGGGTCCACCTTGCCGCCGGGGAACTCCCACATGCCCGCGAAACGGGGCGGCGCGGTCCGCCTCGCCACCAGCAGGGTCCGGGGCCGGGCCAGGGAATCGACGATCGCACCGCCGACGACGTTGATGAGTTCAGTCACGACCCCAGTCTAGGTGCCGCCGCACCCCCGCCCCGGGAGAGAATGGAACGGCCGCGCAGTCCGGATCCGGAATAGCGGGCCGCCCGCCACGCGTTGGCACACACGGAACTGCGCAAACCCCTGATCCACGGCCACGGCCGGGCACTGACCACTCACTGATCGAAAAGCAGATGGATGACTTTAACTAACGACGCCCCCACCACACCCCGGACCGGTTCCTACAACCTGACCCTCGCCATCATTTCGCTGGCCATGGGCGGCTTCGGCATCGGCACCACGGAATTCACGATGATGGGCCTGCTCAAGGAGGTCGAGCACGGTCTGGGCATCAGCACCCCGGAGGCCGGGCACCTGATCTCCGCCTATGCGCTCGGCGTCGTGGTCGGCGCCCCGCTGCTCGCCGCCGTCGGCGCGAAGCTCCCCCGCAAGTATCTGGCCCTGGGCCTGATGCTGTTCTTCAGCCTCGCGAACCTCAGCTCGGTCATCGCCCCAGATTACGGCACCATGCTGGTGTCCCGCTTCGCGGCCGGCCTGCCGCACGGCGCGTTCTTCGGCGTCGCCGCGGTGATCGCCTCCTCGCTGGTTGCCCCCACCCGCCGCGGCTGGGCCATTTCGATGGTGATGGCCGGCCTGACGGTCTCCAACGTCATCGGCGTCCCGTTCGGCACCTGGCTGGGCCAGAACTTCGGCTGGCGGCTGCTGTTCCTCCTGGTCGGCATCATCGGGATCGCCACCATGGCCATGCTGTGGAAGTTTGTCCCGTACCAGGCACCCCACGCTGACGCGAGCATCCGCCGGGAACTCGCATCCCTCAAGCGGCTGCAGGTCTGGCTGGCGGTGCTGATCGGCGTCGTGGGCTTCGGCGGCTTTTTCGCGACCTACACCTATATCGCCCACACGATGACCGACGTCGCCGGGATCCCGGCCGAATGGCTGCCCCTGGTCGTCGCGCTCTACGGTGTCGGCATGGTGGTGGGCAACATTGTCGGCGGACGCATCGCCGACAAGTCCGTCATGGGCACCATCTACTGGGTACTCCCCGGCGTCGCCGTGGCCCTGGTGGTGTACGCCGTAGCGGTGCACTGGCCGTGGTCCGCGTACCTGATGGTCTTCGTCGTCGGCGGCGCGGGTTCCATGCTGGTCCCGGCGCTGCAGACCCGTTTGCTGGACGCCTCCCCCGACGCGCCGTCGCTTGCCTCCTCGCTGAACCACGCCGCCCTGAACGTGGCCAACGCCCTCGGCGCCTTCCTCGGCGGCCTGGTCATCGCCTGGGGCTGGGGCTACGTGGCCCCCGCCCTGGTCGGCGCGGTGCTGGCGCTGCTGGGCCTTGGCGTCGCCGTCCTCAGTGGGGCCGTGGAACGCCGGAGGCCGCTGGTCCGGTAACCGCGACCGCCGTTCGGTCCAACGGCCTGCCGGCTGCCCGGACCGGTGATTCGGTGGTGCGGCGCGGCCTAGACGGCCGCGCCGCGCCGCAGGTCCGGTTCCAGGTAGATCAACCGGGCGGTGGGGACCGCCTCTCGGATCCGGGCCTCGGCGGCGTCGATCGCGGCGGCAATCTCACGGCCGGAGTCTGCCGCGCCGACGCTGATCTTCGCCGCGACCAGGAGTTCCTCGGGTCCCAGGTGCATGGTCTTGAGGTGGATGATGCCGGTGCCATCTGACTCGATCGCGCCGCGGATCTTCGCGATGTCCGCCTTCGTGGCCGACTCGCCCAGCAGCAGCGACTTGGTTTCGATCGCCAGAACCGCGGCGATCGCCACCAGCAGCAGGCCGATCATGCCGGTGCCCAGGGCGTCCCAGATGCCGTTGCCGGTGATGAGGGTCAGCCCCACGCCCAGGAGGGCAAAGAGCAGGCCGAGCAGCGCGCCGAAGTCTTCCAGCAGGATCACGGGCAACTCGGGCTGCTTGGCGTTGCGGATGAAGCGGATCCAGCTCTGGTTGCCGCGCAGGGGGTTGGACTCGCGGATGGCCGTGCGGAAGGAGAACGACTCCGCGATGATGGCGCCGAGGAGAACGGCCAGCGGAACCCACCAGAACCCGCCCTCGATGCCGTGCGGGTGCTGCAGCTTGCCCCACGCCTCGTACAGCGCGAACAGGCCGCCGACGCTGAAGAGCACGATGGCGACGATGAAGGCGTAGATGTAGCGTTCCCGTCCGTAGCCGAAGGGGTGCTCCGGGCTGGCCTGCTTGGTGGCGCGCTTGCCGCCCAGAAGCAGCAGCAGCTGGTTGCCGGAGTCGGCGACGGAGTGGATCGCCTCCGCCAGCATCGACGAGGACATCGTCAGGAGGAAGGCGACGAATTTCAGGACGGCGATCGTGAGGTTGGCGGTCAGCGCCGCCACAATCGCCTTGGTACCGCCGTTAGCAGCCACGGGCCGTTCTCCTTTAGACAAATGATCGGCGCCGCCGGGCGTTTTCGAGGCCCCCGACTCCAGGGGTCAACCGTACCGGGAGGGACCCGGATTCCGCGTGCCGGCGGGGCCAAAGAGGGCACATAACGATTGAGGGTGGGACTGCTGACAGGCCGTGGGCCGTGTGTTAGCTTGAAGCCATAATCGGGATTCCTAAGGTGAATGCCGACGAATATGTAGGAGGAGACATGGGCTTTCTAGGCTGGATCATTCTCGGACTCATTGTAGGTGCAATCGTTAAGGCAATCATGCCTGGCCGGGTTGGCGGCGGCTGGGTCACCAGCCTCGTTCTCGGTGTGGTTGGTGCCATTGTCGGCGGCTGGATCGGCGACCTGCTCTTCGGCGGCGGCAAGATGGAATTCTGGAACCTCGGCTCCTGGATCCTGGCCATCGTCGGCGGCCTCGTCGTCGCCGGAATCTACGGCGCCATCACCGGTCGGAACCGGACTACGTAATTCTCATCCCCCGCCCGGGCCACTGAGCCCCGCGGGACACATACGACGGCGGGGGCCCACCACACGGTGGGCCCCCGCCGTCGTTTGTTCGCGTCGTGGGAGTTAGAACACGTCTCGTCAGCCTGCGGCGCGCTGGGAGCGCGCACTCGCGTACAGGCAGACGGTGGCGGCGGTCCCGAGGTTGAGGCTCTCCGCCGACCCGTAGACAGGCACCGCTACCCGGTGGCCGGCCAGCGCCAGTTGCTCCTCGGACAGGCCCTGGGCCTCGTTGCCGAACAGCCAGGCGGTGGGGTGGGCCAGGTCGTAGTCCGATCCCGTGTCCGCGCCGCCGAGCCGCCGGGCGGCGCTCTCGTCCTGCAGCCGGTCCAGGTTCAGCTGTCCGTAGCCGTCCGCTGCGAGGACTCCGATGCCGCGTTCGGTGCAGGCTGCGACGGTGTCTGCGATGTCTGCGCCGAGGACCACCGGGAGGTGGAAGATCGAGCCCGCGGTGGACCGCACCGCCTTGGGGTTGTAAATGTCCACGCTGGAGGAGCTGAGAATGACGGCGTCCGCTCCGGCGGCGTCGGCGGCACGAAGCACGGTGCCGGCGTTGCCGGGGTCCCGGACCTCGCACAGGACGGCCAGGAGGCGGGGTTCGGCGTCGAGGACGTCGGCCAGTTCGACGTCGAGGAAGCGGCAGACGGCCAGGATGCCCTGCGGGGTGACCGTGTCCGCCATGGCAGCGAGAACCTCATCTGTGGCGAGGAACGCGCGGGTGCCCTCCGCGAGGGTTTCGAGTTCCGGGTGCCGGTCCAGGCAGTCCTCGCTGGCGTAGACCTCAAGGACGACGCCGTCCCTGCCGTCGGCGAGCCGCTGCTGGTGCAGGGTCAGGGCCTCGCGGACCGCCTGCGGGCCTTCGGCCAGGAACTCCCGGCGCTTTAAACGCGCCGGGCGCCCGGCAAGCTGCGCCACCTTCCTGACCCGATCGGCTCGGGGATTGGACAGTGGTTCAGCGTGCGGGCGCCCGGTTTCGTTCATATAAGAACCTTAGTTGCTCCGAAGAGCGGTTCCTGAACTGAGCCGCGAGGCTCGGAGCGGAGCTCCGGTACTACTTGGCAGCCTTCTCGGCGGCGGTCTTCTTGGCAGCCGGCTTCTTCGCAGCCTTGGGGGCGGCGGCAGCCTCGGCCTGCACGGCCGGCGCGGAGGTGTCGGCGGGCAGCGAGTCCTTGGCGACCTGGACCAGCGCGGCGAAGGCGGTGGCGTCGGAGACGGCCAGCTCGGCCAGCATGCGGCGGTCAACCTCGACCTCAGCGGCCTTCAGGCCCTGGATCAGGCGGTTGTAGGTCAGGCCGTTGGCGCGGGATGCAGCGTTGATGCGCTGGATCCACAGGCGGCGGAAGTCGCCCTTCTTCTTCTTGCGGTCGCCGTAGCTGTACACGAACGAGTGCAGCAGCTGTTCCTTGGCCTTGCGGTACAAGCGCGAACGCTGACCGCGGTAACCCTTTGCGCGTTCAAGAACAACCCGGCGCTTCTTGTGGGCGTTTACCGCCCTCTTCACACGTGCCACGTGCGTACTCCTTCAAAATCTGATCCCAAGCGTCTACTGCCGGGAAGCCCGGCTGGCCTGAGAAGCCTTAGTGGTAGGTGGACCGTTGCCGGCGGCAATCGGTCCGGGTACTTGGAACTTAGATGCCGAGCATCTTCCGGATGACCTTGGCGTCGCCCTTGAAGACGATCTTGTCGCCGGCGAGGCGGCGGGTCAGCCTGGAGGACTTGTGCTCGAGGTAGTGGCGGCGATTGGCCTGCTGGCGGCGCAGCTTGCCGCTACCGGTCAGCTTGAAGCGCTTCTTAGCACCGCTGTGGGTCTTCATCTTCGGCATGGGAACCGATCTCCTTACGTATCCGCAGAACGGGTCTGCAGTCTTTCGGGCAGCCGCCCCTCGGGGCGGCGTGCTGGTTGACTGCCACCGGACCTTGCGGTCCGGCGGCCGTGAATCAGTTGGTCTTCTTGCTGCCAGGCTTCGGCGCGGCCTTGGGGGCCGCGGGCCGTGCCGCCGGCTTGGGAGCCGCGGGCCGTGCTACCGGCTTGGGCGTGGCAACAGGCTTCGGAGCGGGCTTCGCGGCGGATGCCTCGGCGGCCGGCTTCGCGGCCGGAGCCTTGGGTGCCGCAGCCTTCGGAGCCGCGGCCTTGGGAGCTTCCGCCTTCGGGGCTTCCGTCTTCGGAGCCGCAGCCTTGGGAGCTTCCGCCTTCGGGGCCTCCGCCTTCGGAGCCGCAGCCTTCGGGGTCTCAGCCTTGGCGGCTTCGGTCTTCGGAGCGGCTTCCGTGGCAGCCTCAGCCTTGGGGGCCTCGGGGGCCGGCGCCTCGGCAGCGGGTGCCTCTTCGGGTTCCGCAGCCTCGGTCCGGACCTGGTAGCCCTCCGGCAGCAGGTCCGCGAGGGACTGCGTCAGGGGGGCTTCGCCGCCGTTGGTGTTGACCCGCGCCGCCTTGGCCTCATTCTCGGCCTTAGCCTCGGCGCGCTGGGTGGCGCGGCGGGCTTCCGCCTTGGCTTCGGCCTTGTTCTTGAGCGGGCCGACCACCATGACCATGTTGCGGCCGTCGATGCGGGGGCTGGATTCCACCACGCCCACCTCGGCGACGTCCTCGGCGAAACGCTGCAGCAGGCGGATGCCCATCTCGGGGCGCTGCTGCTCACGGCCGCGGAACTGGATCATGGCCTTGACCTTGTCGCCGGCGCCGAGGAACCGCAGCGCGTGTCCACGCTTGGTCTCGTAGTCGTGCTTGTCGATCTTGAGGCGGAAACGGATTTCCTTCAGCACCGTGTTGGTCTGATTCTTCCGGGCCTCGCGTGCCTTGACGGCGGCTTCGTACTTGTACTTGCCGAAGTCCATCAGCTTGCACACCGGAGGCTTGGCCTGCGGTGCAACTTCAACGAGATCCAGATCAGCCTCGGCAGCCAGACGCAGGGCATCCTCAATACGGACGACTCCTACCTGTTCACCTGCAGGGCCGACCAGCCGCACCTCGGGGACGCGGATACGCTCATTGATTCTTGGCTCGCTAATGTTAAAGCTCCTGTGATCGTGGGGGTACTTCTCCGGCAAAAGAAGAAGGCCTCCCATTGCCGGTAGCAATCGAAGGCCTCGAAGATCGGAACTGCCGCCCGGTGGGGCAACATGCGCTTGTCCGGCACGCAGTGCGTGGGTCAAGCGCCCGACCAGGTACCCGGCAACCTTGACTCCCGAGGGAATTCGCGCGGCTGACGCGGGTGGGAGAGATCTCCGCTTGCAAACTGGACGCCGTCTTCACTGGAATCTGTGCGATTCCGGCAAAATAACGACATCCAGTCGGTCTGTGACAAGCTTACCAGCATGAGTACACCAGAACGTAATTCGCACGTCTTCCAGCCGGCGGGCGAGCAGGCGGACGTCTCCCAGCAGATCCGCGACATTTCCGAGGTCCCCGCGATCGAGGTCATCACCACCGCCGCCGTGCACCTGATGAGTGCCGCCGCCGTGAAGCTCGGCCTCGCCGCCGAGGACAATGCCGAAGAACTCAAAGACCTGGACGAGGCCCGCAAGCTCATCACCGCACTGGCGGGCCTGGTCACCGCGGCGGCGCCGGAGATCGGTTCCCAGCACGCCGGACCGTTGCGCGACGGCCTGCGCTCCCTGCAGCTGGCCTTCCGCGAGGAGTCCGTCATTCCGGACGCTCCCGGCAAGGGCCCGGGCGAGAAGTACACCGGCGCGGTCAACTGACCACAAATACACGGCGGTAACGACGACGGCGGGCGGACCAGTGCGGTCCGCCCGCCGTCGTCGTTAAGGCCGGGAGGCACTGGGCCCTCGTCAGGCGGCGGCGAGCCGGCGCCTGCGCCGCCGCTGGAGCACCAGACCCACGAGGCAGAGCAGCACCCCGGCCGCGCCGACCGAGACGAAGCCCGCCCCGGCGCCCTCGCCGTCGATGAAGAGCCCGGCCAGCGGCGCGCCGAGAGCCACTCCGCCGGTCAGGGCCGAGCCGTACCAGCCCATCGCCTCGCCACGTCGTTCCTCGTCAACCAGGTCGGCCACCTTCTCCGAGGCGGCGGAGAGTACCGGGGCGCAGAGCACGCCCGGCAGCAGGGACAGGAACGCGAGGGCCCAGGTGTCGTGGGCGAACGCCATCGGCAGGGTCAGGGCGGACATGCCGAGCAGCAGGAGCACCGGGGAAACGGGCCGGTGCATGGCGCCGTAGACCACGCCGCCGATCACCGAGGCGGCGCACCAGAACAGGAAGACGATGCCGATCTCGGCCTGGTGGCCGCCGGTCTGCAAGGCGGCGACGATGCCGACGTCGGTGCCGCTGAGGACCATGCCGGAGCCGGCGGCGACGGCGAAGACTGCGGCGACCGAGGCAGTGAACCAGGCGAAGTTGTGCCGCACCTTGTGCCGCAGCCCCAGCCGGTCCTGACGGCGGTGCTCGGCGGCGGCGAGGGGAGCCAGTTCCGCCGCTGCCTCCTGCAGGTGCGCGGGGGCGGCCGCGACGACGGCGGCCTCGGCGCCCTGCTGCTGGTCCGCTTCGAAGGCGGCCTCGGGCTCGGCGTCGGTGGCGACGGACCGCGTGGGCGGGTTCATCCACATCAGGAAGAGCCCGGAGAGTGAGGTGGCGACGCCCACGATGCCGAGGCCCAGCACGGAGTAGCCGGCGGTGGCGACGATCGCGCCGGCGGCCGGACCGATCATGAAGACCAGTTCGGTGCTAATGGCGTCCAGGGCGAACGCGGTGCGGCGCTGGTCCCCGGTGGCCAGGATGCCCAGGGACTGCCGGACCACGCTGAAGATCGGCAGGGTCAAGAGGCCGCCGACGAACACCAGGGGCAACAGCAACTGGTAGCTGACGTGCGGGGCGATGGTCCAGATCACCGTCTCCGAGAGGACGGACGGGATCAGTGCCCGGCGCAGGCCCACGGTATCCACCCGGCGGCCGCGCCACGGGGCGCCGACGGCGATGCCGATGGTCATGACGGCGGCGGCGGTCCCGGCCGCGGCGTAGCCCTGGCCCAGGGTGAGGACGATGTGCAGGGTCAGGAGCACGCCCGCGGCCGAGTGCGGGATGCGGGCCACCATCCCGACAATCAGTAGGTTCCTGATGGGCCGCACTGCCAGCAGCTCACGGTAAAGCGCGAAGTTCACGGGACGGCGTTCCTTTGCCTTGCATTTCTCTCGGTGGCGCGGCCCGTGACCGGCACCGCGGGAGAGGCGGGCCGCCGGTCAGGGTGCTGCGCGCTGCAGCTTGATTTCGATCGAGTCAACCCGCTCGGCGAAAGCTTCATTCCGGGCCCAGTCCTCGTTCAGGCCGGCCACCAGGGATTGCACCTCGGCGGCACTGAGCCCGTCTTCAAGGTACAGCACCACGCGCAGTTCCGGCCCGGCACCGCCGCCGGGCAGCTGCGTCCCGTCGGCCTGCGCCGAGGCCACTCCCCCGCCGGGGCGCAGTTCGACCCGGCGCAGCGCCCTTACCCCGGCCGCGGAGGCGGCGACGGCGTCGGCCACCGCTTGGTCCCGGTAGCTTGGGACCCAGCCGTGCTGCTTGGCCAGCGCCCATACGGCCGGGCGGCGCACCACGAACGTGGCGGCCGAGCCGGGGTCCAGGACCAGCAGTTCGGCATGCTCGGCGACGGCGGAGAGCGCGGCGCGGGCGGCGTAGACGGCCACCGGGCGGGCCTCGGGGTGCCAGGCGGTGAGGTTCTCCGCGGAGGTGAAGACCGGCAGGGCGGTGCGGCCGTCCGGCGCCTTGAGGGTCACCAGCGCCATGTCGGCCTGCTTGTCCCCGTGCAGCCCGGTCCCGTGGGCCCCGGCCACGGCGTCGCCCTCCTCCGCGAGGCTGGCGACGATCGGCACGAAGACCCGGGCCGTGGCGAGGGCCGCGACGACACCGGCTTCGTCCCCGGTGCCTGCCGCGAGGGCGGCGACGGCGGCGAGGTAGCCGGCGTCGGCCGTGCCGTCGTCGTCCTCGAAGTTATGGATGGTCGCTCCGTCGCCGGCCAGGCTGCGGCCTGCCCAGGGCTGCCCGGCGGAGTCCGTCGCTCCCCCGGCGCCGGCGAGGGCGGCGGCGATGTGGCCGGGGAGGGCGCGGTGGCCGGGCTGGGGTTCCTGCGGCACTGGTTCCTGCGGCATGAAGGGACCGGCCTAGCGGCGGCCGGCGACGTCGAGGGCCTCGGGCAGGGTGAAGTTGCCGTTGTAGAGCGCCTTGCCAATGATCGCGCCTTCGACCCCGAGCGGGACCAGGGAGCGGAGGACCTTGAGGTCCTCGAGGCTGGAGATGCCGCCGGAGGCGACGACGGGCTTGCCGGTCTTCTCGACCATCTGGCGCAGCAGTTCCACGTTGGGGCCCTGCAGGGTGCCGTCCTTTGTGACGTCGGTGACGACGTAGCGGGCGCAGCCGGCTTCCTCTAGGCGGCCGAGGACCTCCCAGAGGTCGCCGCCCTCCTTGGTCCAGCCGCGGCCGGCGAGGGTGGTGCCGCGCACGTCGAGGCCGACGGCGATCTTGTCGCCGAAGCGTTCGATCACCCGGTCTGTCCACTCCGGGTTCTCCAGCGCGGCGGTGCCGAGGTTGACGCGGCCGACGCCGAGGTCCAGGGCGCGTTCGAGGGATTCGTCGTCGCGCAGGCCACCGGAGAGTTCCACCTTGATGTCCAGCCGGCCGACCACCTCGCGCAACAGCTCCGCGTTCGAACCGCGGCCGAAGGCAGCGTCCAGGTCCACCAGGTGGACCCACTCGGCGCCCTGTTCCTGCCAGTTCAGGGCCGCTTCGAGGGGGGTGCCGTAGCTTGTTTCGCTGCCGGCCTCGCCCTGGACCAGGCGCACGGCCTGGCCATTGACGACGTCGACGGCGGGGAGCAGTTCCAGGGCCGGCAGCGGGTTTTCGGTGGTCATCGTGAAGTCCTCACAAGGTAGGTGGCAGGGGCGGCGCGGGGCGTCAGGCGCCGGGCAGGGTCAGCAGGTAGGCGGCCAGCAGGGACATGCCGGCCAGGATGTAGAAGACGATCTGGACCCAGAGCGGGCTTTTCTGCTGGCGAAAGGAGAGCGCTCCGCCCACCAGCAGTCCGGCGAGGCCCATCAGTACCAGGGACCACATTCAGGCGGTCGCTTCCGGGGTTGCCGGGGCTTCCGCAGTGGTGCCTGCGCCGGCGTTGCGGGCGGGGCGGAGGCTACCGACCCAGTTGCGCAGCAGGCGGGCGCCCGCGTCCCCCGACTTCTCCGGGTGGAACTGGGTGGCGCAGAGCGGTCCGTTCTCCACCGCGGCGATGAACGGGGCGCCGTGCTCGGACCAGGTCACCAGCGGTGCGGCCATCCGCGGCTGGATCACATCGAAGTCCCAGTGCTGGACGCCGTAGGAGTGCACGAAGTAGAAGCGTTCCTTCTCCACACCGTCGAACAGCAGCGAGCCCTCCGGCACGTCGACGGTGTTCCAGCCCATGTGCGGGACGACGTCGGCGGGCAGCAGCTCGACCTTTCCGGGCCACTCCCCCATGCCTTCGGCGACCGTGCCGTGCTCCACGCCGGCTTCGAAGAGGACCTGGAGGCCGACGCAGATGGCCAGCACCGGCCGGCCGCCGGCGACGCGGCGGCCGATCATCCGGATGGCATCGACGGCCTTCAGTTCGTTCATGACGGTTTCGAAGGCGCCGACGCCGGGGACCACCAGGCCGTCGGCGTTGAGGACGTCCTCGGGCTTGGAACTGAGGATGACCTCGGCGCCGGCGCGCTCGAGGGCGCGGACGGCGGAGCGGACGTTGCCGGAGCCGTAGTCCAGGACGGTGACGGTGGGCTTGCCCTCCGGGGAGGCGGGCTTGCGGCTGGCCTCCGGATCGATGATGGCGCCGTCGCGCAGCACCTTCCCGGTCACAGTGCGCCCTTGGTGGAGGGAATGCCCTCGACGCGGGGGTCCGGCTCGACGGCGGCACGGAGCGCCCGGGCGAACGCCTTGAACTGAGCCTCGACGATGTGGTGCGGGTCGCGGCCGGCGGTGACGTTCATGTGCAGGCAGATTCCGGCGTGCAGCGTGATGGCCTCGAAGACGTGGCGGGTCAGCGAGCCGGTGAAGTGGCCGCCGATCAGGTGGTATTCCTGCCCGGCGGGTTCGCCGGCGTGGACCAGGTAGGGTCGGCCGGAGACGTCCACGACGGCGTGTGCGAGGGCCTCGTCGAGGGGCACGGTGGCCTCGCCGAAGCGGCGGATCCCGGCCTTGGTGCCCAGCGCGGTCTTGAGGACCTCGCCGAAGGTGATGGCGACATCTTCGACGGTGTGGTGCACGTCGATGTGGGTGTCACCCGTGGCCTTGACGGTCATGTCGATCAGGGAGTGCTTGCTGAGGGCGGTCAGCATGTGGTCGTAGAACGGCACCGAGGTGCTGATGTCCGAGACGCCGGTTCCGTCCAGGTCGATCTCGACCAGGACGGAGGATTCGCTGGTGGTCCGTTCCAGGCAGGCGGTTCGGGCCTGGGCAGCGGCTGATCCGGTGGTGCTCATATGGGTGTCCTTTTGGCTAAGTGGCGGTCGCCCGGCCTGTGACGGCGGCGCGCGGGTCCTGGATCAAGTCTAGGGCCCGGCACACCCGGGGCGCCCGGCGGCCGGCGGGGCGGTCGCGCGGGGCCGGCGGGGCTGACCCGGCGGTGCGGAATGTGGGGGGACGCGGGCTCAGCCGCGGTGGGCGGTGAGGATCCGTTCCAGGGCCTCCAGGAAGGCGGTGGTCTCCGCCTCGGTTCCGGCGGTGACCCGGAGATGGCCGGGGATGCCGACGTCGCGGACCAGCACGCCGGCGTCGAGGAGTTCCTGCCAGACCCGGTGCGGGTCCGTGAGCCCGCCGAAGAAGACGTAGTTCGAGTCCGACGACGCCGGGGTAAGGCCCATTCGGGTCAGCTCGGTGACGATCCGGTCGCGCTGCCGCTTGATGTCCTCGACATCGGCCATCAGCGCCTCGCGGTGCCGGAGGGCGGCGAGGGCGGTGGCCTGGGTGATGGCGGAGAGGTGGTACGGCAGGCGCACCAGGCGCAGCGCGTCGGTGACCTCGGGAGCCGCGGCCATATAGCCGATCCGGGCACCGGCGAGGGCGAAGGCCTTGCTCATGGTGCGGGAGACGATCAGCCGTTCCCGGCCGGGCAGCAGGATCAGGGCGCTCGGGGTGCCCTCGTGGGCGAACTCGTGGTACGCCTCGTCGACGATGATGATGGCCTGGCTGGCCTCCCCCGCCTCGTAGACGGCTTCGACGACATCAAGGCCAAGGCCCGTGCCGGTGGGGTTGTTGGGCGAGCAGAGGAAGACGATGTTCGGCTGCAGCTCGCGGACCTGCCGGGCGGCGGACTCGGCGGTCAGGCTGTAGCCCTCGCCGCGGACGCCGGCGACGTAGCCGGTGTCCGTTCCGGCAGCGAGCAGCGGGTACATGGAGTACGTGGGAGGGAAACCGAGGGCGTTGCGGCCCGGACCGCCGAAGGCCTGGAGAATCTGCTGCAGCACCTCATTGGAACCGTTGGCGGCCCAGATGTTCGTGGCGTCCAGCCCGTGGCCAAGGTATTCGGCCAGCGCCCCGCGGAGTTCGGTGAACTCCCGGTCCGGATAGCGGTTGAGCCCGGCAGCCGCCTCAGAGACGGCCTCCGCGATCGCTGCCCGCACGTCGGCGGGGACACCATGGGTGTTCTCGTTGACGTTCAGGAGAATCGGAACGTCCAGCTGGGGAGCACCGTAGGGGCGCAGGCCCCGCAGGTTGGTCCGGAGGGGAAGTCGGTTGAGTCGCTCAAGCTGGTCAGTCACGTCCCCAGTTTAAGTGAGAGGACTGTCTGGCCGGAAACCGTGACCAACGACGGCCCATCCCGCGGCCGGCGAATGGCCTTACCAAGTTCGGCGGACGCTCCGTCCCGGGGATTCAGCTTAGGGGGTCGGAACGAAGAGCTGCTGGCCGGGCAGGACCGGCGCGGCGTCGAGGTTGTTCAGCTGCACGATCTCGGCGACCACGTCCCTCGGATCCCGTTTCGGGTCGACGGTGCCGGCGATGGTCCACAGGGACTCCCCGGGCTGCACGGTCACGGTGACCGTCGGGGTGGTTGCCAGCGATGCAGGGGAATCGGCGGCCTTCGCCGGCGCGGTCAGGGAGCCTGCCAGGGACAGCAGCAGGGCCGCGAGCAGGATCAAGGGCAGTCCGAAGAAGACGAAGCGTCCCCGCCGGGTCAGCCGCAAGGGAGCCTGGGCCGAAGAGTGGGCCCGGCGTACAGCTGACGCGCTCCCGGCGGTCGCGTCAGCGTCGGCCGGGGCCGCGAACGGAGCTACCGCCCCGGAGAAGGCCGTGGCAGTATCCGGCACGAGATACAGTGCCGGCCTTCCGGCGTCGGAAAACTGCGAACCGGCGAAAGCGATTCTTGCTGACATGAACTGAGCCCTCCTGGACTTGTCGTTGCCGCCCGGCGTACTCCTCGTACCTGCCGCCAACCGGCTGAACCATCATTCGCTTCGAACACAAGGCCGAAACCGGCCGTGGTTCTCCACTTGCAATCTTCGAACACATCTTCGAATCTTGCTGTTCTCTTTTTAGCACCTATGAACGAACTCTGTCGAGACTCGCTAGAACAAATGTTTGAAAAACACCGGCGGCTGACCTATTTTTGAAGCACGGAACCGGTCCCTCGAAGGACCCGCACTCCGCACCTGCAGTCTGAAACCTGTCGAACACCCGCCAGCGGTGATCAAGAGCAGTCAAACGGCAGGCACTGACATTTTTAGGATTCGCAGCAATCGGGCCGCTTCACTCGGTCCGCCGGCCACGGATCCGCACCACGAACGGAAGGCACGGGGACCATGGCAGCACAAGCCACCGGCGGGAGGGCAACCCGGCGCGGCGCCCAGCCTGCCCGGGCGCCCAAGAGCCTCACCGTCCGTCAGAAGAAGATCCTCGAAACCATCCAGCGGTCCGTGACGGACAACGGCTATCCGCCGTCGATGCGCGAGATCGGGGACACGGTGGGGCTGGCCAGCCTCTCCAGCGTGACCCACCAGCTCTCCCAGCTGGAGAAGCTGGGCTACCTACGCCGGGACCCCAAGCGTCCCCGCGCCATGGAAGTGTTGATGCCGCTGACCCTGGACGAGGGGTCCACCCCGATTTCCGGCGTCGAACAGCCCCGCGGGCTGAAGGCCGTCGGCGGACTCGCGGTGTCGGAACTGGCCAGCGCCACGGACACGGCGATGGTCCCGTTTGTGGGCCGGATCGCCGCCGGTGGCCCGATCCTGGCCGACCAGGTGGTGGAGGACGTCCTCCCCCTGCCGCGCCAGCTCGTGGGCCACGGTGAGCTGTTCATGCTCAAGGTCGCGGGCGATTCCATGATCGACGCCGCGATCTGCGACGGGGACTGGGTGGTGGTTCGCCGGCAGAACGACGCCGTCAACGGCGACATCGTGGCCGCCCTCCTCGATGACGAAGCCACGGTCAAGACGTTCCGGCAGCGCGACGGCCACACCTGGCTGCTGCCGCAGAACACCCAGTACGAACCGATCCTGGGCGACCACGCCGTCATCATGGGCAAGGTCGTCTCGGTCCTCCGCTCCCTGTAGCGCGGGCAACGCCGCCGGCCAGGGGCCCGGCTGAACGCGCTGAACGCCCGGAGCTGGGGACCCCACCCCGCCCGGACGCCGAGGCCTGAGCGCCGCCAAACCCCGCCGAACGTCCCTGCCCCGGGGGCCTACGACCCCTGCGCGGCCTCTTTCGCGAGCCGCTCCAGCGACGCCACGGCCACCGCCGGGTCCGTGGTGGCCCAGAACGGCGGCAGCGCGGCCCGGAGGAAGCCGCCGTAACGCTCGGTGGACAGCCGTGAGTCCAGCACCGCCACCACGCCGCGGTCCGACGTCGAACGGATCAGCCGGCCCGCGCCCTGCGCCAGCCGGATCGCCGCGTGCGTGGCCGAGACGCTCATGAAGCCGTTGCCCCCGGCCTGCGCCACGGCCCGGGAGCGGGCCGTCATCAGCGGATCGTCCGGCCGCGGGAACGGGATCCGGTCGATCACCACCAGCCGGCAGGAGTTGCCGGGCACGTCAACGCCCTGCCACAGGGACATGGTGCCGAAGAGGCAGGTGTCCGGTTCGTCCGCGAACTGCTTGACCAGCGCGGTCATGGTGGATTCGCCCTGGCAGAGGATGCTCAGGCCCAGCCGCGGCCGGAGCGCGTCGGCGGCCTCCTCCGCGGCGCGCCGGGAGGAGAAGAGGCAGAGCGCGCCGCCGCCGGAGGCGCGGATCAGCTTCTCGAGCTCGTCCAGGGCCTCGGGCGCGGTCCCCCGGCCCGGTTTGGGCAGGTGCTTGGCGACGTAGAGGATGCCCTGTTTGGGGTATTCGAACGGCGACCCGACGTCGACGCCGGTCCAGCTCGGGGCGCCGGGGCCCACCAGGCCCAGGCCCCCCGCGGCCGGTTCGAAGGCCGAGCCGATGGCGAGGGTGGCCGAGGTCAGCACCACGGTGTGGTCCGCGAACAGGCCCTCCCGCAGCCGCCCGGCCACGCTGAGCGGGGCGATGTTGATCAGCGCGGGCGCCGAATCGTCCGGCTGCGAGTAGCCCTGCTGCGGGTCGAAGGTGCTCTGCCGCGAGAACCACACCACCTCGCGGTTCTCGCGGGCCGCGAGCAGGCGTTCGCAGAGCTCCAGGATCACCATCAGCCGGGAGCGCGCAAGCTGCCGGCCGCCGTCGGCCGTGGTGGAGCCGTCTCCCTTGGAGTCGGAGAGCGCCGCACGGCAGGCGTCCCGGAGCTGGTCCACGCAGTCGAGCTGTTCGCTGTTCAGGCCGTTGGGCATCAGTCCGCCGGGAACCCCCGCGACGGCGAGCTCGAGGTTCGCGGCGGCGTTGTTCAGCGCGTCCACGGTGATGCCGGTGTGCTTGCGGGCGCCCGAGGCGGCGGCGTGGACCATGGCCACGGAGAGCTGGCCGGAGACGGCCCCGGTGACCCGGTCCTGGAGTTCGTGCGCCTCGTCCACGACGACGACGTCGTAGTCGGGCAGCACGGCCAGGCCCTCGAAGGCGCTCACGGCCAGCATGGCGTGGTTGGTGACCACGACGTCGGCGTCCGCCGCGTCCTGGCGCGCCAGTTCGCTGAAGCATTCGGCGGCCGACGGGCACTTCTGCGCGCCGAGGCATTCCATGGCGGTGACGGACACCTGCCGCCAGGCGCGGTCGGTCACGCCGGGGAGCAGTTCGTCGCGGTCGCCGGTGGCCGTGTTCTCGGCCCATTCCCGGAGCCGGACCACTTCCCGGCCCAGCTGCGAGGCCGGACCGCCCATGGCGGCGGCGAAGTGCGGGACCGAGGTGTCCTCACCCAGGGAGAAGAGCTGGCCCTCGGCGGGTTCCTCGGACGGGAACCCACCCTCGAGCTTGTGCCGGCACACGTAGTTGGACCGGCCCTTGACCAGGGCGATCTTGACGGGCCGCTTCAGGGCAGGGGTGATGGCCTTGAGCAGTCGCGGCAGGTCCCGGCCGACGATCTGGGTCTGCAGGGCCAGGGTGGCCGTGGAGACCAGGGTGGGCTTGTCGCTGTCCAGCGAGTGGGCGATCAGCGGGATCAGGTACGCCAGGGACTTTCCGGTGCCGGTGCCGGCCTGGACCAGCAGGTGGTCGCCTGTGTCGATGGCGCGGGCCACTTGGCGGGCCATTTCGTGCTGGCCGTCACGGCTCTGCCCGCCCATCGCGGCGACCGCCCGGTCGAGGAGCTCGATCACGAGCTCCTCGCCGGTGGCGCCACCGGGGGCCGGGCGTGCGTCGCTGTCCGCTTCCGCCACGGCCGGTTCAGTCATTGCGGACGAAGGGATCCAGCTCGGCCGCCAGGCCTTCGCGCACCATGACCACGGCGCGCGTGCCGGTCTCCTCGTGGTCCAGGCTGACGATCTCCGCCTCGGTCTCGTGCAGCTTGCTGAGCACGTCGCCGCGGCTGTACGGGATCATCAGTTCCAGCTTCACGCTGGGCCGCGGGATGCCCTCACTGACGGCCCGCAGCAGCTCGGGGATGCCCTCGCCGGTACGGGCGGAGACCACCACGTGGCGCGGTTCGCGCTGCTTCAGGCGCTCCACCACGAACGGGTCCGCGGCATCGGCCTTGTTCAGGACGATGATCTCGGGCACCTTGCGGGCGTCGACCTCGCTGAAGACGGACCGGACGGCCGCGATCTGGCCCTCGGGGTCCGGGTGCGAGACGTCCACCACGTGCAGGATCAGATCCGAGTCGGCGACCTCTTCCAGGGTGGACCGGAACGCCTCCACCAGCTGCGTGGGCAGCGAGCGGACGAAGCCAACGGTGTCGGCCAGGGTGTAACCCAGGCCGTCGGAGGTCTCGGCCTTGCGCACGGTGGGGTCCAGGGTTGCGAACAGGGCGTTCTCCACCAGCACGCCGGCGTCGGTCAGCCGGTTCAGCAGCGAGGACTTCCCGGCGTTGGTGTAGCCGGCGATCGCGACGGACGGGACGGCGTTACGACGGCGGTTGGCCCGCTTGGTCTCACGCGCCGGCTTCATGGCCGCGATTTCGCGGCGCAGCTTGGCCATCCGGGTGCGGATCCGCCGGCGGTCCAGTTCGATCTTCGTCTCACCGGGGCCACGGGAGCCCATGCCGGCGCCGGCGCCGCCCACCTGGCCACCGGCCTGGCGGGACATCGACTCGCCCCAGCCGCGGAGGCGGGGAAGCAGGTACTCGAGCTGGGCCAGTTCCACCTGGGCCTTGCCCTCGCGGCTCTTGGCGTGCTGGGCGAAGATGTCCAGGATCAGCGCGGTCCGGTCGATCACCTTGACCTTGACGATGTCCTCGAGCGCACGCCGCTGGGAGGGCGCCAGTTCGGCGTCGACCACCACGGTGTCCGCACCGGTGGACATCACGATGTCCTTGAGCTCCTGGGCCTTGCCCGAGCCCAGGAAGGTGCCCGGGTCCGGCTTTGCCCGGCGCTGGACCAGCCCGTCGAGCACCTCGGAGCCGGCCGTCTCGGCCAGGGCGGCCAGTTCGCGGAGGGAGTTCTCGGCGTCGGCCAGGGTGCCCTCGGACCAGAGGCCGGCCAGCACCACGCGCTCCAGCCGGAGCTGCCGGTATTCGACCTCGGTGACGTCTTCGAGTTCGGTGGACAGCCCGGCGGTGCGGCGCAGGGCGCGGCGCTCCTCGAGGTCCTGCTGGTCGCCGTCGTAGCTGCCGTGCTCGGTGGCCAGGCCGGAGATGGCCTGGGCCCGGCCCAGGACCGCGCGGGGTTCGGCGGTGTCCGCGTCGGCGGCGCCGGTGTCCCGGGCGGGGGAATCCTTGGAAAGAATCCGGTCGATCACAGCCTGGATCTCGGCAGGACTCATGTCCTGGGCTGCTGAATCGGGTCCGGTGTTGGGCTGACTGGTCATGGTCTCCTTTGAAGGGTCTGCCATTTCAGAATAATGCTGATCGGTGCGGTGCGCTGCGGAATTCGCGCTGGGCTGACGATGTGGGGTCATCCGTGCCTCCTGGGTGTCCTGCGGCGGCGGTGCCGCGGACGGGCGGGCTCCTCGGCGGAGCGGCGGGTGGGGTCCGTGGGTCCTAGAAAGGTTTCCTCACGGGCGGTGCTGCACGCCGGTCGGTTCCGCGGGCGACGGCGGGGCCGTGCGGTGGGATCTTCGAGGCGTGGAGTTTCCGGCGTTGCTGGAATGAGTGCCGGAACAGGCCGCGGGTCGCCGCGGCCGGAGGGGTCCAGCGGAGGGCGGGGCCTGCGTCGCTGGAGGGCGGATCACCCGTTGAGGCGGGGCGCCCGTGCCGGTTGCCTGGTGGCCGGCTATTCAAAGATCAGGAACATGCCTCCAAGTTTACCAGAGCGCACCTTTCCGGTTTCCCAAGCCCGCGGACGGCCAACTACTCTGGCACGTTATGGAGTCTGCACACTATTTCAGCGCCCAGCCGGCCGGGCCGTTCACCCGCAAGCCCCTCACCGTGGAACTGGCCGGCGCGCCGCGGCAGCTGCAGACCTCCAGCGGAATCTTCAGTCCCGACGGCGTCGACAAGGGCACCGCGGTGCTGCTGGCGGATGTCCCGGCCCCCGCCCCGCAGGGGAACCTGCTGGACATCGGCTGCGGCTGGGGTCCGATCGCGCTGACGATGGCGCTGAAGGCCCCGCACGCGCACGTCTACGCCGTGGACGTCAACGAACGCTGCGTGGCCCTGACCAACGAAAACGCGGCACTGCTGGGCCTGGAGAACGTCACGGCCAGCACCCCCGGCGAGGTGGACCCGGAGCTGCGCTTCGACACCATCTGGTCCAACCCGCCCATCCGGATCGGCAAGGACGAGCTGCATTCCCTGCTGCTGCTCTGGCTGCCGCGGCTGGCGCCGGGCGGGTCGGCGTGGCTGGTGGTGCAGAAGAACCTCGGCTCGGATTCGCTGCAGCGCTGGCTGGGCACGGAGCTGGACAGCAGCTTCACGGTGACCCGGGAGAGCACCTCGAAGTCGTTCCGGATCCTTCGAGTCAGGAAAGCGTCCCGCTAGCGACGATCACGGCCGGGCCGCTGAGCTCGACGTGCTCGTGGCCGTCCGGGGCGACGAAGAACTTCACGCCGACGACGCCGCCGGGCACCGTGACGTTCCAGGCGTCCGGCGCGCCCTGACCAGCCCAGTGCCGGATCGCGACGGCGGCCGCGCAGGCGCCGGTGCCGCAGGAGAGGGTCTCGCCCACGCCGCGTTCGTGGACGCGCATGCTGATGGCGCCGACGCCGTCGTGGACCAGCGGCTCGGCGGGAACGACGAACTCGACGTTGGTCCCGTGCGGCGGCTCCGGGTCGACGCGCGGTGCGGTGAACAGTTCGGTGGCGTCCAGTTCCGCCTGCTCGGCGAGGGCGACGACGGTGTGCGGGTTGCCCATGCTGACCGAGAGGGCCGGGCGGGCAACGTCGAGGCCGTGGGCGCTGACGAGGGAGTCCATGGCCCGGGCCGTGGCTTCGCCGGGGAAGACGAATTCCCAGGGACCCATGTCCACGGCGTAGCCGGAGGCGGTGCGGACGACGGTCTTGATGCCGGCGCGGGTGCCGATCACGAGGGATTCCCCGGCGGGCAGGTCCACGAGGCCCTGCTGGACCAGGAAGTGGACGAAGACCCGGACCCCGTTGCCGCACATTTCGGAGAGCGATCCGTCACCGTTGCGGTAGTCCATGAACCACTCCGCCTCCGGGTGCTGCGCGAGCAGCTCGGCGCCCTCGGGCAGGAACCGGGACGGGACCGCGCGGATCAGCCCGTCGCCGCCGATGCCGCGGTGCCGGTCACAGAGGGCCGCGACCTGCTCGGCGGTCACTTCCAGGGCCCCGTGCGGGTCCGCGATCAGGACGAAGTCGTTGCCGGTGCCGTGGCCCTTGGAGAAGGCGAGCCCGGCCAGTGCTGTGGTGTCGGCGGCGTGGGCCGTCGAGGCGGCGGTTCCGGCGAGAGTGTCATCCATGGTCCAAGGCTACCGGGCCGCCTCCCGCCGGGACCAACGCCAGCTGCGTTGCCTTCGCCACGAGGTCCGGGGCCTGCCAGTCGAGCCAGGCGATCCGCGGGTCGGCGCGGAACCAGGTGAGCTGGCGGCGGGCGAACTTCCGGGTGGCGGCGATGGTGTCCTCGGCGGCGTGCGCGACGTCGGATTCGCCGTCGAGGACCTTGAGGAACTGGGCGTAGCCGAGGGCGCGGGAGGCGGTCTTGCCGCGGCGCAGGCCCTCGGCGTCCAGCCGGCCCACCTCCTCGAGCAGGCCGCGGTCCACCATGGCGTGCACGCGGGCGGCGAGGCGCTCCCGGAGCTGCTCCCGGTCCACCTGTAGGCCGAGTTGGACGGCCGGGCGGTGGTAGGTGCGGTCGGGCATGAAGGAGCTGAAGGGCCGGCCGGTCAGTTCGTACACCTCGAGGGCACGGATGACCCGCCGGGCGTCGCCCAGGCGCCCGGCCGAGACCGGGTCCACCTGCTCCAGCCGGGCCCGGAGCGGGGCCAGGCCTTCCGCCGCCTCCTCGGCCTCGAGGCGGGCACGGACGGCCGGGTCGGTGCCGGGAAAGTCCAGGACGTCCAGGGCGGCCCGGACGTACAGCCCGGACCCGCCGGCGAGGATGGCGCGTTTCCCGCGGGCGTGGATGCCGTCGATGGCCTCCCGGGCCTGCCGCTGGAAGTCCGAGACGCTGGCTTCCTCGGTGACGTCCATGATGTCGAGCAGGTGGTGCGGGACGCCTCGCCGCTCGGCGTCGGTGATCTTGGCGGTACCGATGTCCATGCCGCGGTAGAACTGCATGGCGTCCGCGTTGACCACCTCGCCGTCGAGCGCCAGCGCGAGGGCAACGGCCAGGTCGGATTTTCCCGAGCCGGTGGGGCCGAGGACGGCGATCACCGGCGGCGGCGCGGCGGACAGTTCGGCTCCGGTCACGGCGTCAGCGGCCGCGCACGGGCAGCGCGGGCATGCCGAGGGACACCCCGGCCTTGCCGCCGCCGGCCGCGGCGGGGGCGGGTGCACCGCAGGAGTCGGCCTGGGACCGGTCCCAGGCGTCGCCGGCGCGGGAGCGGCGCAGCTGGTAGTCCTCGGGCGACGCGGGGTCGGCGATGAGGTGGAAGGATGCGGCCTCGGTGACGGTCACGGTGACGAGGTCGCCGGGGCGGGGGGATTCGGCGCCGTCGGGCACGGAGAAGTGCACCAGGCGCTGGTCCTGCGCTCGGCCCGAGAGGCGGTGGGTCTCCCCCGCCTTCCGACCCTGCTGGGCGGTGACCATAACCTCGACCCGGCGGCCCACCTGGCGGGCGTTTTCCTCGGCGGCGATCCGGTCCTGCAGGGCGGTGAGCCGTTCGAAGCGTTCCTGCACCACGGCCTTGGGTAGCTGTTCGGGCAGGTCGGCGGCGGGGGTGCCGGGCCGCTTGGAGTACTGGAAGGTAAAGGCGGTGGCGAAGCGGGAGCGTTCCACGACGTCCAAGGTGGCCTGGAAGTCCTCCTCAGTCTCCCCCGGGAAGCCGACGATGATGTCTGTGGAGATCGCGGCGTGCGGGATCTTGTCCCGGACCTTGTCGAGGATGCCCAGGAACTTCGTGGAGCGGTAGGAGCGCTTCATGTCCTTGAGTACCTTGTCCGAGCCGGACTGCAGCGGCATGTGCAGCTGCGGCATGACGTTGGGGGTCTCCGCCATCGCCTCGATGACGTCGTCGGTAAAGGCGGCGGGGTGCGGGCTGGTGAACCGGACGCGCTCCAGACCGGGGATCTCCCCGCAGGCGCGCAGCAGCTTGGAGAAGGCCTGGCGGTCGCCGAATTCGACGCCGTATGAGTTCACGTTCTGGCCCAGCAGGGTGACCTCGATGGCGCCGTCGTCCACGAGGGCCTGGATTTCGGCGAGGATGTCGCCGGGGCGGCGGTCCTTTTCCTTGCCGCGCAGGGCCGGGACGATGCAGAAGGTGCAGGTGTTGTTGCAGCCGACGGAGATGGAGACCCACCCGGCGTACACCGAGTCGCGCTTGGTGGGCAGCGTGGAGGGGAAGACGTCGAGGGATTCGAGGATTTCCAGCTGTGCCTCGTCGTTGTGGCGGGCCCGGTCCAGCAGGGCCGGCAATGCGCCGACGTTGTGGGTGCCGAACACCGCGTCGACCCACGGCGCCTTCTTCAGGATGGTCTCGCGGTCCTTTTGTGCCAGGCAGCCGCCGACGGCGATCTGCATGCCCGGGTTCGCATCCTTGACCGGGCGGAGGATGCCGAGGTTGCCGTAGAGCTTGTTGTCCGCGTTCTCACGCACGGCGCAGGTGTTGAAGACCACGACGTCGGCCAGCTCGCCCTCGGAGCGGACGTAGCCGGCGGCCTCCAGCAGGCCGGACATACGCTCGGAGTCGTGCACGTTCATCTGGCACCCAAAGGTCCGCACCTGGTAGGTGCGGGCGGGCGCGGACGCTGCCGCATCCGACGCCGAGGAATCGGCGTGCGTCGAGGGGCTGTCGGCTGGGGAGGGAATGGTCAAACTCACCCGTTAAGGGTACCGGCTCCGCCCGGGGCGCGGACTACGCGGGCGGAGCGAGGGTGAGGATCTCGGCCCCGTCCTCCGTGATGGCGATGGTGTGTTCGCTGTGGGCGGTCCGGCAGCCGGTGGCGCTGCGAAGCGTCCAGCCGTCGGCGTCGGTGACCAGGGTGGCCGTGTCCTCCATGACCCAGGGCTCCAGCGCGAGCAGCAGCCCCGGCCGGAGGGTGAAACCGCGGCCGGGCCGGCCGGTGTTGGGCACGTGCGGGTCCTGGTGCATGGTGGAGCCGATGCCGTGGCCGCCGAATTCGGTGTTGACCGGGTAGCCTGCCGCGGTGAGGACGCCGCCGATAGCGGCCGAGAGGTCACCGATCCGGGCGCCCGGCTTCGCCGCCGCGATGCCGGCGGCCAAGGCGCGTTCGGTGGTCTGGATCATCGCGACGCTCGCGGCAGGCTGCGTGTCGCCGACGAGGAAGCTGATGGCGGAGTCCGCGGCGATGCCGTTCCTGGCGACGGCGAGGTCCAGGGTGAGCAGGTCGCCGTCGGCCAGGCGGTAGTCGTGGGGCAATCCGTGCAGGACGGCGTCGTTCACGGCCGTGCAGATGTAGTGGCCGAACGGTCCGCGGCCGAAGGAGGGCGCGTAGTCGACGTAGCAGGATTCGGCGCCGGCAGCGGCGATGAGGTCCTTGGTCCAACGATCAATGTCCAGCAGGTTGGTGCCGACGGTGGTGCGGCTCTTGACGGTCTGCAGGATGCCTGCGACGAGGGCCCCGGACCCGCGGGCCCGGTCCAGTTCGGCGGCGTTGAGAATCTCGATCATCCGATAACTATACCGGCCATATTATCCCGGTACACTGGTTCCCATGGTCAGACTCCCGCTCTCCCCGGACGAGGTCCGCCGCGGCCAGCGCCTGGGCACGCTGCTACGCGAGGCCCGCGGCGACCGGTCGATGCTGGACGTGGCCCTGGCCGCCGGGGTCTCCCCCGAGACCCTGCGCAAGATCGAGACCGGCCGGATCGCCACCCCGGCGTTTCCGACGATCGCTGCGTTGGCCGAGGCTCTCGGGCTGTCCCTGGACCGGCTGTGGGAGGGCGTCAGGGATGCCGATGACGAGACACGACGAGTGGCGTCCTAGGGCCGGACTAATCCAAGGCCAAGCTCAGTCATCCAAGGACGGCACGTCGCCCGCGCCGCCGTCCTGCAGCGATGCGTCGATGACCTCGTTGACGATCCGGAAGGCCTGTCCCGGCTGGTAGCCCTTCCGGGCGAGCATGGATGCCAGACGCCGGACGGCCTTGTCCCGTTCCGCCCGGTCCTCGAGGCCGCGCAGGGACCGCAGCTTCCGCTCCACCAGTTGCCGGGCAGCCGCGTCTTCCTGCTCGTCGGTCACCTGGGCGAGCGCCTCGGCCGCCGCGTCCTCCGCGACGCCCTTCTCGGCCAGTTCCCGGCGCAGGGCTCCCCTGGCGAGCTTCCGGTTTTCCGAGCGGCTCCTGACCCACATCCGGGCGAATTCCGCGTCGTCCACCAGCCGGACCGCCTCGAAGCGGTCCAGCACGGCCTCGGCCACGTCCTCGGGAATGTTCCGCTCGGCGAGTTTGCGCTCGAGCTGGTGCCGGCTCTTGGCGGAGCCGGTCAGCTGGCGCAGGACGATGGTGCGGGCCACCGACGCGGGGTCCGCGTCGGCGTCCAGCTCCGGCGCCGGTGGTTGAGAAGCCCGTGGCTTAGAACCCGTCAACGGCCTTCAGCTTCGGCGACTCTTCCGCGTCGGCTGCCTTGACGCCGACGCCGAGCTTTTCCTTGATCAGGCGCTCCAGCTCCGCTGCCAGCTCCGGGTTGTCACGGAGGAATCGGCGGGAGTTCTCCATGCCCTGGCCCAGCTGGTCACCGTCGTAGGTGAACCAGGAACCGGACTTCTTGATCAGGCCGTGCTCGACACCCATGTCGATGATGCCGCCCTCGCGGGAGATGCCCTGGCCGTAGATGATGTCGAATTCGGCGATCTTGAAGGGCGGGGCCATCTTGTTCTTGACGATCTTGGCCTTGGTCCGGTTGCCGACCGAGTCCGCGCCCTCCTTGAGGGTCTGGATCCGGCGGACGTCGATGCGGATAGAGGCGTAGAACTTCAGCGCCTTACCACCGGTGGTGGTTTCCGGGGAGCCGAAGAAGACACCGATCTTCTCGCGGAGCTGGTTGATGAAAATGGCGGTGGTCTTGGTCTGGCTCAACCGGCCGGTGATCTTACGCAGGGCCTGGCTCATCAGGCGGGCCTGCAGGCCGACGTGGCTGTCGCCCATGTCGCCTTCGATTTCGGCGCGGGGCACCAGCGCGGCGACGGAGTCGATCACGACGATGTCCAGCGAGCCGGAACCCACCAGCATGTCCATGATTTCCAGGGCCTGCTCACCGGTGTCAGGCTGCGAGACGAGCAGCGCGTCCGTGTCCACGCCCAGCTTGGCAGCGTATTCCGGGTCCAGGGCGTGTTCGGCATCGATGAAGGCCGCGATGCCGCCCTGGCGCTGGGCGTTGGCGACGGCGTGCAGCGCCACGGTGGTCTTACCGGAGGATTCGGGGCCGTAGATCTCTACGACGCGACCGCGGGGCAGGCCGCCAATGCCAAGGGCGACATCCAGGGCGATGGAGCCGGTGGGAATGACCTCGATGGGGGCGCGGACTTCGTCGCCCAGGCGCATGACCGAGCCCTTGCCGAACTGCTTGTCAATCTGGGCGAGTGCTGCGTCGAGCGCCTTCTGGCGATCCGGGGCTGCGGCCATGATTCACACCTCAAAAACTTTCTCATTGGAGAGTGGCCGTCACGGCCGTTGCTGTCATCACCGACGTTAGGGGCAGCCACTGACAAAGTTGCCGCCGTCGTCGCGTATGTGGAAAACGCTCTGAAAAAAGCATAGCCCGACCCGAACAGATATTCGAACAATCCCCCGGCGTGTCAGGCACCGCGGAAGGCCCAGGGGCGGCTTCGTCGATCCGGCCAACGTGACCAAGCCGACGTCGCCGTGGTTTAGTTCAGCGGGCCCTGGTCGCGGGGTTTGATGTCGCGGCCGAGCCGGCGCTCCGCGGGCACGTCCTGGACGTCACACATGGCCAGCCACACCTGTTTGGGCGGGATGCCGGCGCTCAGCGCCTGGTCCGCGGTGCGTCCTCCGACGCCGGCCAGGACCAGGGAACTGCTGAGGACGCGGGAGTAGCCGGCACCGAACTCGTCGTCCATGAGCCGCCAGAAGTCGCTGATTCGCACCGCACAAGTCTCTCACGGAAGGGGACCCCGGGGCGGACCCTAGAATGGTTGCTATGAGCACCATTGACCACGCCGCGACCACGCCGGAGCAGGGTTCCGGGGCCGGCGCGGCCTCCCCCGACGAGTCCATCGCCGAGGTGGAACACCAGCTGAGCCTGCTGTGGCGGCGCGCCCGTTCCGTCTCGCAGCGGCTCTCCCGCGAGGTGCACCCGGATATGGAACCCGCCGCATACGGCCTGCTTTCGGTGCTTCGGGCCAGGGGGCCGATCCGCCTGACCGAGCTGGCGGCCTGGCTGGGCGTGGGCAAGCCGTCGGTCAGCCGCCAGGTGGCGTTCCTGGAGGGCCTCGGCCTGGTGTCCAAGGCGGCGGACCCGCTGGACGGCCGGGCGCAGGCGATCAGCCTGACGGCCTTGGGCGAGGAGAAGATGCACCTGGTGCAGGACGCCCGGCGCGAGGTGTTCCGGGACCGGCTGGCGGAGTGGCCGGCCGGGGACCTGGCGGCTTTCGCCGGGTACATGGCCCGGCTCAATGCCAGCTACGAACGGGACGGCTTCCCGCGCGACGAAGACCTCTAAGAGACCTGCGGCGGCACGCAAAAGGTCCCCGGCACACCGCCGGGGACCTTTTCTATGCTTTGGGTGACGCTGGGTTTAGCGGGCGCCCGAGAGCAGTCCGGTTCCCAGTTCGTCGTTCAGTTCACTGTCCAGGTCACGGCCGTACCGCTGGGAGAATTCCTGCGGAACGGTGTCCGGCACTGCCACGCCCTCGGCCACGGCGACACGGTCGCTGACCTCGCGGAGCATGCTGGAGAGCGGGACATCGAGGGCCGTGCAGATCGAGGAGAGCAGCTCCGAGGAGGCTTCCTTCTGGCCGCGCTCCACTTCGCTCAGGTAGCCCAGGGATACTCGGGCACTGTGCGAGACTTCGCGGAGGGTACGGCCCTGGCGCTGGCGGACGTCGCGCAGGACGTCGCCAATTTCGTGACGAAGTACAACCATCTTGCGCTCCTTCTGTTCGCTCTTAGCCTGATCGGCGAGGCCCACATCCTTCCAGCGGACAACGCCGTTTACGGATACGGGCTGCTTTACCATCTGTATCGCCTTGCTCCCTCGTTGGTCGGTTCGCCGTTTCGGTGCGAACGTCTCGGTGACTTCATCCTATGCGCCGCCCTTCTTTGGTGGCGACACAATGTAACAACTATTCGAAATCACGTTTTGTTCCCCGTTACTTTACGGTCCGGTAGCACCGCCGACGGCGTCGAGCAGCCGTTCGAGTGCGGCGCCGCAGGAGAGCGCCCGGATCTCCTGGCGGCTGCCCTCGAAATGGTAGGGGTAGGACGCCGCGCCCTCCGCGGTGGCGACGCCGATGAAGACGGTGCCCACGGGTTTGCCGTCGTGGGCGTCGGGGCCGGCGACGCCGGTGGTGGAGACGCCGACGTCGGCGCCGCACGCGCGGCGGGCGCCCGCGGCCATGGCGGCGGCCACGTCCCCGTCGACCGATCCGGCCGTCTCGAGGAGGGCCTCCGGGACCCCGAGCACCGCGGCCTTGACCTGGTTGGCGTAGGCGACCACGCCGCCGCGGAGCATCGCGGACGCGCCGGGCGTGTCGGCGAGGACGGCGGCGACCATGCCGGCCGTGAGGGACTCGGCCGTGGCTACCGTCAGGCCGGCGGCCACGGACCGCTCCACGGCTTCGCCGGCGAGGCGGTGCAGGTTGGGGTGGGCCCCTGGGTGCAAGGTCGATTGTGCTTCCGGGTGCAGGGGGCCGGTCACGGGGCGCCCTCCTGGATCTTCTGCTGCTGCGCCTTGATGCCGCGGGCGCGGAGCTTCATGGCCTCGATGACGTACTCGGCGCCGGTCCAGACCGTGATGGCGAGGGCCGCGAGCATCACGATGAAGCCCAGCACGCCCAGCCACGGGGCGATCGCGGCGAGCGGGACGACGTAGAGGAAGATCGCCGCGGTCTGCACGACGGTCTTGAGCTTGCCGCCGCGGGAGGCGGGGATCACGCCGTAGCGGATAACGAAGAAACGCAGTGCGGTGATGCCCCACTCGCGGATCAGGATCAGGGCGGTCACCCACCAGGGCAGTTCGCCCAGCAGGGAGAGCATCACCAGGGCCGAACCGATCAGCAGCTTGTCCGCGATGGGGTCCGCGATCTTACCGAAGTCGGTGACCAGGCCGCGGCTGCGGGCGATGTCGCCGTCGAGCTTATCCGTATAGATGGCGACGGCGAAGACGGCGACGGCGGCCCAGCGCCACGGCCCGTTGCCGGCGTGCAGGCCCGGGGCATCCGCAACGAGGCACCAGATGAAGAAGGGCACCAGCGCGATCCGCAGCATCGTCAGGATGTTGGGCAGGTTCCAGATCTGCGGGGCGGACCCGGGGTTGTTCTCGGCGCTAGTCACTCTCTTAGGCTACCGTCTGCACCGGTTACCGGCCGGTGAGCGACCAGGCGTCCTCGGAGCCCTCGTCCTCGCCGCCGTCCGCGCCGTCATAGTAGTCGACGCTTTGGGCGCGGTTGTCCAGGTCCGCCGCCACGAGGTCCTCGGCGTAGCCGCCCTGGGCGATGTTGGCGTTGGCGTTGTCGCTCAGCGCGGCGGTCTGCGAGTCGGCCGCGGCCGGGGCCTCCTGGCCCTTCATGGCCGCCAGCACGGCCGCGAGGTCGTCCGGCTTGACCAGCACGTCGCGGGCCTTGGAACCCTCGGAGGGTCCCACCACTCCCCTGGATTCGAGCAGGTCCATGAGCCGGCCGGCCTTGGCGAAGCCGACGCGGAGCTTGCGCTGCAGCATCGAAGTGGAGCCGAACTGCGTGGTGACCACCAGTTCGGTGGCCTGCAGCAGCACCTCGAGGTCGTCTCCGATGTCGTCGTCGATCTGCTTCTTTTCCGCCTCGGGGGCGACGTCCTCGCGGTAGACGGCCTGCAGCTGGCCCTTGACGTGCTCGACCACCTTGTGGATCTCGGATTCGGTGACCCAGGCGCCCTGGACGCGCATGGCCTTGGAGGCGCCCATGGGCAGGAAGAGGGCGTCGCCCTGGCCGATCAGCTTCTCCGCGCCGGGCTGGTCGAGGACGACGCGGGAGTCGGTGACCGAGGAGGTGGCGAACGCCATCCGGGACGGGACGTTGGCCTTGATCAGGCCGGTGACGACGTCCACCGAGGGCCGCTGCGTGGCGAGCACCAGGTGGATGCCGGCGGCGCGGGCCAGCTGGGTGATGCGTACGATCGAGTCTTCGACGTCGCGCGGGGCGACCATCATCAGGTCGGCGAGCTCGTCCACGATCACCAGCAGGTACGGGTAAGGGCGGATGACGCGCTTGGAGTCCACGGGCGGGTGGACCTTCCCGGCGCGGACGGCCTTGTTGAAGTCGTCAATGTGCTTGAAGCCGTAGTTGGCCAGGTCGTCGTAGCGGGCGTCCATCTCGCGGACCACCCACTGCAGCGCCTCGGCGGCCTTCTTGGGGTTGGTGATGATGGGGGTGATCAGGTGCGGGACGCCCTCGTAGGCGGTCAGTTCCACGCGCTTGGGGTCCACCATAACCATGCGCACCTCGTCCGGGGTGGCGCGCATCAGGATCGAGGTGATCATCGAGTTCACGAACGAGGACTTACCGGCACCGGTGGCACCGGCCACGAGCAAGTGGGGCATCTTGGCGAGGTTGGCCACGACGTAGCCGCCCTCGACGTCCTTGCCGACGCCCATCACCATCGGGTGGTCCGTGCGGCGGGCGTTCTGGCTGCGGAGGACATCGCCCAGGGAGACGGTCTCGCGGTCCGTGTTGGGGATCTCGATGCCGATCGCGGACTTGCCCGGGATGGGGCTGAGGATCCGGACGTCGGAGCTGGCCACCGCGTAGGAGATGTTCTTGGACAGGGCCGTGACGCGTTCGACCTTGGTGCCGGGCGAGAGTTCGATCTCGTACCGGGTAACGGTGGGGCCGCGGCTGAAGCCGGTCACGGTGGCGTCCACGTTGAACTGGGTCAGGGTGTCGGTCAGGGCGGCGACGACGGCGTCGTTGGCCTCCGTGCGCTCCTTGGGGATGGAGCCCGGGGTCAGGAAGTCCGAGGCCGGCAGCGTGTAGGTGACGTCCCCGGCGAGGGAGAGCTGCTCGGTCCGCTGCGGGATCGGGGTGGGCTGCGGTGCGGGGGCGACGGGGTTGGCCGGGACCTTGGGCGCGGCGGCGGCGCCCGCGGTGACGGACCCGGCGGCGATCATGCCGGGGGTGATTTGCGGGATCGCTTCGGTGGCGTTCTCCGGAGTGGCGCCGTCCGCCGCGGCGCCCAGGCCCTGGGCGGCCTTGATCTTCTCGACGGCGATCTCGGCCTGGGTGGGCCGGCGCACGCCGGGCGCGACGGCGGGTGCCTTCCGGCCGCGACGGCCGCCGTCGTCGTGGGCGTCGTCGGGTTCGTCGTCGACGACGGCGTGCTCGAAGGCCTCGTCGCCGACGTAGCCCTCGAGGCGGGCGTCGGCGGCGTCCTGGTCCTTGCCGAAGAGCCGCTTGCGCTTCTTCTTCGGCGCGGGGGCGTCGTTCTCGTAGAGGTAGCTGCGGTCGTGGGCGTTGGTCTCCGGCTCGTCCCGGAGATCGATGCCCATGAGGTGTTCGTAGGCGCCGCGTATCCGGGAGGGAATGGCGCCGAACGGTGTGGCCGTGACGATCAGCAGGGAGGTGAACGCGAGCAGGCTGTAGAGGGCCACCGGGACGGCGGGGTGGATGGTGGCCAGCGGCGCGGCGGCGAGGTAGCCGAGCATGCCGCCGGCGCGGCGGAGGCCGTCGAAGCCCTCGGCGACGCCGGGCTGGCCGCCGATGATGTGTGCGAGGCCGCAGCCGGCGAAGGTCATGATGAGGAAGCCGATACCGACGCGGTTGTTGCCGCGGCCGTCCACCGGCTGGCGGAAGAGCCGGAAGGCGCAGACGAACAGCATCAGCGGCAGGAGCAGGGCCATCCAGCCGAACGTGCCGTTAACGATCCCGTAGACCAGGTCCGGGAGCCAGCCGCGGAAGCCCCACCAGGCGAAGGTTGCCACGAAAACGCCGAGGACCAGGTTGAACAGGGCGGCGCCGTCGCGGCGGTCCTCGGGGTGGAGGTCGCTGACGTCGGAGCCGATGCGGCGGATCCCGGCGCCCAGGACGTGCCCGACGCCGAGCCAGGCGCCAGCGACGACGCGGACCAGCCAGGGCTGGTGCGGCTCGACGGCGGCCATCTGCCGGGTGCGGGCCGTCCCCTGCGTGCGGGATTTGGACGCGGCTGCGCTGGAGCCTTTGGCCGAAGATGTGCCTGATTTGCCCCTCGGGCTGCCGCTTGAGTTGCCTCTAGGCGCGGAAGTAGTTCGTGTCGCCATACCTGCCACGGTACCCGAGGACCGGCCGGATGCCCCGGATTTCCGGGGCGGAGCGGGCCATGTTGGCGCTCCCCGGCCCGGCTGGCTCACGGCGTTCCCCCGCTCTTGGCGGCTTCACGGCGCGGCGGGGCCGGTTAACGCCGGACGGCTCCCCCGGCCGGGCCGCGCGGAGGCGGAACCGGAGGGAGGAGCCGTTCGGGTGCTGCTGGTGCTGCCGGGGCCTACGCCTCGAGGACCACCGGGATGATCATCGGCTTGCGCCGCAGCTTGCGGTTGACCCAGGTACCGATAACCCGGCGGACGACCTGCTGCAGCTGCTGCGTGGTGTGGTCGCGGTTCTTGACGGCGTCCTCGAGCGCGACGTTGATCTTCGGGATGATCTCGTCGAAGACCGAGTCGTCCTCCGCGACGCCGCGGGCGTGGATCTCCGGGCCGGAGACGACCTTGCCGGTGGCGCGGTGGATGACGGTGACGATCGAGATGAAGCCCTCGTCGCCGAGCGTCTGGCGGTCCTTGAGGTCCGCCTCGGTGACCTCGCCGACGCTGGAGCCGTCGACGTAGACGAAGCCGACCTCGACCTGGCCGACGATGTCCGCCTCGTGGTCGCGCAGGTCGATCACGGTGCCGTTGTCCGCCAACAGGATGCTCTCCTCCGGCACGCCGGAATCCAGGGCGATCTTGCCGTTGGCGATCAGGTGCCGGGTCTCGCCGTGCACCGGCATGGCGTTGAGCGGCTCGAGGATGTTGTAGCAGTAGAGCAGCTCGCCGGCGGCGGCGTGGCCGGAGACGTGCACCTTGGCGTTGCCCTTGTGGATCACGTCCGCGCCGAGCTTGAGCAGGCCGTTGATGATGCGGAAGACGGCGTTCTCGTTACCCGGGATCAGGCTGGAGGCCAGGATGACGGTGTCGCCCTGGCCGACGACGACGCGGTGGTCGCCGTTGGCCATGCGGGACAACGCGGCCATCGGCTCGCCCTGGGAACCGGTGGACATCAGCACCACGCGGTTGTCCGGCAGGTTGTCGATGTTCTTGATGTCCACCAGGATGCCGGCGGGCACCTCAAGGTAGCCGAGCTTGGCGGCGATGGCCATGTTGCGGACCATGGACCGGCCGACGAAGGCGACCTTGCGGTTGTGGTTGGCCGCGGCGTCGAGCACCTGCTGGACGCGGTGCACGTGCGAGGAGAAGGAGGCGACGATGATGCGCTTGGACGCCTGGCCGAAGAGGCGGTCCAGGGTGGGGCCGATCTCCTTTTCCGCGGTGGTGAAGCCGGGAACGTCGGCGTTGGTGGAGTCCGAGAGGAACAGGTCCACGCCTTCCTCGCCGAGCTTTGCGAAGTGGCGCAGGTCGGTGATGCGGCCGTCGAGGGGCAGCTGGTCCATCTTGAAGTCACCGGTGTGCAGCACGGTGCCGCCGGCGGTGCGCAGGAAGACCGCGAGGGCGTCCGGGATGGAGTGGTTGACGGCCACGAACTCGCACTCGAAGGGGCCGAACTTCTCGACCTGGCCCTCGTTGACGATCATGGTGGTCGGCTTGATCCGGTGTTCCTGCAGCTTGGCCTCGATCAGCGCCAGGGTCAGCTGCGAGCCGACGAGGGGGATGTCGTTGCGCAGGCGCAGCAGGTACGGGACGGCGCCGATGTGGTCCTCGTGGCCGTGGGTGAGGATGACGGCGACGACGTCGTCGAGGCGCTTCTCGATGTAGGAGAAGTCCGGGAGGATCAGGTCGACGCCGGGCTGGGTCTCCTCGGGGAAGAGGACGCCGCAATCAACGATCAGCAGCTTGCCGCCGATTTCGAAGACCGTCATGTTGCGGCCGATCTCGCCGAGGCCGCCCAGCGGGACGATCCGCAGGGTATTGGCGGCCAGTTTCGGCGGCGTGACGAGGCCGGGGAGGGCGGTTTGGGTCATAGTGCACTACTTTCCAGGCGGGGCATGGCAGGTCGGGGCGTGATGCGGCGCGGGGCCGGATCAGGCGTAGACGAGCCCGGCCTCCGCCAAGTCCTCGCGGATTGTTTCGATCTCGGCTTCGCCCGGCTCCACGAGGGGCAAACGGACAACCGAGTTGGGCAGGACTCCCTGCCACTTGAGAACTTGCTTCGCAGCTACAGCGCCCTGAATGTGGGTCATCACTGCACGGACCACGGGGTCCAGTTCGAAATGTAGGGTGCGGGCGGTGGCAAAGTCGCCCGCAAGCGCGGCGTCGATCATGGCCCGGAACTGCCGGGTCGCGACGTGCGCGGAAACACTGACAAGCCCGACGGCGCCGGCGGCCATCCAGGGCAGGGTGAGGCCGTCGTCGCCGGAGTAGACGTCAAGGTCCGTGTTGGCCAGCACCTTGGTGACGGCGGCGAAGTCGGCCTTGGCGTCCTTGAGGGCGACGATCCGGGGGTGGTCCGCCAGCCGGATCATGGTCTCGGGAAGGATCGGGACGCCGGCGCGGCCGGGGATATCGTAGACCATGACGGGCAGGTCCGCCGCGTCGGCGACAGCCTCGATGTGCGCCTGGATGCCGGCCTGGCTGGGCTTGTTGTAATACGGGGTGACGATCAGCTGGCCGTGGGCGCCGGCCTTGGCGGCCCGCTTGGCCATCTCGATCGAGTGCGAGGTGTGGTTGGTGCCGGTACCGGCGATGACCTTGGCCCGGTCCCCCACCGCCTCGACGATGACGCGGAACAGCTTTTCCTTTTCGTCGTCCTCCAGGGTGGAGGTCTCGCCGGTGGTGCCGGAGATGACGAGGGCGTCGTTGCCGTCGTCGACGAGCTTGGAGGCCAGTTCGGCGGACTTCTGATAATCGACGTCACCATCGTTCGTGAACGGCGTGACCATGGCGGTCACGAGGGTTCCAAACGTGTACGAGCGAATGTCAGAGTCAGCCATGGCAAAAACGTTACCTTGTCCCCGCAGTGTTAGAACAATAACGGCAACGTGACGCGCATCATCCCCGTTCGGGCGCGGCGGCAGCTGCGGTGCCCGCTGTGCCGGGCGCTGCGCAGTAGCGGCCCACCGCCTGCTCCCGCAGCGACCCCGCCCAGGCGGCCAGCCGCTGCGCCGCGCGGACGTAGTGGAAGAGCTCGATCGGCGTGAGCGCCTCGACGTCGGTCTCGGCGAGCCGGCGTGCCAGTTCGGCCCCGGGTTGCTGGGCGGACAGGGCGGTTCCCTCGTTGTGCCAGCTGAGGTCCTCCGCGGCCTCCCCGGCCACCAATCGGCGGAACAGGAAATCGACGACGCCGGGGCTCATGGCTTTGAGGACCCCGGAGGACGGCCCGAACCCGGCCGGCTGTGGTTCTGGTGGATGGTTCATGCCGCTCATCTTATTCGAACATATATTCGAACACAAGGGTCGTGACCGGCCCTCGTGAGACGATCGAGGCATGACCTCCCGCGGTACCGCTGCCCGTTCCAGGACCGCCGGCGGGACGCCCCGGACGCCCCGCCTGACCGGCGTCGACGCCGCCCGGGGCCTGGCGTTGCTGGGGATGATGGCCACCCACGTCCTGCCCACCTTCGAGGCCGACGCGGCACTCACCCCCACCTGGGTGGGCCTGGCGTTCTCGGGCCGGGCGGCGGCGTTGTTCGCGGTCCTGGCCGGGGTGGGACTGGCGCTGTCCACCGGCAAGGAGCGGCCCTACGCCGGGCGCGAGCTCTGGGCGGCACGGCGCGGGGTGGCCCTGCGCGCCCTGGTGGTGGCCGCCGTCGGGCTCAGCGTGGGGGCCCTCGAGGTGAACATCGCCGTCATTCTGGTGCATTACGCCGTCCTGTTCCTCTGCATCCTGCCCTTCCTCGGGCTGCGGCCGGGGCGCCTGTTCGCGTTCGCCGCCGGGTGGCTGCTGGCCAGCCCGGTGCTCGCCTACCTGCTGCGCCCGTGGCTGCTGGCACCGGAGCCGCCGCTGCAACTGGGGCACAACCCCGGCTGGGCGGATCTCGCGGAGCCTGCCCGGGTGGCCGGCGACCTGTTGCTCACCGGCTACTACCCGGTGGTGCAGTGGCTGACGTACCTGTTGATCGGACTCGCGCTCGGCCGGCTGCCTTTGGGCCGGGTCGGTCTGCAGGTCAGCCTGGTGGCCGCCGGGACGGCCGCCGCCGTCTTCGCGAAGTGGTTCGGCGGGGTGCTGATGGAGGACCGGGGCGGCCGGGCGGCGTTGCAGGCGGCGATCGGTGACCCCGACTATCCGCTGGCGTCCCTGTTGCAGGTCAACCTCGCCGGCGTGGACCAGTCGGGCTCCGGCTGGTGGCTGGCCACCGCGGCCCCGCACTCGGGCACCAGCCTGGACCTGCTGCACACCTCCGGGGTCGCGGCGGCGGTGCTGGGGGCCTGCCTGCTGCTGGCCCGGCTGGCGGACTGGGTGGAGCTGGACCTGCTCCGCCCCCTGCGCGGCGCCGGTGCGATGACGCTCAGCCTGTACTCGGCGCACGTGTGTGTCATGGCGTCCCTGCATGGCCACCCGCTGCCGTCCGGGTGGAGTCCCGACGGCGTCTTCTGGGCGCAGGCGCTGGCGGTCCTGGCGCTGGGCTGGATCTTCGCGACGCTGTCCTGGCGCGGGCCGCTGGAGTGGGCCGGCCACGGCGCGAACCTGCTGGGCCGGGGCCGAACCCTCGCGGGCCGCTAGGCGGGGCGTCCCCCGGCGTTCCCGCCGTCGCGGTTCAGGCGGACGGCGTCGCGCATGGCCGCGCGGGCGCGCTTCCGGTCGCCGGCGGCGTCGTAGGCGCAGCTGAGCCGGAACCAGGACCGCCAGTCCTCCGGCGCGGCTTCCGCCTCGACGCGGTACTTCTCAAATTCGGCGTCGGCGGCCTCGCGGATGATCCGCCCGGCGGGGGTGCGCGGCAGGGTGTCCTCCGGCAGGCCGCCCTCGGCCTCGAGGATCTTGGCCAGGCGTTCGGTGCGGGCGCCGAAGAGCAGTTCCCGCACCAGTGCCCAGGCCCCGACGATGGGCAGCAGCAGGTAGGCCAGGCCCAGCGCCTTGGCCACCAGGTTGGGGTCGCCGAGCAGCAGCACCGAGCGCTGCAGCGAGACCACCAGGTAGAAGACGAGCAGGAGCGTCACCGCGCCCACCCAGATCTTGGTGCGGTTTGCCTTGAAGGCGGCCAGGACGTTCGCCATCAGAGGCCCAGGTCCAGGTAGCCGTCCAGGCCCACGGTGAGGCCCGGGTGCGCCGCGACGTTGCGGACACCCAGCAGCACGCCGGGCATGAAGGAGGCGCGATCGAACGAGTCGTGGCGGAAGGTCAGCTGCTCGCCGGGGCCGCCGAGCAGGACCTCCTGGTGGGCCACCAGGCCGCGGAGCCGGACGCTGTGGACCCGGACGCCGTCGACGTCGCAGCCGCGGGCGCCGGGGCGCTCGCTGGTGGTGGCGTCGGGGCTGGGGGCCACGCCGGCGGCGTCGCGCTCGGCGGCGATGAGCTGGGCCGTGCGCACGGCGGTGCCGGAGGGGGCGTCCACCTTGTCCGGGTGGTGAAGTTCGATAATCTCGACCGATTCGAAGTAGCGGGAGGCCTTGGCGGCGAAGGCGGAGGCCAGGACGGAGCCCAGCGCGAAGTTTGGGGCGATCAGCACCCCGGTCTCCGGCCGGCCGGCGAGGAGGGCGGTGAGCCGGTCCAGGCGCCCGGCGTCCCAGCCGGTGGTGCCGACGACGGCGTGCATCCCGTGGTCGACGGCGAAGCGGACGTTCGCCTCGGTGCTCTCGGGAACGGTCAGGTCGACGACGATCTGTGCGCCGGCCTCCGTGAGGGTTTCGAGGGAATCGCCCCGGCCGAGGGCGGCAACGAGGGTGAGGTCTTCGGCGGCGTCGATGGCCTTGACGGCCTCCGCGCCCATGCGTCCGTTGGCGCCAAGGACGGCGACGGCGAGTTGTTCGGTCATGCGCTCAACCCTACCGCCGGGGCGCTGGCCGGCCTGAACCGTTACCGCCCGGACCGGCCCCGCGTAACGGGGCACGCGCCGCGGGCGGCTGGCTGCGGGCGTCGGCGGGCACAGGCCGCCGGAGGTGCTACTCCCCCGCGCCTACCCATTCGACGGTGCCGTCGCTGAAGAACTGTTCCTTCCAGATCGGCACCTGTTCCTTGATCCGGTCCACCAGTTCGGCGCAGACGGCGAAGGCCTGCCCGCGGTGCGCGGCGGAGACGGCGCAGACCAGGGCCGGGTCGCCGATCTCCAGCATGCCCGTGCGGTGCGCGGCCCAGATCCGGACCGGCTTGGACTCCGTGCCGGCGGCGGCGTGTTCGGCGACGAGCCCGGCGACGACGTCGGCCATCACCTGGTGGGCGGTGGGGTGCGCGCTGTAGCTCAGCCGGTCCACCGGCTTGCCGCCGTCGTGGTTCCGGACGACGCCGCTGAAGCTGACGACGGCGCCGGCCGTGTCCGACTCCACGGCGGCGATGGCCTGGTCGACGGAGATGGGCTCGGCGCTGAGGACGGCGTGGACGATGTCGAACGTGGCGCCGCCGACGGCGCCGTCGGACGCGGTGCTGTCAGAAGTGGTGCTGTCGGTTGTGGTGGCGTTGGGGTTGGTGGCGTCAGTGCCCATGGGTGCCTTCCAGCTGGTCGCAGAGGTGGCCGAGGATCGGGTCGAGGACGCCAAGGCCGTCCATCACGCCCTTGGGCGATCCGGGCAGGTTGACGATGAAGGTGGTGCCCGCGGCGCCGGCGTGGCCGCGGCTGAGCAGCGCGGTGGGTGTCTTGGCGGCGCCGACGGCCCGCAGCCCCTCCATGATGCCGGGGATCTCGCGGTCCAGCAGCGGGAGGGTCTGTTCCGGGGTGGAGTCGGTGGGGCTGAGGCCGGTGCCCCCGCTGGTGATGATCACCGAGGGGCGCTGGCTGAGCAGGGCGCGCAGGGCGGCACCGACCGGTTCGCCGTCGGGGACCACCATTGCCGGGTAGGTCTCGAAGCCGTGTTCGGTCAGCCAGTCCGCGATGACGGGGCCGGTGAGGTCCTCGTAGACTCCGGCGGCGGCGCGGGTGGAGGCGATCACGATCCCCGCCTTCCGACCGGTCACCTCGCCGTGGGTATGGGGTTCCCCGTGGGTGTGGGGTTCGGGGTGCTGGTGGGATTCGTGGCTGCTCACAGGGTCCAGTCCCCGCTCTTGCCGCCGCTCTTGGCCAGGACCTTGATGTCGTTGAGCACGGCGTGCTTGTCGACGGCCTTGATCATGTCGTAGACGCTCAGGGCGGCGACGGAGACCGCGGTGAGGGCCTCCATCTCCACCCCGGTCACGCCGCGGGTCTTCACGGTGGCGAAGACGGTGACGGTGTCCGTGCCGAGCTCGAAGTCCACCGTGACCTTGCTGATGGGCAGCGGGTGGCACAGCGGGATCAGCTCCGGCGTCTTCTTGGCGGCCATGATGCCGGCGACCCGGGCGACGGCGAGCGCGTCGCCCTTGGGCAGGTCCCCGGACCCCAGGAGCGAGAGGACCTCAGCGGTGCTGTGCACGGTGGCGGTGGCGGTGGCCTCGCGGGTGGTCTCGGCCTTGGTGGAGACATCGACCATCTGGGCGGTGCCGTCCCGGCGGAGATGTGTCAGCGCGGGCGGGGAGAGTTCTGCGTCGTTCACAGCACCCATACTTCCACCTCATCGCCGGCGGCGAGCTCCGCGGTACCGGCCGGGACGTGCACCAGGGCGTTGGAGAGGGCCAGGGCGTGCACCAGGTGTGAGCCGGGGCCGCCCTCCAGGTGCACGGTGCCATCCGGGGTAAGGGTGCCCCGCCGGACCTGGTCTTTGGCCGCGGGCGAGGTCAGCGGCGCGGCCAGCCGGGCGCGGACGGCGGTCCGGGGTGCGGGACTGCCGAGCAGCCCGGTGAGGACGGGACGGAGGAACATCTCGAAGGAGACCAGGCAGCTGACCGGGTTGCCGGGGAAGCACAGCACCGGGACGCCGTCGAAGGTGCCCAGCCCCTGGGGTCCGCCCGGCTGCATGGCGACGGAGCCGAATTCGACGCCGTGGCCCTCCAGGGCCTGCCGGACCACCTCGTAGGCGCCCTTGCTGACGCCGCCGGTGGTGATGATGAGGTCCACCGCGGGCGCGTGGGCGCGGAGCAGCCGCTCGAGGGCGGCCGGGTCGTCCGCGGTGATGCCGGCGCGGGTGACGGCCAGGCCGGCCTGCCGCAGCCCGGAGTCGAGCAGGGTGGAGTTGGCGTCGTAGATCTTGCCGGCCTCCAGCGGCGTGCCCGGGGCCACCACCTCGTCGCCGGTGGTGACCAGCAGCACCGTCGGGGCGGCGTGCACCGGCGCCTCGGCGAGGCCCAGGGCGGCGAGCAGTCCCAGCTGCCCGGGGCCCAGGTAGGTGCCGGCGGCCAGCGCCCGGGTCCCGGCGGCGATGTCGCTGCCGGCGGCGCGGACGTAGGTTCCCGTGGCCGTGGCGGGCAGCCGGACGGTGGCGGGGCTGCCGGGTTCGGGGAAGACGTCCGGCTCGGCCGCTTCGATCGGTACGACGGCGTCCGCACCCGGCGGGATCATTGCCCCGGTCATGATCGGGGCCGCGGTCCCGGCGGCCAGGGCGGCGGGTTGGGCGCCCGCGGGCACCGGGTCGGTGACGCGCAGCTCGGTGCCGCCCTCGGCCAGGTCCGCGCTGCGCACGGCGTATCCGTCCATTTGGGAGTTGGCGAACGGCGGGAGGTCCAGCGGCGCGATGATGTCGCGGGCCAGTCCGCGGCCCAGCGCGTCGGCCAGCGGCACGGTGTCGGTGCGGACGGCGAGGCCTGCCAGCAGCGCGCGGACCTTGTCCCGGTGCGCCTCGACGCTGGCCGGTCCCGCCGCGGCGGGCTGGGGTCGGGAGTGCATGGGTGCGTGTCCTTCGGCTCGGCGGGCTGGGTTTCTCGGCGGACTGGGGTTCTGGTGTGGCAGGGGTCTGGCGGCGCTCCGGTTAGGAGGTCACGTCAACTGTAACCGTGTGGTATCCGGTGGCTCCGTCCGGCGCGACGGGGGCCTGTGCCTCCACCTGGACGGCTCCCGTGGCGTCCGTGGCGCGGACCTGCACCTCGTAGCTGCCCGGCCCCAGCGGCAGGGCCAGTCTCCATTGCCGCCAGGTGTCAGCGGAGATGCCGGGGGCCAGCTCGGCGGCCTTCCAGTCGCCGCGGTTCACCCGCACCTCCACGGCGCGGATCCCCCGGTGCTGGGCCCAGGCCACCCCGCCGAAGGTCACCGTCCCGGCCGGGAGCTTCCGGCCCGCGCTGGGCACGTCGATCCGGGACGAGGTCTTGATCGGCCCGCGCTCGCTCCAGCCGCGCGGGGTCCAGTAGCCCTCGTCGGCGGCGAAGCGGGTGACCTTCAGCTCGGTGAGCCACTTGGTGGCCGAGACGTAGCCGTAGAGGCCGGGGACGACAAGGCGCACCGGGAAGCCGTGTTCCAGCGGCAGCGGCGCACCGTTCATGCCGATAGCCAGGATCGCGTCCCGGTTGTCCGTGAGGGCCTCCAGCGGCGACCCGGCGGTCCAGCCGTCCACGCTGCGCGAGAGCACCATGTCCGCGCCCTGTTGCGGTCCGGCCTGTGCCAGCAGCTCGCGGACCGGCCAGCCCAGCCACCGGGCGTTGCCGATCAGGTCCCCGCCCACCTCGTTGGAGACGCAGGCGATGGTGATGTGCCGGTCGATCAGGGGTTTGGCGAGCAGCGCCTGGAAGTCGAGTTCCACCGGCCGGTCCACCATCCCGGTGACCGTGAGCTTCCAGGTCCGGGGATCCACCACAGGGACGCGCAGGGCGGTGTCGATCCGGTAGAAATCGTCTGCCGGGGTCACCAGCGGGCCCTGGCCTGGCAGTTGCTGGTCCGCGCCGGCGGGAACGGGCGGGGCGGCCGAGGCGGGGGCGGGAAGCGCCAGGGTGCTGCGGTAGCCGGTGACGGCGGCGGTGGCGCCGCGGAGCGTGCCGGCGAGCACGCCGCCGAGGGCCGCGACGCCCGCCGTGATGGAGAAGTTGCGGAGGAACCGGCGTCGGGTGGCCGGTTCCTTCCCGGTGTCCGGGGCCGGCAGTGCCGCTGGGAGTGTCTCCGGCGGCGTCTCCGGCTCTAACGCTCTATCCGGCGCCGTGGCACCGCGCGTCTCCCCCGCCGTCGTTCGCCAGTCACGGAGGGCGCCGATCAGCCAGCGCAGCAGCACGACGGCGACAGCGGCGGCCAGCAGCGGGGCGGGTACGGCAGCCCCGTCCGCCTCCGGCCGGCCCAGCACCGCGGCGAGTCCGGCCAGTCCGAACACCGCGACGACGGCCGCCCCGGCGAAGCGGCGGCGCAGTTCCAGGACACCGGCGACGGCGGCCAGCACGGCGATCGCCAGCCCCATGCCGGTGAGCAGGGCGAGCTTGTCGGCGGTGCCGAACAGGGAGATGGCCCACTCCTTGACGCCGGGCGGGACGGCGTCGATCACGGCGCCGCCCACAGCCGTCACGGGAGAGACCGAGGGGCTCAGCAACCCGGCCGCGAGCTCGCCGGCGGCCACGCCGGCTCCCACCGCGGCCAGCCCGGAGGCCGCCGCCCAGCGGGACATGCGCGGGCCCACGGATTTCTGCCCGGGCGGTCCCGGTCGCTGCGCCACCGGCTGCGGGGTATTCATCCTCCCAGCATAGATTCGCCGGGGAGATTCGCCGCCGGGTTCACGGGCTGGGTCCGCCCGCTGGGTTCACGGCTGCGTTCGCTGGATGGATTCGCGGCTGCCGTGCGGTGATGCCCCGGCGCAGGTGGCGTAGCCTGACACTATGACTGTTCAGCTTGGCATGCCCCAGCCCCGCGCGGAGGGTGGCTCCGGTCCGCAGGCGCCGCAGCCGGCCGGACGCCCGGCCGGGCTGCCCGCGGGCCTGGTGGACCGCTACGGCCGCGTCGCCACGGACATGCGCCTGTCGCTGACGGACAAGTGCAACCTGCGCTGCAGCTACTGCATGCCCGCCGAGGGCCTGGAGTGGCTGTCCAAGGCGGCGGTGATGAGCGCCGAGGAGATCGTCCGGATCGTGAGGATCGGCGTGGACAGCCTGGGCGTGCGCGAACTCCGGCTCACCGGCGGCGAACCCCTGGTCCGCGCGGACCTGCTGGACATTATCAGCTCCCTCCGCCACGCGCACCCGGACCTGCCGATCTCCATGACCACCAACGCCGTCGGACTGGACAAGAAGGCCCAGGCGTTGAAGGACGCCGGCCTGACCCGGATCAACGTCTCCCTGGACTCGCTGCACGAGGAGACCTTCACCCAGCTGACCCGGCGTCCGTTCCTGAACAAGGTGCTCGCCGGCGTCGACGCCGCCTGGGCCGCGGGCCTGGGACCGGTGAAACTGAACGCGGTCCTGATGCGCGGCATCAACGACGCCGAGGCCCCCTCCCTGCTGGCCTGGGCGCTGGGCCGCGGTTACGAGCTCCGCTTCATCGAACAGATGCCCCTGGACGCAGACCATGGCTGGACCCGACGGAACATGATCACCGCCGCCGAGATCCGGGGCCTGCTGTCCGTGGACTATGTCCTGTCCGCCGACCCGCGGGAACGCGACGGCGCCCCGGCCGAACGCTTCGAGGTGCGCGCCCGGGTCCCCGGCACGGACACCGCGGAGGGACCCGTCCTGGGCACCGTGGGAATTATCGCCTCGGTCACCGAGCCGTTCTGCGCGGACTGCCGGCGCACCCGGATCACCGCCGAGGGCAAGATCATGAGCTGCCTCTTCTCGCACGAGGAGACGGACCTGTTGGGGCTGCTGCGCAGCGGCGCCACCGACGAACAGCTCGCCGAACGCTGGCAGGACGCCATGTGGGCCAAGCCCAAGGCCCACGGCATGGACCACGTGGGCCTCGACGCCCCCGACTTCGTGCAGCCGGACCGCAGCATGAGCGCCATCGGAGGCTGACCCACCCGTGATCGTCCGTTACTTCGCTGCCGCGCGCGCCGCCGCCGGCGTCGACGAGGAAGCTTTCCAGCTGCCCGAGGGCGCCGACGTTGCCGGCCTGCTCGAAGCCGTGCTCGCCGTCGAACGTCCGGTCCCGCCCGCCGGCACTCCCCCGCTGGCCCGGCTGCTGGCCCGTTCCAGCTTCCTGCTCAACGAGGTGGCCGTCCGGGACCGCGCCACGGCGCTGGCCCCGGACGACGTCGTCGACGTCCTGCCGCCGTTCGCCGGCGGCTAGGAACCCGCCGGAATTACTCCCCGGCGAGGGCGGACCGGACGGTGTCTGCCACGGCGGCCGCGCCGCGCTCGCCCATGATGATCGTGTAGTGGTTCACGTCCGGGACGTCCCGGACCTGCAGGGACGGCAGCTTCTCCGCCCAAGTCTCGAGGTAGCCCGGCGCGTACAGGCCTGCGGGTTCGTTGAGCAGCCCGCGCGGCGCCCGCAGCACCTGCGTCGCCACCGTGAGGTCCGCCAGCGCCTTTAGCAGCGAGGAGCCCCGGTGCAGGTCCGCGGTGTCCTCCGCCATCGCCTCGTACCGGGTGGCCGGCTTCAGCTCCGGGGCCTCGCCGTGGAGGTCGTAGTCCACGTAGTCGTCCACGAACGGGCCCCAGTCGGAGGCGAAGGCCGGGTGCTTGCGCCAGAAGGAGCGGTAGACCTCGCGGCTGGGGAAGGTGGCGTTGAGCCGCTCCGCCGCCGGGCCCAGGATGGAGGAGACGATCTCGGCGTCGGAGAGCCCCTCCGGGACCTGCAGCGGCAGGCCGCCGTCCACCAGCACCAGGGACCGGACCCGCTCCGGGGACAGGTCCGAGAGGACCACGGAGGCGAAGCCGCCCATGGAGTGGCCCACCACGACGACGGGGCCGGGGGCGAGTTCGGCCAGCACGGCGGTGAGGTCCTCCGCGTGCGAGGTCATGCCGTACGGGGCGGGCAGGGCGTTGCTGCGGCCGCGGCCGCGCAGGTCCGGGGCGATGATCCGCACGTCGGGCAGCGCCTCGGCCAGGTACGCCCAGCACTTGTGCGAGGCGGTGACGCCGTGGACGGCCAGGATGGTCGGGGCGTCGGAGCTGTCCTCCGGGCCCCAGATGGCGGTGTGCATGGTGCCGCCGCGCACGGGGACCTCGACGGTCCGGTAGGTCTGCTGGCTGGTGGTCTGGGTCATGGGTTCGTCCCTTCCTGGGGCCGGGTGGGGTTCGCGGCGGTAGTGGGGGCGGGAAGGCCGGGGTCCGGGGCCAGCCCGCGTTCGATGAACTGCATCATTTCCTCGAAGACGTGCTCGGGAATCTCGGGCCGGGCGCCGGCGGCCGGTTCGGCGCCTTCCTCGTCCCAGAGCACCCAGCGCATGCCTATCAGCTCGCCGATGCCCATCAGGGCCCAGGCCGCGACGGTGGGGTCCATGTCCCGGACCTCCCCCGCGAGCTGGGCTGACTTCAGGCCCTCGATGTAGCCATTGACGATCCGGGTGTAATGCAGGCGGAGGGCGCCGGGCGAGACGAACTCGGCCTGGCGGATGATCCGGTACAGCGCGGGGTGCTCGGCGGTGAAGCGGAAGAACGCCCGGAAGCCGGCCCGTTCGGCGTCGATCCGGTTACCGGCGCTGCGGGCGGCGTCGGTCATGGCGTGCCGGACCCGGCGGTTGAGGTCCTCCACCACCTCGTCGAAAATCGTCTGCTTCCCGTCGAAGTAGAGGTAGAAGGTGCCGAGTCCGACGCCGGCGGCCTCGGTGATCTTGACGATCGAGGCGTCGTGGTAGCCCACCGAGGCGAACACGGCCTCGGCGGCCTCGAGCAGCTTGGCGCGGGTGCGGGTGCCGCGGGCGGTGCGGGGTGCGGTGCTCATCGCCGGCCTCCGGGGGTCGATGCAGTGGTGGTTGATGCGGTGGTCGGGGTGGCGCCGTCCGAGTGACGGGCGGCGAGATCCTGCCGGAGCCGGGCGCGCAGCACCTTGTTCAGCGCCGTGCGCGGCAGCCCGGCGACCAGTTCCACCCGCGACGGGACCTTAAAGCGGGCCAGCTGGCCGGCGCAGTGGTCCAGCAGGTCCTGCTCGTCGGTGGCCATCCCGGGCCGGACCACCACGAACGCCTGCCCGGTCTCGCCCCAGCGGGGATCTTCAACGCCGACGACGGCGGCTTGCGCCACCGCCGGGTGGGCCAGGAGGACGGCCTCCACCTCGGAGGGCGAGACGTTCTCGCCGCCGGAGATGTAGATGTCCTTGAGCCGGTCCACCACCTTGATGTACCCGTCGGCGTCGCGCTCGACCAGGTCACCGGTGTGCAGCCAGCCGCCGGCGAGGACCGCCGCCGTCGCGGCCGGGTCGCGGAAGTAGCCGGCGAAGACGCCGGGGCCACCCACCAGGAGCTCGCCGGCGGCCGCGCCGTCGAGGATCTCCCCGGTGGTGGGATCGGCGACCGCCACCTCGACGTGCGGGTAGGGCTTGCCGGAGTAGCCGACCATCCGCTCGGCGTCCTGGTTGGGCAGGCAGAGCACGTTTGGGGACGCCTCGGTAAGGCCGTAGCCCTGGCTCAGCGCCACCCCCTTGCGGTGCCAGATCCGCAGCAGTGGCGCGGGCATGGGCGCCCCGCCGACGACGGCGTGCCGGAGGCCGCCGAGTTCCGCGGCGGCGAAGTCGGGGTGCTCGGCCAGCATCAGGTACTGGGTGGGCACGCCCATCAGCATGGTGACGCCGCGTTCGTCGATCAGCTGCAGCACCCGGCCGGGATCGAAGCCGCGCTCCAGCACCACCGTGGCCCCCACCCACCAGGCCAGCAGCGGCTGGATGTTCCAGCCGCCCACGTGGAACTGAGGGAGGACGGCCAGGACCACGTCACTGCTGCCCATGTCCAGGGTGCGGGAGAGCGAGAGGTTGTTCCAGAAGCAGTTGGCGTGGGTCAGCACGGCGGCCTTGCTGGGCCCCTCGGTGCCGGAGGTGAAGATCATCAGCAGGGCGTCGTCGTCCTGCACGGACTGCCGCGGCAGCTCGGCCGGCGCCGGGGTGACCCGGGTAGGCGGCGGGACGGACTTCTCCACCCCGCCCGGACCCAGCGCCGCGGTCCGTGGCCGGTGCGCCAGCAGGGCGCAGGCGGCGGCGCCCAGGGAGTCCAGGTCCGCCTCGACGAGCAGCAGGTGCGGTTCGGCGAGTTCCAGCTGCACGGCCAGTTCCCGGGGCGAGAGCCGCCAGGACAGGGGCACCAGCACCAGGCCGGCCTTGGCGCAGGCGAAGAACGCCACCACGTGGTCGGTGCTGTTGCCGGTGAGGCTCGCCACCCGGTCCCCCACCCGGTACCCGGCTTCGCGGAACCCCTCGGCCAGGGCCGCGGCGCGGCGCTCCAGTTCGAGGTAGGTCAGGGCGCAGCCCCGGTCATCGATCGCGACCCGGTGCGGGGTGGCGTGGCTGCGGTCGGTGGTCCAGCGGCCCAGGGTGTGGAGCCCGTCCCCGCGAACAGAGCCTGCGATGTGGACCGCGGCGGAAGCCGTGTCGGTGGTCATGCTGCATCCTCCAGAATTTCCCGCGGCGTCTCGGTGGTGCCGTTGCCGGCCCGGCCGCGGCGCCGTTGCGCCAGCCGCTCCGCGGTCCCGGCGATGCCGCCCGGGAGGAAGAGCACCACCAGGATGAACAGCGTGCCGAGGATGAACAGCGGTTCAGACAACGGTACCCGCAGGATGTCCGGAAGGCCCTTGACGGCCTCGGAGTTGGCCAGCGCGGTGAGCCGCTGGTCCAGGATGGTGTAGAAGACGCCGCCGATCACGGCGCCCCAGCGTGAGCCCACGCCGCCGAGTACCACCATGACCAGCAGGGTGATGGTCAGGTCCGAGGAGATGGCCCGGGGCACCGCGCCGCTTTGCAGCAGCAGGAACACCATGCCAATCACACCCACGAGGATCGCGGAGACCACGAAGATCAGCAGCTTCACCAGGTACGGCTGCAGGCCCAGGACGCGGACACGGAGTTCGTTCTCGCGGACCGCGGCCGCGGTGTGGCCGGCGCGGGAGGACTGCACCCAGGCGACGATGATGAAGACGGCCACCAGCACGGCCAGGGCCAGCCAATAGAGGTTCCGGGTGTTCACGACGCCCACCAGGGCCTCGGGCAGGTTGTCCGTGCGAAGGGTCAGGCCCTCGTCGCCGCCGGTTCGTCCGTCCGGGTTGCGGCCAACGATCACCGATCCGGCCTGGGCGAACGCGAGGGTGACCATGGCGAACGGGATGCCGCCGACGCGGAGGCTGATGCTGCCCACCACGTGCGCCAGCACAATCACGATCAGCAGGGTCAGCCCCATGGCCGGCAGCAGCGGGATCTCCAGGTTCTTCAGGATGATCGCGAGCCCGTAGACGCCGGCGCCGAAGTAGAGGGCATGGCCGAAGGAGAGCAGCCCGGCGACGCCGAGGAGCAGGTGGTAGGTCAGGGCGGCGGCGGCCATCAGCATGCTCATGGCCAACAGCTGCAGCGATCCCGGGGTGTAGCTGGGCCCGGGCAGGATGCCGGGCAGGGACAGGTTGAGCAGCGGCAGGAGGACCAGGAGGAGGATCCCGGCCAGGCCCGCTGCCCAGCCGGCAATCCGGCGGCCCGTGACGGGCCGCCCTCCCCTGCCGCGGCCGGTGCCGGGCGTGCCCGCGGTGCGTGCGCCGTCGTCGTGGGTGGAAGCCGGGCGGCGGGACCGTCGGACGGTGCCGGTGTCGCCAGCGGTGCCGCCGGTGGTGGTGTCGGTGTTGCTGCCGGTGGTGGTCATGCGGTTCTCCCAAGCAGGCCGGTGGGGCGGACGAGCAGTACGACGCCGAGGGCCAGCACGACGACGAAGTCGCCGGTGCCGCCGAGGTAGAAGTTGGCGAACTGCTGCAGGACGGCGACGGCGACGGCGGCGATGGCCGCGCCGGTGAGCGAGCCGAGCCCGCCGATCACCGTGACGATGAAGGCGAAGATCAGCAGCGAGCCGCCGAGCATCGGTGAGACGTAGCCGAAGTAGTGCGAGGCGAGGACGCCGCCCAGGCCGGCCGCGGCGCCGCCGATCGTGAAGACCAGGGTGAAGGCTTTACGGACGTCGATGCCCAGGGCGGTGACCATGGAGCGGTTCTCGACGCCGGCGCGGATGATCATGCCGTAGCGGGTCTTCTTGAGGAAGAAGACCAGGGCCAGCAGCACCAGGGCGGCCGCGAGGATGCAGACGAACCGGTCGTTGGGGACCCGGGCGCCCAGGATGTCGGTGGTGTCCTTGAACCAGGCCGGTCCCTGGATGAAGACCGGGTCGGTCCCCCAAATGCCGTCGAACAGGGCGACGGTGGCCAGCGACAGGCCCAGGGTGACCAGGACCTGTTCGATGTGGCGCTGGTAAAGGCGCCGGATCAGGACGAACTCGGTGAAGGCCGCGAACGCGGCGCCGGCGGCGGCCCCGATCAGCAGGGAGACCAGGAAGATCCCCCAGTTGTCGGACCCGGCGCGGCGGGCGATTTCCCAGCCGGTGAAGGCGCCGAGGGTCAGGAAGGCCCCGTGGGCGAAGTTGAGCACGCCCATCAGGCCGTAGATCAGGGACAGGCCGGCGGCGACGAGGAAGTACAGCGCCCCGAGGCCGAGGCCGGTGAAGAGCAGGAGGATGACGGTACTCACTGGGCGGCGCCTTTCACGGCAGCGTGGGAGGCCTGGTCCGCACCCGGGTGCGGGTCGTTGGCGACGCCGAGGTGGCGCTGGATCAGGGCGGCGTCGTCGAGGAATTCCTGCGCGGGGCCGGTGTGGACCACGCGGCCGCCGGAGAGGACGACGGCGTCCCCGGCGAGCTGGCGGACCACCTGGAGGTTCTGTTCCACCAGCAGGATAGGCACGGTCCGCGCGGCCTCGGCGAGGGTCTCGGCGACCTCGCCGACGATCTTGGGGGCCAGGCCCTTGGTGGGTTCGTCGACCAGCAGGACCTTGTTGGTGTTCAGCAGGGCACGGGCCAGCGAGACCATCTGCTGCTGGCCGCCGGAAAGCGTCCCGGCCATCTGGCCGGCGCGGGCCAGCAGGTCCGGGAACAGCTCCTCGACCAGCTGGCGGCGCGGGGCGGCGTCGCGTTCGGCCAGGCGGAGATTCTCGGCGACGGTGAGCTTGGAGAAGACTTCGCGGTCCTCGGGGACGTAGCCGACGCCGCGCTGGATGATCCGGTAGGTGGGGTCCTTGTCGATCCGCTCGCCGTCGAGCGTGACCGCGCCGGAGCGGTCGATCAGGCCGATGATGGCCTTGATGGTGCTGGTCTTGCCGACGCCGTTGCGGCCCAGCAGCGCGGTGATCCCGGCGGCGGGGACGGAGAACGAGACGTCCTCCACCACCTGCTGGCCGGCGATCCTGGCGCTCAGGCGGTCCACGGTGAGGATCGGCGTGGACCCGGGGGCGGCGCCGCCCGGTGTGTCGGGGCGGGGGTCCGCGGCGGGGTTCATACTGGTTCTCCGAGGTAGGCGCTTTGCACGGTGGGGTTGGCCATGACGGCGTCGGGGCTGTCCAGGGCCAGCAGGCTGCCATGGTGCATCACGGCCACCCGGTCCACCAGTCCCAGCACCACGTCCATGTGGTGCTCGACCATCATGACGGTGCAGCCGCGGTCCCGGTGCATGCCGCGGATGATCGCGGTGAGGGACGGGACGTCCCCCGACGCCACCCCGGCCATCGGCTCATCGAGGAGGACGACGGCGGGATCCGTCGCCAGCAGCACGGCGATCTCCACCTTGCGCTTCTCGCCGTGCGAGAGGTCCCCGGCCGCCGTCGTGAGCTGGCCGCTGAGTCCCACCTCGGCGATGGTGTCCAGGGCGATCCGGGTGGCCTCGTCCGAGGAGCCGGGGAAGCGCAGGATGTTCAGGCTTCCGCCGAGCTTGGCCTGCGCGGCGAGCCGGACGTTCTCCAGGACGGAGAGCCGGGGAAAGAGATTGGAGGTCTGGAAGGTCCGGCCCAGCCCCGCCCTCGCGCGGCGGTGGATCGGCTCGTTGGTGATCGGCCGTCCGTTCAGGGCAATGCTGCCCGCGGTGGGGCGCAGCACGCCGGAGATCAGGTTGAAGAGGGTGGTCTTGCCGGCGCCGTTGGGGCCGATCACGCCGATCATCTCGCCGGCGTTGACGGTGAAGCCGACATCCTGGAGGATGCGGGCGCCGCCGATCTGCAGGCCGAGGCCGTCCACCTCGAGGGCGGGCGTGGCTGGGGTAGTCATACGGGTCCTTTGTTCTGGCTCGAAGGCCGGTGCGGCCGGGCCGGGGCGGAATTTTCCGCGCCCGGCCCGGCCGCCGCTGGCTACTTCTTCTCCGGCGGGGCGACGGTGTCGCCGGGCACGGCCTTGATCAGCTGCGGGGTCCAGGCGCCGTCTTTCTGGACGAGCTTGGCCTGGTACATGTCCTGGATCAGGGCGTGGTCCGAGGCACGGACCGTTTCCTTGCCCTTGGGGCCGTCGAAGCTGTAGCCCTCGAGGGCCTTGACCATGGCGTCGGGGTCGGTGCCGCCGCCCTGCTTGATGGCCTGGACGATCAGCTGGCCGGCGACGAAGCCGTCCGGGGTGAAGAGGTCGGCCTTGCCGCCGGCCTTCTCGACGCCGGCGATCATCTTCTTCTCGACGTCGGTGCCGGAGGCGCCCGGGAAGTAGTGGTTGAGGAAGCTGATCTTGGAGCTCGCCGGGCCGTAGGCGTTGAAGCTGGAGGCGTCGCCGAGGCCGGTGACCACCGGGGCGGAGTCGAAGACGCCCTGCTGGCTCAGGGCCTGCCACATGGTGCCGGTGGTGGCGCCGGCCCAGGCGACGAAGACCAGGTCTGCCTTGGCGTCCAGCAGCTGGCGCGCGAACGGCGTCAGTTCCTGGTTCTCCGGAACCAGCACGGAGCTGACGTTGGCGCCCTTGGCCCCGAGCACGGCCTTGACCGCGGCGACGTTGCCCTGGCCGAAGGCGTTGTCCTGGGCGAAGACGACGACCTTCTTGCCCTTGGTGTCGATGAACGTGCCCGCGGTGGCGACGTCCTGCAGGCTCTGCCGGCCGGAGCGGAAGGTGTACTTGTTGACGCCCTGGATCGCGTCGGTGGCGGCGGGGCCGGAGATGTAGAGGACCTTGTTCTGCTGGGCCTGTTCGGCGAGCTTGACGGCGATGCCGGAGGAGGCGGTGCCGCCGATGATCTTGTAGCCCTTGCCGATCATGTCCTTGGCGGCCGAGACCGCTTTGTCCGGGTCCCCGGCGTCGTCGGTGTAGGTCAGGTTGATCTTGGCGCCGTTGACCTCGCCGCTGCCGCCGGTGGCGTAGTCGATGCCGGCCTGCAAGCCCTGGTAGTAGGTGGCGCCGTAGGCCGCCAGGGCCCCGGTCTTGGAGTAGATGATGCCGACGTTGACGGGCTCGGCGGCCTTGCCGGAGCCCGCGGGGGCTGCCGAGCCGGCGGTGGGCGCGCAGGCGCTCAGGGCCAGGCCGGAGGCCATCACGGCTGCCATCAGGAACTTCTTTGTGTCCTTCACGGGATGCCTTTCGGTGAAAATCCGAGGAGTGGGGGCAGGGGAGATCTGAGTCCAACCTGAAAGGTGATTCAGATTACAGTCAATCTATGGCGCGGGTCACAGACTGTCAACGGATTCCGGCGCCGACTGTGCAACGAAATGGCAACGAAACGGCTTCTCCCCCGCTCCGACCAACTGCGCCTTAGCGGCTCCCCGCGGCCGCCCTTTACTCCCAGTGCGGCCCGCGTGAAGATGATCCCGGGGCCGCAGCGCGGTCGCAGCGCGGTCCCATGGGAAGGACCGGGGAGGTGCGTGCGGCATGAACCGACGGTTGACGGGCGCCACGCTCGGCGCCCTGGCTGATTTCCTGGGGCGCTGGAGCGGCACCACCCGCTGGGAGGCCACCGCGTGGGGTCCGGCAAGGAGCGCGGCGGCGGAGGTGGAGTTCGCGCGGGCGGCGGGTGGGCTGGCGGTCACGGTGGCGTTCCGGCACGCCGAGGCCGACGGCGGCGTCGCCACCGTCACGGGGGTGCTCACCGAGGATCCGCGCCACCCCGGGGCGCTCCTATACGAAATTCACGGTGCACGCGCCGGCGTCGTAGGCCTGCCCTTGGAGGGGCGCGCACCGGACGCGCCGGCGCGGGCCGCCTGGCACGACGGCGTGCTGACCATCGAGCGGCGCAGCGCCCGGGGCACGGCCCGGCACACGCTGCAGGTGCGCGATGGCGAGCTCATCCACTCCGCCGGGCTGCGGCTGGGAGCCGCCGGGGAGTTCACCCCGGTCATGACGACGGTGTGCCGCCGGGTCCGGGCGGCGGCGCCGGTTTAGAGCCCGAAGGTCTCGGTTTCCTCGAAGGGTCCCACCACGGTGACGGTCCGCGGGGCGGCGGCGAGTTCGCGGGCGAGTTCCTGGACCTCGGCGGCGGTGACGGCCTGGATCTGCCGCAGGGTCTCGTCGATGTCCTGGTATTCGCCGGAGACCAGTTCGGCCCGGCCCAGGCGGGACATCCGCGAACCGGTGTCCTCCAGCGCCAGGACGATCCCGCCGCTGAGCTGGCCCACGGCCTTGCGCAGCTCCTCCTCGGTGATGCCGCCCTCGGCGAGCTTGTCCAGCTCGGCGCCCAGCAGGTCCAGCACCTGGCGGACCTTCGTGGGGGTGCAGCCGGCGTACATGCCGAAGTACCCGGCGTCGGCGTAGGAGGAGGCGAAGGAGTAGGTCGAGTAGACCAGCCCGCGCTTCTCGCGGACCTCCTGGAACAGGCGGGAGGACATGCCGCCGCCGAGGACGGCGTTGAGGACGCTCATGACGAAGCGGCGGTCATCGGTGGCCACCAGCGAGGGGCAGCCTACGATAATGTTGGCCTGCTCCACGGGGCGCTTGACCACGTGCAGGCCGGCGGTGCCGGTGATCACGGCGCGTTCGGTCGCGCGGCGCTGCACCGGGGCGGCGTCGGCCTCGAGGTCCCAGCCGGCGGTCTCCAGGGCGTCCACCACGAGGCGGCAGACGACGTCGTGGTCCAGTCCCCCGGCGGCGGTGATGACGAGCTCGTCCGGGCGGTAGTAGCGCCGGTAGTGGTCCCAGACCGAATCCCGGGCAACGGCGCGGATGGCCTCGGGAGTGCCCCCGATGGGGCGGCCCAGCGGGTGGGAGCCGAGGACCGCGGCGACAAAGTGCTCGTGGGCGACGTCGGTAGGGTCGTCGCTGTCCATCGCGATCTCCTCGAGGATGACGTCGCGTTCCTGCTCCATCTCCTGCGGGTCGAGGACGGCGCCGGTGATCATGTCGGCGATGACGTCGATCGCCATTGGCAGGTCCGTGTCGAGGACCCGGGCGAAGTAGCAGGTGCTTTCCTTGGCGGTGGCCGCGTTGGATTCGCCGCCCACCTCATCGAAGGCGGAGGCGATCTCCAAAGCGGTGCGCTTCCGGGTGCCCTTGAAGAGGAGGTGCTCCAGGAAGTGGGTGGAGCCGTGCTGGCCGGGTGCCTCGTCCCGGGACCCGACGCCGACCCAGAAACCGATCGTGGCGGAGCGCTGGCCGGGCATCGCCTCGGTCAGCACCCGGACGCCGCCGGGGAGCACCGAACGCCGCACCTCCGAACCGCCGTCGGCCCCGTGGATCAGGGTGTCGGCGTGCTGGTTCTGCTCGAGCGGCAGCGGAACGAGAGTCATTAAGGCCTTTCAAAAAACCGTGCTGGAAGGGTGCCAAATCTGCCTGCCATCCTACCCGCGGCGGCGGCAGTTAACGGCAGCGGGGCCGGTGGACGAATCCACCGGCCCCGCTGCCGTTGATCGGGAGGGACTACTCCGCGGACTCCGGGGCGGCGTCGGCGCCCTCTTCCTCGGCCACGACGGGCGAGAGGGAGAGCTTGCCGCGGTCATCGATCTTGGTGATTTCCACCTGGATCTTCTGGCCGACGGAGACGACGTCCTCGACGTTGTCCACGCGCTTGCCGCCGGCGATCTTGCGCAGCTCGGAGATGTGCAGCAGACCGTCCTTGCCCGGGGTCAGGGAGACGAAGGCGCCGAAGGTGGTGGTCTTGACGACCGTACCCAGGTAGCGCTCACCGATTTCCGGGACCTGCGGGTTGGCGATGGCGTTGATCGCGGAACGGGCGGCGTCCGCGGACGGGCCGTTGGTGGCACCGATGTAGACGGTGCCGTCGTCCTCGATGGAGATATCCGCGCCGGTGTCCTCCTGGATCTGGTTGATCATCTTGCCCTTCGGGCCGATGACTTCGCCGATCTTGTCTACCGGGATCTTGACCGCAATGACGCGCGGAGCGAACTCGGAGAGCTCGTCCGGGGTGTCGATCGCGGAGTTCAGGACGTCCAGGATGTGGAGGCGGGCTTCGCGGGCCTGCTTGAGGGCCGCTGCCAGCACGGAGGCCGGGATGCCGTCGAGCTTGGTGTCCAGCTGGATGGCCGTGACGAACTCGGAGGTACCGGCGACCTTGAAGTCCATGTCGCCGAAGGCATCTTCGGCGCCGAGGATGTCGGTCAGGGCGGCGTAGCGGGTCTGGCCGTCAACCTGGTCGGAGACCAGGCCCATGGCGATACCGGCGACGGCGGCCTTCAGGGGCACACCGGCGTTCAGCAGAGACAGGGTGGAGGCGCAGACGGAGCCCATCGACGTCGAACCGTTGGATCCGAGAGCCTCGGAGACCTGGCGGATGGCGTAGGGGAACTCCTCGCGGGACGGCAGCACGGGCACGATGGCGCGCTCTGCCAGGGCACCGTGGCCGATTTCGCGGCGCTTCGGCGAACCGACGCGGCCGGTCTCACCGGTGGAGTACGGCGGGAAGTTGTAGTTGTGCATGTAGCGCTTGCGCGTCACCGGCGACAGCGAGTCGATCTGCTGTTCCATCTTCAGCATGTTCAGCGTAGTGACACCCATGATCTGGGTCTCGCCGCGCTCGAAGATGGCCGAACCGTGGACGCGGGGCAGGACCTCGACCTCGGCGGTGAGCTGGCGGATGTCCGTCAGGCCACGGCCGTCGATGCGGACCTGGTCCTTCAGGATGCGCTGGCGCACAACCTGCTTGGTGACGGAGCGGAAGGCTGCGGAGAGTTCCTTCTCGCGGCCCTCGAACTGGCCGGCCAAGGAGGAGAGGACCTCATCCTTGAGCGCGTCGGAGGCGGCGTCGCGTTCCTGCTTGTCGGCGATCTGGAAGACCGCGGCAAGCTTCTCGGCGGCGGCGGACTCGACGGCGGCGTAGGTGTCGTCCTCGTAGTCCAGGAAGACCGGGAACTCGACCGTGGGCTTGGCGGCCCGGGCGGCGAGGTCGGCCTGGGCGTCGCAGAGAGCCTTGATGAACGGCTTGGCAGCCTCCAGGCCCTCAGCCACGACCTCTTCGGTCGGGGCGGTGGCGCCCTGTTCCTTGATCAGGTTCCAGGAGTTGTCGGTGGCCTCGGCCTCGACCATCATGATCGCGACGTCGTCACCGGCAACGCGGCCGGCGACGACCATGTTGAAGACCGAGTTCTCCAGCTGGGAGTGCTTCGGGAAGGCAACCCACTGGGAGCCCTGCTCGTCGGCGACGAGGGCAACGCGGACGCCGCCGATCGGGCCGGAGAACGGCAGGCCGGAGAGCTGGGTGGACATCGAGGACGCGTTGATCGCGACGACGTCGTAGAGCTCGTCCGGGTTGATGGAGAGCACGGTAACGACGATCTGGACCTCGTTGCGCAGGCCCTTGATGAAGGCCGGGCGCAGCGGGCGGTCCATCAGGCGGCAGGCCAGGATCGCTTCGGTGGACGGGCGGCCTTCGCGGCGGAAGAACGAGCCCGGGATGCGGCCGGCGGCGTACATGCGCTCTTCGACGTCGACGGTCAGCGGGAAGAAGTCAAAGCCTTCACGCGGGTGCTTGCCGGCCGTGGTGGCCGACAGCAGAGCGGTTTCTTCGTCGATGTAGACCATCGCGGCACCGGCGGCCTGCTTGGCAAGGCGGCCGGTTTCGAAGCGGATGACCCGCTTGCCGAAGCGGCCATTGTCAATGACGGCTTCCGAGAACTGGATTTCGGGACCCTCCATAGAGAGTCACCTCCGTTTCTTGTGTCACGGAGTCCAGCCGCATCAACCCAGTCCGGCATCTGTCTACCTGGACTGCACTGCACCCGGTCATCGATCGAGACCCACGGGCCCGGGCTTCGGTTCCTTGAAGCCCTTCCCGGAGGTCACTACCGAGGACCGCGAATGCGTGATGCGGTTGATCCTCCTGTTGAGTTTTTTTGAAGAAGGCGGCCCCTTTCCGCACGGAAAGGGGCCGCCCCTAAAGCTGACTAGCGGCGCAGGCCGAGGCGCTCGATGAGCGCACGGTAGCGGTTGATGTCAGTGTTCTTGAGGTAGGTGAGCATGCGCTTGCGGCGACCAACCATGGCCAGCAGACCGCGCTGGGTGTGGTAGTCGTGCTTGTGCACCTTCATGTGCTCAGTCAGATCCTTGATCCGCTGGGTCAGGACTGCAACCTGGACCTCCGGCGAACCGGTGTCGCCCTCAGACGTTGCGAAATCCTTCATGATGGACTGCTTTACAGCGGCTTCAAGTGCCACAATAACTCCTTGAGATGTGCCGTGAGGCCCGAATCAGTAATTCACTGCCGGGGATGCCGGACGCGTATTTCCACCAAAGCGGTATCACGCGGCAGGGCCCAGCAACCACGGACTGCAGCCGGACCCACCGTTTAGTTTACGGGCACGCCGCGGACGTTGTCTAAACCGGCCCTGCGCCGGCGTCGACCTGCGGCGATCAGGCGGTGTCGACCTGCGGCGATCAGGCGGCGTCGGCGAGCAGCCCGCGGATGGCCAGCACGCCGCGGTAGAGCTCGGCGAACGAGGTGCTCAGCGGGGAGAGGCCCAGCCGGATGCCGTGCGGGGCTCGGAAGTCCGGGATGACGTCCTGCTTCCACAGCGTTGCGGTCATTTCCCGGAACGCCGGGTGGTCCACGGTGATGTGGCTGCCGCGCCGCGCCGGGTCCCTGGGGGTGGAGAGCTTCACGCCGGAGGGTTCCAGCCAGGCGTCGAAGAGCTCCAGGGCATAGGCGGTCAGCAGCTCGGACTTGCGCCGGATCGCCGACATTCCGGCCTCCTCGATCAGGTCCAGGGTCCCGCGCATGGCGAGCATGCCGAAAATCGCCGGGGTGCCGCTGAGAAAACCGCGGATGCCCGGGGCCGCCTCATAGCCGGGACCCATTTCGAAGGCGTCCTTGCGGCCCATCCAGCCCCAGATGGGCTGCTGCAGGCCGGGAAGGTGCCGGGCGTTGACGTACGCGAACGCGGGCGAGCCCGGTCCCCCGTTGAGGTACTTGTAGGTGCAGCCGGCGGCGAAGTCCACGTCCGCGGCGTCCAGGGCGATCTCCACCGAGCCCGCGGAGTGGCAGAGGTCCCAAACCACCAACGCGCCGGCGTCGTGGATGGCGGCCGTGATCCCGGGCAGGTCCGCCAGATGGCCGGAGCGGTAGGCGATCTGGCTCAGGACCACGACGGCGGTGGCGGGGCCGGTGGCGGCACGAACCTGTTCCTCGGTCACCCCGGAGGCCTGGTCCGCCTGGATCCAGCGGATCGTCAGATGTTCCTCGCGGGCGATCCCCTCCACCAGGTACCGGTCCGTGGGGAAGTTCTCGGTGTCCAGCACGATCTCGGTGCGGGCGGGATCCGTGACGGCGGCGAGGGCGGCCCGGATGAGCTTGTAGAGCACCACGGTGGTGGAGTCGGCAATGATGGTTTGCCCCGGCGCGGCGCCGAGCGCGGCCCGGCCCAGCTGGTCGCCGATGGCCTGTGGAAGGTCCAGCCATTCCTCGTCCCAGCCACGGATCAGCCGGCCGCCCCAGCCCTGTTCGATGAACGCGGAGATGTCCGTGACGGTGCGCTTGAGCGGCCGGCCCAGGGAGTTGCCGTCCAGGTAGGAAAGCTCGGATTCCGCGCCGACGAACTGGTCCCGGTACGCGGCCAGCGGATCGGCGGCGTCGAGGTCGAGGGCACGCTGCCACAACGGGTCGGCGCCGCTGTGCACCTGCTGGTTCTCGCTCACTGGCCGATCTCCGTTCGTACGGCGAAAAGTTCGGGGAAGAAGGTCAGCTCCAGGGCCTTCTGCAGGAACGCGGCGCCGCTGGAGCCGCCGGTGCCGGATTTCATGCCGATGGTCCGCTGCACGGTGCGCAGGTGGCGGAAGCGCCAGAGCTGGAAGTTGTCCTCGAGGTCCACGAGTTCCTCGCAGGCCTCGTAGGCTCCCCAGTTGTCCGCCGCGTTTTCGTAGATGGACTTGAACACCGGCACCAGCTCGGCAGAGAACTCGTGGGCCTGGCTGACGTCCCGGTTCAGCACCGACTCGGGCACGTCAAAGCCCTGGCGCTTGAGGTATGCGAGGAAGTCGTCGTAGATGCTGGGCGCTTCGAGCAGCTCCTGCAGCATCGCGTGTGCCTCCGGGTCCGATTCGAAGACCGGCAGCATCTTGCGGTTCTTGTTCCCCAGCAGGAATTCCACGGCCCGGTACTGGCTGGACTGGAACCCGGAGGAGTTGCCGAGGAAACCGCGAAACTGGGAGTACTCGGTGGGTGTCAGGGTGGCCAGGACGGACCACTGCTCGGTGAGGGTCTTCTGGATGTGCTTGACCCGGGCGATGGCTTTGAGGGCGGAGCCGAGGTCGTCGCTCCGGAGCCACGCCGCGGCGCTGCGCAGTTCGTGGAGCACGAGTTTCAGCCACAGCTCCGTGGTCTGGTGCTGGATGATGAACAGCAGCTCGTCGTGGTGCTCCGGCCGGCTGACCGGCTGCTGCGCGCTGAGCAGCGTGGGGAGCTGCAGGTACGAGGCGTAGCTCATCCGGGTGCTGAAGTCGCGGACGATGTCCTTGTCCAGCTCCCGGGTGTTCTTCTCAAGTGTCACGTCTGGTGCCTTCCCCGCCGGCAGGGTTTCAGCCGGCGAACAGGATCTGGTGGGTCTGGACGACGTCCAGCCGCATCTGCTCGATCAGAGCCTCGGGCCCACGGTACGCGACCATGCCGCGCAGCCGGGCCACGAATTCGACGACGACTGTCTGGTCGTACAGATCGAAGTCCTCCACCGCCTCCTGGGGCCGGTCGATGACGTGCGCCTCCACCTGGCGGCTGACGCCGTCGAAGGTGGGGTTGGAGCCGACGGAGATCGCAGCGGGCCAACGGGTACCGGCCTCATCCACCAGCCAGCCGGCGTAAATGCCGTCCGCGGGGATGTAGCCGGTGGCGTCGGCGGCGAGGTTCGCGGTGGGGAAGCCCAGGTCGCGGCCGCGGGCTGCGCCGTGCACCACCGTGCCGCGCATCCGGTGCGGGCGGCCGAGGACGGCGGCGGCCGTGGCGACGTCGCCCTCGCGCAGCGCTTCGCGGACCCAGGTGGAGGAGCAGCGGCGGTCGCCGGCGCCGTGCTCGGCCGCGGCGCCATCTGTTCCGGCGTCGTGCGTTTCGGCACCGTGCGTTCCGGCACTATCTCCTCCGGCGCCGTGCAGCGGGAAGCCTTCGGCGCCGAACTCGCTGATGACCTGGACTTCGAAGCCGAGCTTCTCCCCCAGATCCTTCATGGTGTCCAGGTCCCCGGAGTTGCCGCGGCCGAAGCGGGTGTCGTGGCCGATGACGACGTGGCTGGCCTTGAGTGTGTCGACGATGATGGAGGAGACGAATTCTTCGGGCGTGAGGCTGGCCAGTTCCAGCGAGTACTTCATCACCAGGACGGCATCCAGGCCCACCTCGCCGAGCGCGACGAGCTTGTCTTCGAGGCCCATGATCAGCTCGGGTGCTGACTCCGGCCGGTGTACCTGGGCGGGGTGCGGGTCGAAGGTGATGACGACGGCGCGGGCGTGGTTCAGGCGGGCGGTGCGGATGAGCTGGGAGAGCACCTGCTGGTGACCGCGGTGCACGCCGTCGAAGTTGCCGATCGTGACGACGGTCGGGCCGAAGTCCGTGGGGACCTCGGACGGATCGTTCCAGATGTGGACCATCTACCTCGCCTTTTTGCTGCCTGCCAAAACACTTTTCCCGGAGGGATAGGGCCGGCTCCGGAACTCTCCTAGGTTACCCGCATTCCTCCGGCGCCCCCGACGCCGGCCGGGTCCCCGCGCCCCTCCCCCGCTATCGGCGCCGTGGTAGCGTCCCCCTAACGCCGACGGAGCGACATGGCGTCGAATTGGGGGACAGATGAAAAGCGGAATGACGGGCGCCTTGACGCTGGTGGCGATCCTCGGAGGGGCGCTGAACGGGTGCGCAGCGCAGCCGGTGAGCACCGTGCAGCCTGGGCCGGCGCAGGCCGGTTCGGCGGCCGCAGGTCCGACGGAAGCCGGTCCCACGGACGCAGGGCGGGCTCACGGTCCGGTGGGCGGTTACGAGGGCTGGTGGAACTCGACGCCGGCCAGCGGTGACGCCCATGGCCTGCCTGCGGAGACGGTCGCCATCAATACCCGCACCAACCAGGTGGTGGACGCCTTCAACCGAAGCATCAACGACGCCGGCCGCCCCACGAAGATCAGCGACGTCGATTACATCGTCACCCCGGACCCGTCATGGCCGAAGGACTCGGTGGTCATCATTGACACTTCCACCCGTCAGGTCATCGCCAACTTCCGGGTCGATGCGGCGGGCGAGCCGATCCGGTAGGTTCCGACCTGAGCCGCAACCCGCCGTCGTCCGGGAACCGCGGGAGCAGTACGCTCCGCTAGCCTGCCGGGGGCCGCGACTGCACCGGTGGTACGGATGGCAACCCGTTCAACCAGGCCTCCAGTTCCCGCGGCCGCCTGAAGATCAGGATCTCGGCGGAGCCGCCGGCGCTGCTGAGGGAGCGCATGACCTGCCGCTTGCGGGTAAAGGACCGGAAGTGCCAGGCAATGATTGAGTCCTTGGCGAACAGCCGGCGAAGCGTCTCCCGGTTTCCGTTGCAGACCTCCTCCTTGGCGACGACCCGTCGGATGGACCGGCGAATGAGGCGGAGCAGGGATAGCCACCGGGGGTAGTCCAGCCCGACGATGAGTTCGGCCCGGGGAACGATCAAATCCCGCCACACGCCGTAGGCGCTGTCCAGCACCCACGCGTCCATGGCGGCGATCCGCGCGGCTGTCTGGCGTTGCTCCTGATCGCCGGGCTGCTGCCACCCGGGCAGCCAGCCAATATCGTCATCCGCCGAGTACTCCGGGAGCCCGGTGCGTGCCGCATAGGCCCGGGCGGCCGACGATTTTCCGCTCCCGGTGACACCGTAGAAGAGCACACGCGAGGGGCCCGGGGCCGGGGTGGGTGAGTTCATTCGCCCCAGCATGCCACACTGGGCGGATGTCCGAGTTCAGCCTCTCAGCGAGCCGCGATGTCTCCCGGTCGGAGCTGCTTGCCCTCTACGACTCCGTGGGCTGGACCGCCTACACCAACGAACCCGAGGTGCTGGAACGGGCCGTTCGAAAGTCCTCCTTTGTCGTCACGGCGTGGGCGGAAGGCGCCTTGGTGGGTCTGGCAAGGGCTATGTCCGACGACGAGACTATTTGCTACGTCCAGGACATCCTGGTGCAACCCTCCTTCCATCGTTCGGGTGTCGGCCGACAATTACTGGCCGCGGTCATGAACCGGTTCGCCCATGTGCGGCAAACGGTCCTTTTGACCGACGACGAGCCGGAACGACGGTCCTTCTACGAGTCGCAGGGCTTCATCGAGGGCGGCGACTCGAAGCCCCACGCTCTGCGCGTGTTCACACTGTTCCGATAGCGGCACCTGCAACCACTCCCTTACCTCCCGAAATCACAGTCTGAAGTAGTGGTTTTGTCGGGGTTTTTGGTGGGGGTCGAGGTGGAGTGGCGGGATGTACCAGGGGGTGCCGTTGCGGGTTTGGATGGTCCATAGTTCTTTGTGGATCAGGTGATGGTGGTGCGAACACAACAGGACACCGTTGTCTGTACTCGTTGGGCCGCCGCGGGACCAGTAGTCGATGTGGCGGCTTCGCACCAAGGTGCTGGGATGGTGCAGCCGGGGAAGGTGCAGCCTTTGTCGCGGGCGGTGATGGCTTTGCGGATGTGGGGCGGGAAGATTCTGCTGGTCCTCCCGATGTCCAGGACCCGGCCGTCGGTGCCGAGGAGGACGGGAATGATGTCCGCGTCGCAGGCGATCTTGCGGATGGTGGCGGCGGCGACGGGTCCGGTGAAGGCCAGCGTCCCGGTCCCGGCCAGACCCAGGGTCCCGGATGCTGACCCGTCCTGCGGGCCACGACCGTCGGCGGTAGTGAGGCGGGTGAGGAGGTCGCGGTAGTCGATGGTGACCATGACCTGAGGGCGGAATCCGCCCGCGGCGGGGAGCCCGCCGGTGGCGAGGGCGGCCTTGCAGGCCCCGATCAATCCGTCGAGCAGGCGCTGGGGCCGGGTCCGGAGATCCAGCCGTTCCTCTGAGACTCCCGGTCCGGTGGCGAAGGCCTCCTCCGGCGAAACTATGCAGCCTTCAGCGGCGTCTTTGTCGGCAGCGGCCGGGGTGGTCCCGCTGGCATCCACTGCGCCGGGAGCGGTGCGGGGGTTGGTCGCGGTGTTCATCACCGTGAGGAGGTGTTCGAACTGGTCGGTGGTCGCGAAGATTTCCAGGTGCTGGAGACCGTGCCGGGGACGGCGGATGAACGCACCCTGTAACTGGCGGAGGAGCTCCTCGGAGGGCTCGGCACCGTCCTGGTCCAGGCCGTCGATCCAGCGGCGGGCGACCCGGGTGAGGAAGTCCGGGTCGTGAACCGCCGCGACCGTGGTCAGGGCTTCCTCCATCCGGGCCACGGTGGCAGGGTCGGTCAGGAGCCGGACCCGGTCCAGTGCCTGGGTGATGATGGTCGCGGACCGGGACGGGACCTCCCCTCCCGCGAATGCTGCGGCGAGTTCCTCGTGAACGGCTGGGATTGGCTGGCCGGTCAGCCCAACCCGTGGCAGAAGTTCCCCGGCAAGGCAGAGGCGGCGGTGCGCCTCTGCGGTACTGATCCGTAGACGGTCCCGCAGGAAGTCCGTGGTCCGCCGGTACCCGTCACCTTCCGGCCCGGGCGTGGAGCGATCACAAGCATCGGCCGCGGCGGCCTGGGTTCGCGTTCGGTCGACCGCTCCCGCAGCAACAACCTGCAGGAACTCCACCGCCCGGGCGAGCTCCTCCACATCCCCGGCGAAAGCCGCCGCCTCAGCGAAACCCAGGACCCCGGCGTCGTCGACCGCCGCCGCGCAAACCTCCCGCAGCGAAGCGGCGATATCCCCCAACGCAATACCGCCGCGCCCGCCAGCTACCTGTCCGGGGACCGGTAGAAACGAAACCGCAGCCTTTGCGTTCATGGGTTAATCCTGCCCCCGACCTCTGACAATTGATCTCGCCCAGGCGGGCCGCATGCGCCCGCCACCGACCGGCCAATGAGCCAGTAAAACCGAAACCACAGCCGGTGCGTCCATGACCCAATAGTCTCGCCGACCCCTGACAATTAACCGGGCCTCAAGGACCCGCAGAAGAAATCCGACGACGTGACTCCCTATGACCTCGCGTGCGCCTCCCCGGAGTCACGCCGTACTGCCCGCGTGGCAGACTAGCGATATGGACAGCTCAGCCGCTCCCCTGCCCGACGCCCCGCAGCCAACCCCCACGCCGGACACGCAGGAAAAGCAGGAGAACCCCTACTTCGGGCCGCGCCGGCCGCACGGCCCCCGCGATCCGGGCGACGCCTGGGTGGAGGGCGACAAGGGGCGGTTCTGGGGCCGGTTCGGTTCGGCCGGGCTATTGGTCCACGACGCCGGCAAAGGCATCCTCCTGCAGCACCGTGCCACCTGGAGTGACCAGGGCGGCACCTGGGGCCTGCCCGGAGGTGCCCTGCACCAGGGCGAGGACGCGGTCAACGGTGCACTTCGCGAAGCGAGAGAGGAGGCCGCGGTGCCCCCGGAGGCGGTGGAGGTGCTGTTCACGTCCGTGTTCGACGTCGGCTACTGGACCTACACGACAGTCGCCGCGCGAGTGATCGAGCCTTTCGACCCGGCGATCAGCGATCCGGAAAGCCTGGATCTGCAGTGGATTCAGCCGGCCAACGTCGATGAGCATGAGCTGCACCCCGGCTTTGCCGCCGCCTGGCCGGAACTGCGCCGGCGGCTTGAGCAAGCGTCCTAGAACCGGCGAACGATTAGAAAAGCTCGCTTAGCGCCCGGGAGTCTCGAAGGCGGAGAGGATGCGGCCGAGGTCGTGCTGCAGGTGGGTCCAGTTCTCCAGATCCTCCGGCAGTGCCTCGCGCTCGATCTTGTGCGCAGCGTCCAGCGCGGCGGTGCCGGCGTCCGTCAGCGCCACGGAGAACTGCCGGCGGTCGCGTTCGTCGCGGGTGCGGGTGACCAGACCGGAGTCTTCCAAGCGGCCAAGGACGCGTCCCAGCGTCTGGCTCTGCACGGCAATGCGCCGCGCCAGTTGTTCCTGGTTGAGCGGTCCGGCCGCGAGGCCTTGAAGGGCAATGACGCCGGCGTGGGTGAGCCCCAGCGCGGCAAGGGCGTTGTCCTTGCGGCGTTCAACAACCCTGGCGGCCATTGACAGCAGTTGGTCGGTCCGCCATTTTCTGGAATCGGGGGCGGCGCTCATGCCAGGCACCCCGGGAGCGGCCGCAAACTGACCTCGCCCACCGGCGCTGCGCCCGTGGCTGCGCCCTCAAATTCCCATGTCGCTCCGGGAATGGCGTTCATAGTACCCATGATGCCTCCCTCGCTTCGGTTGACCAGCAGGAAGCGAAGCCGTCATTGCCCGCATCCGAGTTCCACAATAAGCATGCTTACTATGAATCGCAAGTTTACTTATTATCGCGGGCCTGCGGCGGTGAGCCAAGCATGCCCACCGACGGGAAAGTATCGGGGCACGGCCGCGGGAAACGGCGAACGACGACGGCGGTCGCGGCTGCCCGGCGACGGCTCGCCGCCGCGGGATTCAAAGGGCAACCACACTCACCAGCGCGTGTACGCATCGGTCGGGGACGGGCGGTACCAGCGGCGGAGCCGGCGTCGGTCGGCAGGCTCGAACGGCATCACTCTGGAGCGCGCGGTTTCAGCAGCGAAGCCGCCGCCGTCGTCCGGATGCCGCGGACCGCCTCAGTCAGCGGAAGCAGCCACCGGGGCCGAGGGGCGGCGGCGGTAGAGCCAGATCAGGCCCAGAATCGGCAGCAGCAGCGGGATGAACCCGTAGCCCCGCCCGAACAGGGACCAGACGGTCTCGTGCGGGAAGTTCACGGCGTCGAAGAGGCTCAGGGCCCCGACCACCAGCACGCCGACCAGTTCCACCACCACGGCCGTGACGGACACCTTGAACCAGGTGGGCCCGGGCTTCGCGAGGGAAATGGTCGCCACGATGTAAACCACCGCGGCGAAGGCGGACAGCAGGTACGCCAGCGGAGCCTCGGAGAACTTGGTGAGGATCTGGTAGCCGGCCCGCGCGGTCGCGGAGAGGGCGAAGATCGCGTACACCGCGATCAACAGCCGCCCCGGACCGGTGTTGCGGGTGTCCTTCGCGGGCCGGTTGGACCGACCCGTCCCGGCCGGGCGGCCAAGCCCTCCGAGCCGGCCCCCACGGGCCCCGCGGCCCCCAAATGCCCCGGAGGTGTCCGTTGCCCCGCCGTTGTCCGCGGTGCCGGTTCCCCGCTCTGAAGCCGCCATGTTCTTCCTCGCCTCTTTCACGTCAGTACCAGATCTGATTCATCCGGGCGGCCATCACCAAGGCCGTCACGCCCACGGCCGCCAGCACGAAGTTGCTCCACCGGGTGCGTTCGGCGATGGCCCAGTACACGGCCCCTACCGGCAGCAGCAGCGCCGTGAACAGGTAGCCCCAGAACTCCCACGGCTCCCCCGCGATGTGCTCGCCCGAGACCACGCGGATGATCGACCCCACCAAATAGACCAGCAGGGCCAGCTCCACGGCGGCCACGGAGAGAATGGTGGTGTCGTTCGGGGCCTTCTTCAGGATGCCGGCACCGGCGCAGAGCACGGTGGAGACCAGCCCCACCACCAGGATGATGTAGAAATACGCGTCCACCCTCAGGCACCCGGCTTTCCGGTGTCCGGGGCGAAGACCAGCACGGGCTTGGCGTAGTTGCCGGCGTCGGAAAGCAACGCCACGAGGGAGCCGTCCGGGGCAAAGGCCGCCGCCGGATTCTCCGCCGTCGCGGCCTCCGGTGAACCGGCCGGCGCACCGGCGGCGATCCGCCGGCCGAAGGAAAGTTCGACAGTCTCCTCGTCGCTAAGTTCGCGGTTGGGCATCAGCGCCCGCGCGGCCTGCGACATTTCCAGCAAGTCCAGCTCCTCGGCGAGCTCCTCCAGGCTGTGGGCCTGGTCGAGGCCGTAGGGCCCCACCTGGGTGCGGCGCAGTGCTGTGAGGTGGCCGCCGACGCCAAGGGCGGAGCCCAGGTCGCGGGCGAGGGCGCGGATGTAGGTGCCGGAGGAGCACTCGACGGTGACGTCCAGGTCCAGCACTGCGCCGTCGGCGCTGCGCCGGAACTCGTGGATCTCGAAGCGGTGGATGGTGACCGGTCGGGCGGCGAGTTTGACCTCCTCGCCGGAGCGGACGCGCGCGTAGGCCCGCTCGCCGTTGACCTTGATGGCGCTCACGCTGCTGGGGACCTGCTGGATTTTCCCGGTGAGGGCGGCGACGCCGGTACGGACGGCGTCTTCGGTGACCCCGGCGGCGCTGGTGCGGCTGACGACCTCGCCCTCGGCGTCGTCCGTGATGGTCGACTCGCCCAGGCGGATGGTGGCGGTGTAGGTCTTGGACGTCCCAACGATGTAGGTCAGGAGGCGGGTAGCCTTGTTGACGCCCAGGACCAGGACGCCCGTGGCCATCGGGTCCAGGGTGCCGGCATGGCCCACCTTTCGGGTACCGGCGATCCGCCGCATCCGCCCAACCACATCGTGGCTGGTCCAACCCTGCGGCTTGTCTACTATCACCAGTCCAGAAAGCACGCCTCCCAGTATATCCGCGACACACCGGCCTCCCGCCGCCCGGGAGTCGGCCGTGCGCAGCACCAGCACAGCACCGGGAAGCCGCCGGGAAGCCACAGCCGGCAGGCACCGGCCCGGCGGCTAGGATGGCAACCATGCCAGAGCTAGCCGCCCATGTCCGCGATGTTCCCGTCAACCAGATCCGCGAGATCACCGAGGCCGCCTGGCACACCCCCGGCGCGATCGTGCTGAGCATCGGCGAGCCGGGCTTCGCGCTCCCCCGCCACGTCCTCGAGGCCGGCATGGCGTGCCTGGACCGGGACGAAACCAACTACACGCCCAACGCCGGGATTCCCGCGCTGCGGGAGGCATTCGCCGCCCGCTTCCGGGAGCACAACGGCGTCGACGTCGGCGCGGATCGCGTGTACGTCGTCGACGGCGCCCAGCAGGGCCTGCACTTCGCGATGAGCCTGTTGCTCTCCCCCGGCGACGAGATCCTGGTGCCCAACCCCGGCTACCCCACGTTTGCCATGACCTCCAGCCTGCTGCACGCCGTCCCGGTCCGTTACCCGCTGTACCCGGACCACGCCTTCCAGCCGCGGATCGAGGACATTGAGGAGCTGATCACCCCGCGGACCCGGGTGCTGGTGCTCAACTCCCCCTCGAACCCGCTGGGTGCCGTGCTCAGCGAGGACCTCACGCGGCGGCTGGTGGAACTGGCCCGGAAGCACGACCTGTGGATCATCTCGGATGAATGCTACGAGGCCTTCACCTACGACGTCCCGCACGTCAGCCCGGCCCGGTTCGACAGCGACGTCCCCGGCGAGGCCCGCGTCTTCACGTCGCTGACGCTCTCCAAGACCTACGGGCTGACGGGCCTGCGGATCGGCGCGCTGATCTGCCCTCCCGGCCTGGAGCAGCAGATGAACAACGTCATGGAGGCGATCGTCTCCTGCGTGGCCTCCCCCTCGCAGTACGCCGCCCTGGCCGCGCTCACCGGCCCGCAGGACTACGTGTCCCACGCCCATGCCCACTACCGGACCAACCGGGACGCCGCCTCCCGGGTCCTGGACGCGAAGGACATCCCCTTCCTGACCGCCCAGGGCGCCTTCTACCTGTGGGCGGACATGTCCCACGTCAGCGGCGGCAACGTCCGGGCCTGGGTGCGGCGTTTCCTGGCCGAGTCGGGGGTTGCCTTCGCCCCGGGAACCGCGTTCGGTTCGATCGGCGAGGGCTGGATCCGGATCGCCTTGTGCGGCGGCACCGCGGAACTGGTCGAGGGGCTGGAGCGGCTGCCCGGCAGGGACCGGTCCGGGGACGACACGGCCCCGGAGTCCCTACCGCGGGATGCGGCCAGGCAGTAGCCTGACCCGACACGTCCCAGCCGCCGGAGGCGGGCAACGACAAGGAAAACGGAGGCGGCCATGTGGTGGCAGGACCTGTTGTGGGGCATCTGGAACGGGCTGACGGCCTGGATCATCCTGATCGCCCACGTCTTCGGGGCGTGGAAGGAATTCCCGTTCTACAACACGGCCCGGGCCGGCAACTGGTATGACTTCGGTTTCCTGCTCGGCATGGGGTCGCCGCTGCTGGGCCGCCTGGGCGCCCGACGGCGGCGCTGACGCGACGCGCCAGCGGTAGCGACAGGACCGGTCAAAGCACCGCGGTCAGAGCACGATCTCGTTCTCGTCCGGAACCTCGGGTGCGGCCGACGCGGTAAAGGACAGGGTGACCACGAAGTGCCCCTCGGCGCAGGTGCGGGCGATGATCGCCCCGGCGTCGCCGGCCAGTTTCACCCCGAACTGCAGTTGCAGGTGTTCCGGGGCGAGTTCGCGCATCACCTCGGCGGCGGCGCGGGCGGCCGGGCGGACCGCGGCCAGGGCATCCTCGAGCCGGCGGCCGGCCTCCAGCACCCCGATCTCGTTCCGGGCCGGACGCTCGACCCCGAAGCTGCCCTCGTCGACCTCCACCAGCACGGTCCCGGATCCCACCTCGTAGCGCAGGATCTCGGTCACCGCCGGCTCCTTTCGTTCCGGCCGGCCAGCGCCCCGTCCAGCCAGGACCGCAGCGCGGCCGCCGGGGGCGCCCCGGCCTGGCGCGCCACCACCGTGCCGTCGATGATGACCAGCATGGTGGGGATGGCCTGCACGTCGAAGCGGCGGGACAGGGCCGGGGAGGTGTCCACGTCGACCTTGACGAGTTTGACCTGTCCGGCCCGCTCGCGCGCCAGCCGGTCCAGCACCGGGCTGACCATGCGGCAGGGGCCGCACCAGGCGGCCCAGAAATCCACCAGCGCCGGCACCGATGACTGCTCAGCGATCGCGGCGAAGTCCGCGTCTCCGGCGGCCACGATCCAGGGCAGGTCTTGCCGGCATTTGCCGCAGCGGGGGTGGCCAGCCACGGCGGCGGGGATGCGGTTGGTGGCGCCGCAGTTCGGGCACGTCACCAGCGCCGTGGTCATGGCCTGCCGCCGTCGTTCGGGTGCCCCGGAGTCATGGTTCCATGGGACCCTCCGGGCGCCGGAGCGCCTAGGGTCCAAAGGCCCCGCGGGCGGCGGGCGGCCAGCCCCGGATACGCCTCCGGCCGGACCCGCAAACGGGTCCGGCCGGAGGTCCGGGGCGTGCCGGGACTACTTGTTGCTGTCCTCGTCGATGTCGCCGCCGGCGCGGAGATCGTGGTTCTCCTCGTCGAAGTCGTCCTCGTCAAAGTCCTCGTCGTCGAGTTCGACGTCGTCGGGGATGTCGCTCTTGTACGGGTCGGCGTCGCCGGCGTGCTTGGCGCCGGCCGCGAGGGCCGCCACCTCGGCGTCGCGCTTCTTCGCCTCGCGCAGCAGTTCCTCGAGGTTTGAGGCCACCACGGGGATCTGGTCGGCGACGAACTCCAGGGTCGGAGTCAGCCGGACGGTGATGTTGCGGCCGACTTCCTGCCGGAGCACACCCTTGGCCTTCTCCAGACCCTTGGCGGCATCGGCCTGCGCCGTCTCGTCGCCGAACACGGTGTAGTACACCGTGGCGTGCTGCAGGTCATTGGTCACCCGCGCATCGGTCACGGTCACGCCTTCGAGCCGGGGATCCTTCACCCGTCGGCCCAAAGCCTCCGCAACCACAACCTTGATCCGCTGCGCCAACTTGGCAGCCCGTGCGGGATCAGCCATTTCCACTCCTAAAAAAATTTGGATGTACGACGGCGCCGAAACGGTCGCCGTACAAGTGCCGGTTTGGTGCCACGCGCCTAAGTCAAGCCTACGACGGACTCCCGTTGGATTTTTTCCGGCGGCCTGGGAGTGGCATCGGGCCTGTCGGAGCCGGGTGGTTTGCGATCGGAGATCGGAAACCACCCGGCGAAGGGGCGGGGCCGCCGGAAAAAATCCAACGGCCCCGCACCTCTGTAACGCTAGCTCCGACTAGACGCGCGGCTTCTCGCGCATCTCGAAGGTCTCGATGATGTCGCCTTCGGTGATGTCGTTGTACGAGCCAAGACCGATACCACACTCGAAGTCCGTGCGGACCTCGGTGGCGTCGTCCTTGAAGCGCTTGAGCGTCTCAACGGTGAGGTTGTCGCCGATGATCTTGCCGTCGCGGCTGATGCGGGCCTTGGCGTTGCGCCGGATGATGCCGGAGCGGACGATCGAGCCTGCAATGTTGCCGAACTTGGACGAGCGGAAGACCTCGCGGACCTCGGCCGTGCCCAGCTGGACCTCTTCGTACTCCGGCTTGAGCATGCCCTTGAGGGCTGCCTCGATGTCATCGATGGCTGCGTAGATGACGGAGTAGAAGCGCATGTCCACGCCTTCGCGGTCTGCCAGTTCGGCAACCCGCTCGGCGGGCTTGACGTTGAAGCCGATGATGACGGCGGAGTCGACCGTTGCCAGGTTGACGTCGTTCTGCGTGATCGCACCGACACCGCGGTGGATGACGCGGAGCTGGACACCCTCGCCGACGTCGATCTTGAGCAGAGCGTCTTCGAGGGCTTCCACGGCACCGGACACGTCACCCTTGAGGATGAGGTTGAGGGTGTCGATCTTGCCATCGGCGACGGCCTGGTCGAAGTCTTCCAGGCTGATGCGCTTGCGGCGCTTGGCCAGGGCGGCGTTGCGGTCGGCGGCTTCACGCTTCTCGGCGATCTGGCGGGCGGTGCGCTCGTCAGCGGTCACGAAGAAGGTGTCACCGGCGCGCGGGACGTTGGACAGACCCAGCACCTGGACGGGGCGGGACGGGCCGGCCTCGGTCAGGGCGCTGCCGTCGTCGTCGAACATCGCACGGACGCGGCCGTGGGCCGTGCCTGCCACGATGGTGTCGCCGACGTGCAGTGTGCCGGACTGGACCAGGACGGTTGCAACCGCACCGCGGCCCTTGTCCAGGTTCGCTTCGATCGCGATACCGCGGGCGTCCTTGTTCGGGTTGGCGCGCATGTCCAGGGCTGCGTCCGCGGTGAGCAGGACGGCCTCGAGCAGCTCGTCGATGTTGAGGTTCTGGCGTGCAGAGACCTCCACGAACATGGTGTCGCCACCGTACTCTTCCGGAACCAGGCCGTACTCGGTCAGCTGGCCGCGGACCTTGTCCGGGTTGGCGCCTTCCTTGTCGATCTTGTTCACGGCCACGACGATCGGCACGTTGGCCGCCTGGGCGTGGTTGAGGGCTTCAACGGTCTGCGGCATCACGCCGTCGTCCGCTGCGACCACCAGGATGGCGATGTCGGTGACCTTCGCACCACGGGCACGCATGGCGGTGAACGCCTCGTGGCCCGGGGTATCGATGAAGGTGATCTTCCGGTCGGTGCCCTCGTGGTTGTGGGTGACCTGGTAGGCACCGATGTGCTGGGTGATGCCGCCGTGTTCGCCCGCCATGACGTCGGACTTGCGGATGGCATCGAGCAGCCGGGTCTTACCGTGGTCGACGTGGCCCATGACGGTGACAACCGGAGGACGTGCCTCGAGTTCCTCATCGCCCTCGGCCTCAAGCTCCGCGTCGAAGTCGATGTCGAAGCCGGAGAGCAGCTCGCGCTCCTCGTCTTCCGGCGAGACGACCTGCAGCTTGTAGCCCAGCTCCTCGCCGAGCAGCGCGAAGGTCTCTTCGTCCAGGGACTGCGTGGCCGTAGCCATCTCGCCCAGGTGGAAGAGGACCGTCACCAGTGCGGCGGGGTTTGCCTCGATCTTGTCGGCGAAGTCCGTGATGGACGAGCCGCGGCGCAGGCGCACCACGGTGTTGCCGTCGCCGCGGGGTACGCTCACGCCACCCAGCGACGGAGCGCTCATCTGCTCAAGTTCCTGGCGCTTGGCGCGCTTCGACTTGCGCTGCTTGCCGCGGCCTGCGCCGCCCTTACCGAAGGCACCCTGGGTGCCACCGCGTCCGCGGCCACCCTTGCCGAAGCCGCCGCCGGCCGGGGCGCCGCCGCCACCGGGACCGCCGGTGCCGGGAGCACCCGGACGGCCCGGGCCGCGACCGCCGCCGGGACGGCCTGCACCGGCGGGTGCGGGACGCTCGGTGCGGTTGGGCATCATGCCCGGGGTCGGACGGTTTCCGCCGGCACCCGGACGGGCGCCGGGGGCACCAGCCGGACGCGGTGCGCCCGGACGGGGACCGGCAGCACCGGCGGGACGCGGAGCACCCGGACGGGGTCCACCGGCACCGGCTGCGGGGCGGGGGCCGCCGGGGCGGTCGCCCTGGCTGCCACCCGGACGCGGCATCCCCTGGGACGGCGCGAACGGGTTGTTACCCGGACGGGAGGTACGTTCGGAGTCGCCGCCACGGCCGCGGGGCATGCCCTGCGAGGTGGCGAACGGGTTGTTACCCGGGCGGGGACCGCCGGGTCGCGGCGCGGAGCCACCCTGGCGGGCCGGAGCGGCGGGCGCTTCAGCCTTGGGGGCCGGGCGTGCGCCGGGCTTGGCAGCGGTGGACGGCGCGGCGGGTGCCTCGGCGGCCGGAGCGGCAGCGGGGGCTGCCGGGGCGGGAGCCGACGGCGCCGGAGCGGCGGGGGCTGCGGGAGCTTCGGCCTTGGGCGCGGCCGGAGCCGGCGCGGGGGCCGGGCGGTTGGCGGCGGGGCTGGCCTTGGGGGCGGACGCGGGCGCTTCGGTCTTGGAAGCGGCGGGAGCGTCGGGGAAGGCGTTGCGGAGTTTCCGCACCACCGGTGCCTCAATTGTGGAAGAGGCGGAGCGAACAAATTCGCCCAGTTCCTGCAGTTTTGTCACTGCATCTTTGGAAGTAATACCGAGCTCTTTGGCGAGCTCATGTACGCGGACCTTGGCCACATTTCTCCTGTCTCGGTCCGCACCGAGCCAGGCACGAACCGTCTACTTCTTACTGCGGGCCTCCGCCGCGGGTGCAGCTGAAAGGCCCATTGCAGAGCGCAACAAAGTTGTCATCGTTGCGTACTCATCGCTGGGAACTCATCGGGTTTCCATCAGTTTTCTGACCCGCTTTCAGGTTGGACGGTTGTTGCTGCGGCCACCGGGGTGTCTGCAGCGTGCGTGCCTGCCAGGATCCGGCGTTCGACGTCGTCCGTTCCGGCGACGCCGTTGAGGGCGCGTCCGAACGCACGGCGTTTGACCGCCAGTGCCAGGCACTTTTCGCTGGGGTGCAACCATGCTCCCCTGCCTGCCATCCGGCGTCGTTCGTCGACCACGACGGCGGTTGACCCGCCGGCGCCGGCGACCAGCCGGAGCAGTTCCGACCGCGTTCCCTTCTTGCGGCACCCGATGCAGGTACGTTGCGGCTGATTCCCGAGCTGCTGAGTTTCTGCCACTGCGAGTATCTTCCTGCCGTAACCACCTGCCGGCCCGGCACGTCCGCTGGGAAAGCCGCACGCGCCGAGGGCACAAGGATGCCGGCCCGAAGGCGCGGTCACTGTCTATTCTAGCCCTCCGGCGCCCCGGTCCCGAAACGGGCAGGTCCGGGGAAACGGCGTTCGGCCCCGGGCAGGGGCTGCGCCGGGGCCGAACGTGGAGATGAGGGAGGGACTACTTGTCCTTGTTCTCCGCCGCGTCCGAGACGATGTCGATCCGCCAGCCGGTGAGCTTGGCGGCCAGGCGGGCGTTCTGGCCCTCCTTGCCGATGGCGAGGGAGAGCTGGTAGTCCGGGACCACCACGCGGGCGGACCGGGTGGCCTCGTCCGTGATGGTGACCGAATTCACCCGCGAGGGCGAGAGCGCACTGGCGATGAAGGTGGCCGGATCGTCGCTGTAGTCGACGATGTCGATCTTTTCCTCGTTCAGCTCGGTCATGACGGCGCGGACGCGGGAGCCCATCTCGCCGATGCAGGCACCCTTGGCGTTGACGCCCGGGATGTTGGCCTTGACCGCGATCTTGGTGCGGTGTCCGGCTTCACGGGCCAGCGCGACGATTTCGACCGAGTGGTCCGCGATTTCCGGGACCTCGAGTTCGAAGAGCTTGCGGACCAGGCCGGGGTGGGACCGGGACAGCGTGATGGACGGGCCCTTGGTGCCGCGGTGCACGTCGATGACGAAGGCGCGGAGCCGGTTGCCGTGGATGTACTTCTCGCCGGGGACCTGTTCGGGCGGCGGCAGCAGCGCCTCCACCGTGCCGAGGTTCACCTGGATCATGTGCGGGTTGTTGCCCTGCTGGATGGTGCCGGCGACGAGTTCGCCCTCGCGGCCCTTGAACTGGCCCAGGACGTTGTCGTCCTCGGCGTCGCGCAGGCGCTGCAGGATGATCTGCCGGGCGGTGCTCGCGGCGATCCGGCCGAAGCCGGCCGGGGTGTCCTCGAACTCCCCGACGGGTTCGCCGTCGTCGTCGATCTCGGTGGCCCAGATGGTCACGTGGCCGCTCTTGCGGTCCAGCTCGGCGCGGGCCTTCTCGAAGGCGCCAGGCGTCTTGTGGTAGGCCACCAGGAGGGCCTGTTCGATGGTGGGGATCAGGAGATCCAGCGGGATTTCACGCTCACGCTCCAGGAGTCTCAGCGCGCTCATGTCAATATCCATTAGGCCTCCTCGGAAGGTCCATTGTCGTTCTCCAGCGGCGCCTCTTCGAGGTGGCTGAACTCTATCTCGACTTTTCCACTGCGGATCCTGTCGAAAGGAAGCTTCACGGGGTCGCCCTGCTTGGGCTTCATCCCCTTCTTGACGGCCAGTTCGGGCACCAGCGTAACGCCGGAGCTGTCCACGGACTGGATCCGGCCGGTGACGTTGTCACCCTGGATGACGTTGACGGTGACCATCCGGCCGCGGGCGCGGTGCCAGTGCCGCTCTTCGGTGAGCGGGCGGCCGACGCCGGGCGAGGACACCTCGAGCTCGTACGGCCGGGAATCCGTGCTGGGGTCCTCGTCCAGGATGTCCGAAAGGGTCTTGGAGATCTCCGCGATCACGTCGAGGCTGACGCCGCCGGTTTCCTCCTGGGGCAGGTCGACGACGACGTGGACCACCCGGTTGGCGCCGGCAATGTGAATGGAGACATCTTCCAGGTACAGCCGGTTGGCCTGGACCGCGGGGGCGAGGAGCGCGTAGAGCCGCTCGGCCTCCAGGTTGTGTGCGGGGGCGGCGTCAGCCTTCCCCGATCCGGTCCGGCCTGTCGAAGTCGTGGCTTCTGCGTTGGTCATGATGCCGCCCGCCTCCTGCTAGATGATGTTGTGAGTACTAGCGTAGCGACAATCGCGGCCGGTGGCGCACTCCAGTTCCGGCCGCCGCACCGCCGCCGGGCCTCTCCAGACCCCCACCGCGGTGGCTCGCGTGCGGGCCGTGCCAAAATGGTCTGTTGTGAATGAGGAGACCAGCGGAGAACGACGGCGGGCCCGGCTGCCCCGCAACCTTCCCCGGCTGGCGTTGATCGTCGTCCTCGCCGTGGTGGTGCTGACTTTGGGGCTGGTGGTACGCCCCGGCAAGCCCGCGGAACCGGCTCCGCCGACCACGTCGGAGAAGGCCCTGGCCGCCGCCCTTACCGACACCCTGGAGCTCCGTTCCGACGCGGAACGGCTCACCGGCGCGGGGACCGCCGCGTACGGCACTGTGAGTTTCCTGACAACCCAGGCCAGGGCGCTCTGGCGGCCCGGGTCGGCCACCGCTTCGGCGTCCCCGTCTCTGGCGCCCTCCGGCGCGGCGTCCCCGTCCCCGTCCACCGCGTCCCCGTCCCCGTCCACCGCGTCGGCGTCCCCGGGCCAATCCCCCGCGTCTGCGTCCCCGTCAGCCGCGCCCGTGACGGCCGCGTCGCTCGTCACCGCACTGGACGCCAGCGGGCGGCAACGCCTGGCCGACGCCGCCTCCGCGGACCCGGGGACAGCCCGCCTGCTCGCCTCGATCGGCACCGGCCAGCTGCTGCAGGCCTCCGCGGTGGCCGCCGCGACCGGCACGCCGGACCCGGCATCGACGGGCGCCGCAGCGTCGGCCCCCGCCAGCGCCGCCCCGGCCCCCGGGTCCGCGACACCGGCCCCTTCGGCCTGCCCGTCCGCGACGGTTTCCTCCTCAGCCACCCCCTCCGCGTCGGCGTCACCGGCGCGCGCGGACCTGGCGAACGCCCTCGCCGAGGTGATCAGCACCGAAAGGGAAACCGTTTACGCCTACCAAGTGGCCCTGACGCGTCTGGACGGCCCCGGGGCCGCCGCGGCCGCCACGCGGCTAACCCGCCACGAGGCCCTCGCCGCGGCCGCCGAGTCGCTGGCCCGGCAGCACTGCGCCGCCGCTCCCCCGCGGCAGGCCGGCTATGCACTGGACCCCGCGTTCCTGGTCTCGCCGGCGGCCGGGCTGCGCGGGCTGGAATCCGGCTCGCTGGCGGCCTATGCCGACCTGGTGGGCCTCAGCGACGGGGCCACCCGCCAATGGGCCGTGTCCGGGCTGCTGGAAACCGGCCGCCGCGCCGCCGCCTGGGGCGCCGCGCCGGAGCCGACCCCGGGCCTGTCGGTGGACCCCGCGGAACTGCCCACGCTGCCTGCAAAATAGGCTGGCCGGGCGGGAAATAAGCCTGGATGTGCCACGAATCAGGGTAGGCGCTGCTTACTTTACTTAGCCTCCGAATACTGGCGGCGGTTGCGGCGCTGATGGTTGGCTGTTCGCATGGAAACCAGCCAGGCACCCGTCTTTCAAGAAAATGAACCGCACCGCAACGACCTCGCGCACCGGCTGAACTGGTTGCGCGCCGGCGTCCTCGGCGCCAACGACGGGATCGTCTCGGTCGCCGCGATCGTGGTGGGCGTCGCTGGCGTGACGACCGACTCCGGCCCCATCCTGATCGCCGGTGCCGCCGGCGTCGTCGGCGGTGCCATCTCCATGGCCCTGGGTGAATACGTGTCTGTCAGCAGCCAAAAGGACAGCCAGGAGGCGCTGATCGAGAAGGAACGCCGCGAACTGGCCGAACAGCCCGAGGAGGAGCTCGCCGAGCTCACCGCCATCTACCAGGCGAAGGGCCTCAGCCCGGAAACCGCCGGCGCCGTGGCCCGGGAACTGACCGCCCACGACGCGCTCGGCGCACACCTCGCGGCCGAACTGAACATCGACGAAACCGACATCGTCAGCCCCTGGCACGCCGCCCTCGCGTCCGCCATCGCCTTCCTGGCCGGTGCCATCCTGCCGATGCTGGCGATCCTGCTGCCGCCGGAAAACATCCGCGTGCCGCTCACCTTCGCCGCGGTGCTGGTCGCGCTGGCCGTGACGGGAGCCGTCGGCGCCTGGATCGGCGGCGGCTCAAAGGCCAAGGCCGCCATCCGGGTCGTGATCGGCGGCGCCGCGGCTCTGCTGGCCACCTTCCTGATCGGCAACTGGCTGGGCACCAGCGGCTTCGCCGGCTGAATCGCCGACACTACGCTGGGACGGTGACTTCGCCCAGCCCCGTCCCGATCCCCGCCGCCCTCACCCGCAGATACTCCCGGACCGCCGAGGGCCGCGCCTGGCTGGCGTCCCTACCGGGCGTGATCGCGGACGCCCTTGAGGCGTTTTCGCTGGTCCTTGACCTGGCGCCCGGCGCGGAACCGTGGAGCGGGCACGGCGCCGTGGTCGTCCCGGTGCGGCTGAACGACGGCACGCCGGGTGTACTGAAGGCCGCCTACCCGCACGAGGAATCCCGGACCGAACACGTCGCCCTCGGGCTCTGGGAGGGCCGGGGCGCGGTCCGGCTGATCGCCGCCGACCCGGAGGCGGGCGTGCTGGTGCTGGAGCGCCTGAAGGCTACCCGTTCGCTGCAGGAGGTGCCCCTTGCGGCGGCCGCCGCGGTCTGGGGCGGCCTGGTCCGCCGGCTCTCGATCGCCCCGGACGGCCGCCCCGCCTGGCGCGGCTTTGAACAGGTCGCCGCCGTGGCCGAGCGGTGGAGCGACGAGTTTCCCGAGCGCTGGGAGGCCCTGGGCCGGCCCTTCCCCCGCTGGCTCCTGGAGGCCGCCCTGGAGGTCTGCCAGACCCGGGGCGTGGTGGGCCGGCGCTCCGGCGTCGACGTCCTGGTTCACGCCGACCTGCACTTCCTGAACATCCTGGCCCGTCCCGGGACAGCGGCCGGGTCCGGGGATCCGGACGATTACCGTGCCATCGACCCGCACCCGCTGGTGGGTGAGGCGGAGTTCGCGGTGGCGCCGCTGCTCTGGAACCGGCTGGCCGAATTGTCCGCCGCCGATCCGGCCGCGGCGCTGCTGGAACGCTGCCAGGAGTTCAGCGCGGCCGCGGGCCTCGACGGCGACGTTGCCCGGCAATGGGCCCTGGCGCGGGAAGTCGAGAATGCGCTCTGGTACACGGAGGAACGGAACGACGGCGGCCGGACTCGGTCGCTCTGGGTCGCCAGCACCCTCGCCGGGCGGACCCTCGACGGGCTGCCCATGCCCGCCGACCTGCCGGTCCCGGGCGCCTCCGGCCCCTCCCGCGGCTAGGCAACAACGACGAGGTTGCCGCGCCAGGCGTCCGCGCTAGGTGCCCGCCTGCTCAGTCGCCTGCTCACCGGCGTCCCGGACGGCGGCAAGCGCGTCCCGGACCGCCGCCACCGCTGTGGCCACGTCGCCGTCGTCGGTGCTCCAGTTGCTCACCGAGATCCGCAGGATGTCCCTGCCCCGCCAGCGCGAACCGGACATCCAGACCCGGCCGTCGGCGATGATCCGGTCCGTTACCGCCCGGGTGGTGGCGTCATCACCGAAGGCCAGGGAGACCTGGGTGTAGACGACGTCGTTGAGCACCTCGACGCCCTCGAGCGCGGCCAGCGCCTCGGCCAGTTGGCGGGCACGGAGCACCAGCCCGCGGACCTGCCCGGCGACGCCGTCGCGGCCGAGGGACTTCAGCGCGGCCCAGACCGGCACGCCGCGGGCCCGCCGGGACAGCTCCGGCACGGTCTCGAACGGATCGGCGGCCCCGTCGGCGGCCTGGATGAGGTAGCTGGTGTGCAGGCCCATCGCCGCCCGGAGCGCGGTGACGTCCCGGACCACCGCGATCCCGCAGTCGTAGGGCACGTTGAGGGTCTTGTGCGCATCGGTCCCCCAGGAGTCTGCCCTGTCCAGCCCGTCGGTCAGGGCGGCCAGTTCCGGCACGGCGGCGGCCCAGAGGCCGAAGGCCCCGTCCACGTGCACCCACGCGCCGTGGGACTTGGCGACGGCGATGGCCTCCCGGAACGGGTCGAAGGCACCCGAATGCAGGTTGCCGGCCTGCAGGCAGACCAGCAGCGGCACGGATCCGGTACCCGGACCACCCTCGGCAACCGCCGCCCCGAGGGCGCGGTCCAGGGCCGCCGGGTCGATCCGGCCCTCCGCGTCCGCCCGCACGGCGGTGGGCCGGCCGAGCCCGAGGTAGCGGAGCCCCAGGTCAATGGTGTCGTGGCGCTCGGCACCCGCGAAGCAGCGGATCCGCGGCGCGCCGGAGAGGCCGTCGGCGTCGGAGTCCCAACCGGCGTCCTGCAGCAGGCGCCAGCGCGCGGCGGCCAGGCCGGTGAAGTTGGCCATGGTGGCGCCGGTGGCGAACCCCACCCCCGACTCCTGGGGCAGGCCCAGCAGCTCGAGCAGCCACCGGCCCGCGGCCTCCTCGATGGCGGCGGTGGCGGGGGTGGCGAAACGGAGCCCGGCGTTCTGGTCCCAGGCACTGACCAGCCAGTCCGCGGCCAGGGCGGCGGGCAGCGTCCCGCCGATCACCCAGCCGAAGAACCGGCCGGAGGGCATGGCCATCAGCCCGGGTTCGGCCTTTTCCGCGAGGTAGTCCACCACCTCGGCAGCGGGGGTGCCGCCGGACGGGAGCGGGCCGCCGAAGTCGGCCGCGAGTTCGGCGGCGCTCCGGGCGGGGCCGATGGGACGGGACTGCTGGCTCTCCAGCCACCGCCGGGCGTGCCCGGCCGCGGCGGCCAGGGCGTCGCGGTAGCGCTCACCGGGTGCTGACATAGCTGCATGCTACGCCCGGCCCCGACACCGCGGCAGGGCCCTGCGGTCCCCGGGAGCCCGGCGCCCGGCACGGAGCCCTTAGCCGAAGTCTCAGCCGAGGGTGTCGTGCCAGACGTCGGAGCCGAGCTTGATGATGAGCACGCCCACGACCACCAGGAACACGATCCGGATGAACTTGCTGCCCCGGCTGACGGCGGTCCGGGCACCGAGGTAGCCGCCGGCCATGTTGGCCCCGCCGAGGACCAGGCCCAGGCCCCAGAGCAGGGAGCCGTGCGGCAGGAAGAACAGCAGCGCCCCGGCGTTGGTGGCCATGTTGACGATCTTCGCCTTGGCGCTGGCCTCGAGGAAGGCGTAGCCCATGGCGGACACCAGCGCGATGATCAGGAAGGACCCCGTTCCGGGGCCGATCATGCCGTCGTAGAAACCGATGACGCCGCCGATCAGGCAGGCGATGACGTAGTGGCGGTGCCCGTTGTGGCGGAGCTTGGTCAGCTCGCCAACGTTGGGCTGCAGCGCCGTAAACAGGGCCACGGCCACCAGCGCGGCCACGATGATCGGTTTGAAGACGCTCGCCGGCAGGGTGGCGGCCAGGATAGCCCCGCCGAAGCTGCCGGCCAAGGCGATCACCGCCATGGGGATGGCGGTGCGCAGGTCCGGCCGCACCCGTCGGTAGTAGGTCACCGCGCTGGTGGTGGTGCCGAAGATGGAGCCCATCTTGTTGGTCGCCAGCGCCTGCACCGGGCTGATGCCCGGCACCAGGAGCATGACCGGCAGCTGGATCAGTCCCCCGCCGCCCACGACGGCGTCGATCCAGCCGGCCGCGAAACCGGCCACCACCACCAGGATCAGGGTGGTGAGCTGGATTGATTCAAGACCCGAAAGCATCCCCGGGCCGGGTCAGGCGTTGCGGACGGCGTTGACCACGTGGTCGACGGCCCGATCCACGGCGATGTTCTCGGCGTTGCCGCTGCGGCGGTCCTTGATCTCGACGACGCCGTCCACCAGGCCGCGGCCGACGGCCAGGATGGTGGGCACGCCGACGAGTTCGGCGTCGCCGAACTTGACGCCCGGGGAGACCTTGGGACGGTCGTCGTAGATGACCTCGAGGCCGGCGGCCTCCAGTTCGAGCGCGAGCTTCTCGGCGGCGGCGAAGATCTCCTCGCCGCGTCCGACGGCGACGACGTGTACGTCGGCGGGGGCGACGGCGCGGGGCCAGACCAGGCCCTTCTCGTCGTGGTTGGACTCGGCCAGGGCGGCCACCGCGCGGGTGACGCCGACGCCGTAGGAGCCCATGGTGACGACGACCTGCTTGCCGTTCTGGTCCAGGACCTTCAGGTCCAGGGCCTCGGCGTACTTGCGGCCGAGCTGGAAGATGTGGCCCATTTCGATGCCGCGGGCGGTTTCCAGCGGGCCGGAGCCGTCCGGGGCGGGGTCGCCGGCGCGGACTTCGGTGGCCTCGATGACGCCGTCCCAGCCGAAGTCGCGTCCGGCCACCAGGCCGAAGACGTGCTTGCCGGCCTCGTTGGCGCCGGTGATCCAGGCGGAGCCGCTGACCACGCGGGGGTCCACCAGGTAGAGCAGCTTCGACGCGCCCTCGGAGCCCAGCAGCGGGGCGTCCGGGGACAGGCCCGGCCCGATGTAGCCCTTGACCAGCAGGGGCTGCTTCTTGAGGTCCTCCTCGTTGGCGGCCTCCAGGGTGATCTCACCGGCGATCGGCAGGAAGGATCCGATGGTGGCCTCGACGCGCTTGAGGTCCACGCCGCGGTCGCCGGGGACGCCGATGACGACGAGCTGGCGCTCACCGGTGGGCAGGGTGACGGCGAGCACGACGTTCTTCAGCGTGTCCGCGGCGGTCCAGGCGCCGCCGTCGGCCTCGCTGCGGGGCGCCAGGGCGTTGGCGGCCGCCACGAGGGTGTCGATGGTGGGGGTGTCCGGGGTGTCGCGCACCTCGGCGGCGGGGGCGTTGGTGAAATCGATGTCCGCGGGAACCACGGTGGTGACGGCCTCGACGTTCGCCGCGTAGCCGCCGGCGGACCGGACGAAGGTGTCCTCGCCGATCTCGGTGGGGTGCAGGAACTCCTCGCTCTTGGACCCGCCCATGGCGCCGGCCGTCGCGGTGACCGGGACGACCTCGAGGCCGAGGCGCTCGAAGATCTTCAGGTAGGCGCTGCGGTGGGCGGCGTAGCTGGCGTCCAGGCCGGCGTCGTCGACGTCGAAGGAGTAGGAGTCCTTCATGATGAACTCGCGGCCGCGGAGCAGGCCAGCCCGGGGGCGTGCCTCGTCGCGGTACTTGTTCTGGATCTGGTAGATACTCAGCGGCAGGTCCTTGTACGAGGAGTACAGGTCCTTGACCAGCAGGGTGAACATTTCCTCGTGCGTGGGGGCCAGCAGGTAGTCGTTGCCCTTGCGGTCCTTGAGCCGGAAGATGCCCTCGCCGTACTCGGTCCAGCGGTTGGTCGCCTCGTAGGGTTCCTTCGGCAGCAGCGCCGGGAAGTGGACCTCCTGGGCGCCGATCGCCGTCATCTCCTCGCGGATGATCTGCTCCACCCGGCGCAGGACGCTCAGGCCCAGCGGCAGCCAGGTGTAGATACCGGGGGCCGCGCGGCGGATGTAACCTGCTCGGACCAGCAGCCGGTGGCTGGCCACCTCGGCGTCGGCGGGGTCTTCACGCAGGGTGCGCAGGAACAGCTGGGAGAGTCGAAGGACCACTGGAGGGGTATCCGTTTCTGAGAAATGCGGGGCCTCCGGGGAGGCACGAAATGTCCAGCTACCAATCTACCGCCTCGCCGCGGCGCGGGTTCCCGGGCGACGCGGGTTGTGCGGGTGGCATGTGTCCGGGCGGGAGGCGTCAGGGAATGGGACGGGCCGCGCCCCGGCGTGGAAGCCCCTGGCCGTTTCCGGCTGGTCATCCGTCGTGGCGCGGCCCCGCGACCCCAGTGCCGCTTTTATCAAGGCTGTTAACCCTGGCCCGAGCCTGCCCTTCCGGGCGGCTGCGGGGCCAGTTGGTGGTTCCCCCTGAGACCGCTCGCGCCTTCTCGGCGCGGCTAGCTAGAACCTATGTGATCCCCGTCGCCAAAACAAGAGTGTGCCCTTATATTTTTGTCACAAGTCGGTGACATGACGTGTCTCGGGCGGGGTGGAACGGCGCCGTCCTTGGACAGCGCCGTCCTAGAAGAGCGCGGTTTTAGAAGAGCACCGTCGCGAAGCTGCCGGCCTGTTCGAAGCCCACCCGCTCGTAGCTGGCCCGGGCACGGACATTGAAGTCGTTGACGTAGAGGCTGGTCACCGGAGCGAGCCGCTGGGCCAGGAGCACGACGGCAGCCATGTACCCGGCGCTAAGGCCGAGCCCGCGGTGGGTGGGGTTCATCCACACGCCCTGGACCTGCGTGACGGCGGATGTGACGGCGCCGAGTTCGGCCTTGAAGATGACCTCGCCGTCGGGCCCGAGGTGGACCATGGAGTGCCCGGCCCGGATCAGCCCCTTGACCCGCCGGCTGTAGAACTCGCGGCCGCCGAGGTAGGGCGAGTAGCCCACCTCCTCCTCGAACATAGCGGCGCAGGCGGGGAGGATGCGGTCGAAGTCGGCCATCTGCCCGAAGCCTAACGCCGGATTGGGCTCGATCAGCGGCGTGCCGCTGATGGTCATGAGCGGTTGGTCCGCCCTGATCTCCTGGGCGGTGTGCCCGAGGTCCTCCATGGCCGCGTGCAGCGCCAGTACGGCCTCGGCGGGGCCGAAGATGGAGGCGTAGCGGCGACCGGCGCGGTGTGCCGCGGCCGCGATGAGGGGTGCGAGGTCGGCATCCAGTTCGACCGGCACCAGGTTGGCCCCGGCCCAGCAGGCCGAGACGAGGGCCCCGCCGTCGAACACGCCGAGGATGCTGGCGCCGCCGGCGGTTGGCGCGGCGGTGCCGGCGGATTCGAGGTGGGACAGGATGAAGACGTTCGCGACGGGGTCGCGCCGCGCGAGATCGCGGAGGGTGCCGGTGTCGCCGGCGCCGAGGAGGCGGACGGCGGCACCGGCCTGGGTACCGTCCTTACGAAACGCTAACCACGGGGCCACCCTTGACAGCATCTTCGCCATCGGCTTCCCCCATCTCTTCGGCGAGGCGCATAGCCTCTTCGATCAGTGTTTCGACGATCTGGTTCTCGGGGACGGTTTTGATGACCTCGCCCTTGACGAAGATCTGGCCCTTGCCGTTGCCGGACGCCACGCCGAGGTCAGCCTCGCGGGCCTCGCCGGGTCCGTTCACCACGCAGCCCATGACGGCCACTCGCAGCGGCACCTCCATGCCCTCCAGGCCGGCGGTGACTTCCTCGGCGAGGGTGTAGACATCCACCTGGGCGCGTCCGCAGGACGGGCAGGAGACGATCTCGAGCTTGCGGGGGCGCAGGTTCAGCGACTGCAGGATCTGGTTGCCCACCTTGACCTCCTCCACCGGCGGGGCGGAGAGGGACACGCGGATGGTGTCGCCGATACCGCGGGAGAGCAGCGCGCCGAAGGCGGTGGCGGACTTGATGGTCCCCTGGAAGGCGGGGCCAGCCTCGGTCACGCCGAGGTGCAGGGGCCAGTCACCCTTTTCCGCGAGCATCTCGTAGGCGGCCACCATGACGACGGGGTCGTTGTGCTTGACCGAGATCTTGAAGTCGTGGAAGCCGTGCTCCTCGAACAGCGAGGCTTCCCAGACGGCGGACTCGACGAGCGCCTCCGGGGTGGCCTTGCCGTACTTCTTCATGATGCCGGGCTCCAGCGAGCCGGCGTTGACGCCGATCCGGATGGAGGTGCCGTGGTCCTTGGCGGCGCGGGCGATTTCCTTGACCTGGTCATCGAACTTGCGGATGTTGCCGGGGTTGACCCGGACCGCTGCGCAGCCGGCCTCGATCGCGGCGAAGACGTACTTCGGCTGGAAGTGGATGTCCGCGATCACCGGGATCTGCGACTTCTTCGCGATGATGGGCAGCGCCTCCGCGTCGTCGGCGGAGGGGCAGGCCACGCGGACGATGTCACAGCCGGAGGCGGTGAGTTCGGCGATCTGCTGCAGGGTGGCGTTGATGTCCGTGGTCGGCGTGGTCGTCATGGACTGCACGCTGATCGGGAAGTCGGAGCCGACGCCGACCGAGCCGACCTTGATCTGGCGGGTTTTCCGGCGCGGGGCAAGAACGGGGGGCGGTGCCGACGGCATTCCGAGGCTGACCGAGGTCACGGGGACTCCTCTGGGATCGAAGCGTAGTGCGAAGGGTGGGCGGGCCGCTTAGGCGGAGTGGCCGGCCAGCAGGCCGGTCACCGGCGCCCAGGCCGTGGTGCGGATACCGGAGATGGCGCTGGCGGCGGCGAACGGGTCCTGCTTGAGCAGCTCGCTCAGGGCCTGCTCGTCGGCTGCCTTGAGGATCAGCAACGCGCCGGCGCCGTCGGAGTACGGGCCACTGGCCAGCAGGGTGCCGTCCTCGGCCAGGCCGGCGGTCCATTCCCGGTGGGCGGGGCGGGCGGCGGCGCGGGATTCGGCGGACTCGGCGTCGTAAACGTACTCAACAGCAAAAACAGTCATACGGCTACCCTATCCCCCAGTCCGCCGGGTTCCCATCCATCGGCCCGGTTTCAGGCCTGCAGCAGAACCCTCGCCAGCGCGGCCACGCCGGCGGCCCACAGCATCGAGGTGAGGGTGCCGATGATGAACCTCTCGGCCGCGACCGGGGTTTCCTTCAGTTCGGCGAACCGGCCCAAGCCCTTGATGGCGACCACGTAGGCGATGGCCACGGGCTGCCCGGCCAGAATGGCGAGGGCGACGGCGAGGCGTTCCAGCACGCCGATGATCGCCCCGCCGCGCAGGATGCGGGTGCCGACGGCGGCCGCCGGGACGGGCGCGGGGGCTGGGGTCTCGGGGGTTGGAGTCTCAGTGCTTGGTGCTGCCGGTACTTCCGGGGTTCCGGCCGCCGTGGTTGCCGCCCCGTCCGTGGGATCGTCGCTCCAGCCGGGACCGGCGTCGGAGTCGCTGCCCGTGGTGCCGTCAACCGCGTCGGCCGCCTGCCCGGCGTCGGCCCTGTCGTCGATGGTGCGGGCCAGGCGGAAGACCAGGGCGGTGACCGGCCAGCCGGCAAAGCCTGCCGTCACCAGCGCCAGTGTGATCCAGAGGGCGTTCACCGGTCTCCTTCGCTCGGGGTGCGCGCGGCGTGGCCGTCCGCGCCGGCGGTCTGGCCGTCGGCCAGGGCCAGCAGCATTTCTGCCGCTGGCCGTGCCGCCCATTCTTCCTGCCAGCCGGAGCGAAGCAGGGCACGGCTCACCGACTGCTCCGTGATTCCCAGCGCGGCGGCGGCGGCCTTCTGGCTGCCGTGGGTGCCGGCGCGCCCGTCGCGGACGTTTCGGAGGGCGTCCACCACCTTCCACTGGGCCGCGGTCCGGTCCTGGACCAGGCGGCCGATCAGCCGCAGGACCGCCTCGGCGTTGGCAGCCTCCCGCTCCCCCGGCGGCGCGGCCGGTGTCCCGGAGGCGCCGTCCCCGGCGCCGGCCGGGCGGGAGGCCGCCCCTCGGCGCGGGGTCCCCTCGGTGCCGGCTTCGACGGCGAGGGGAACATGCCCGGCGGCCTTGGCCCGCTCCACCGCGAGCCGGGCCGCCACGAACGCCGGCCCGGAGCCTTCACGGGGGCTGGCCGGCAGCGGTTGGTCCACGGCCCCGACGCCGATTCCGACGTACCAGTGGCCGTCCCGGAGGGCGTGCAGGGCGGTGTCCACCACCTCGGCAGGCGACTGCAGCACCCCCTGCAGCTCGTCGCCCACGGAGCGTTCGAAGGTGGCTCCGGGGACCAGTCTGGCCAGCTCCGCCAGCAGGCCGGGGACCCGGTCCACATCAGTGCTGCTGCCGCGCTGGTCGATCGTCAGGACGTACATACCGCAACCCTAGGCGGCTGATTCATAAAGATCAACCATCTAAAGCTGATTATCAAAAATCAGTTCAAAATGGCTTAGTAGCGGGAATCAACCGAAAAGGTTCACCGGTTTGACGATGTCCGCGTAAATCAGCAGCGCTGACATGCCCATCAGCAGCGCCGCCACCACGTACGTCACGGGCAGCATCTTGGCGATGTCGAACGCCCCCGGATCCGGCCGGCCGAAGAGCTTGGCGATCCGGCGCCGGGCACCCTCGTACAGCGCGCCCGCCACGTGGCCGCCGTCGAGCGGCAGCAGCGGGACGAGGTTGAAGACGGCCAGGGCGAAGTTCAGCCCGGCGAGCAAGCCCACCAAGGTGGCGAGCCGGCTCTGAAGCGGCACCTGTTCCATGGCGGCGACCTCGCCGGCCACCCGGCCGACGCCCACCACGCTGATGGGGCCGTTGGGGTCCCGGGGCTCCGAACTGAAGGCCGCCTGCGCCACGCCCACCACGCGCGCCGGGAGGTTCAGGACGACGCCGGCGATCTGCTTGATGTTCTCCCCGGCCATCGGGAGCACCGCCGACGCCGGCTGCTGCACCAGCGCCGACTGCGGGCCGATGCCGAGGAAACCGACGTCCTGGTAGCGGAGCTTGCCGTCCGCGTCCTTGGCCTGGCGTCCGTCGGCGCCGACCACCGGGCGGGAGGAGAGCACCGGGGTCACCGTGGTGGTGACGGGGGCGCCGTCGCGCTGGACCGTGACGCTCACGGTCTTGCCGGCCGAGGCCCGGATCCAGCCGGTGAGCTCGTCCCAGTTGGTGACCTGCCTGCCGTCGAAGGAGGTGATCGTGTCGCCCGGCTTCAGTCCGGCGGCGGCCGCGGGGGTGAGCTTGCAGTCCTGCGAGTTCGGGTCCACGGTTTCCCCGGCCTTGACCTGGCACTTGGAGACGTCGGCAATGGTGGTGGTGGAGCCCGCCACGCCGAAGCCCATCAGCAGCACGGCCGTCAGCACGAGGCCGATCAGCAGGTTCATGGCCGGGCCGCCGAGCATGATGATGATCTTCTTCCAGACCGGCAGCCGGTAGAACACCCGGTCCCGGTCTTCGGGGCCGATCTCCTCGTGCGCCAGCGACCGCGCGTCGGCGGCCAGGGACTGGAACATGCCGGTGCTGGAGGCCCGGACGGTGCCGTCCTCCGGGTTGGGCGGGTACATGCCGATCATCGAGACGAAGCCGCCGAGGGGGATGGCCTTGACGCCGTATTCGGTCTCGCCGCGGCGCCGCGACCAGAGAGTGGGACCGAAGCCGATCATGTATTTGGTGACGCGGACCTTGAACAGCTTGGCCGGCACCAGGTGGCCCACCTCGTGCAGGGCGATGGACACGGCGATGCCGATCACGACAAAGACGACGCCGAGGATGAAGAGGAGAACGGGGCTCATGCTGGGTCTGGCTACTTCCTGGGCACGGACTGGCTGGGGGTGGCGGGGGTTCCTACGGCCAAACGCTCGAGGGTCCGCGCGCGTGCCCACTTTTCAGCATCCAGCACGGCCTCGACCGTCAGCCCGGAGGATCCTGTGTGCTCGCTGAGGACGGCCTCGACGGTGTCCACGATGTCGGGGAAGCGGATCCGGCCGGCGTGGAAGGCCATCACGGCTTCCTCGTTGGCGGCGTTGAAGACCGCCGGGTAGGTGCTGCCGCGGCGGGCGGCGTCCTTGGCCAGGCCGACGGCGGGGAACGCGCCGGCGTCCAGCGGTTCGAACGTCCAGCTGGTGGCCCGGGTCCAGTCGCACGGGGACGCGGCGCCGGGAACCCGGTCCGGCCAGCCGAGGCCCAGGGCGATCGGCAGGCGCATGTCCGGCGGGGAGGCCTGGGCGATGGTGGATCCGTCGGTGAACTGCACCATCGAGTGCACCACGGACTGCGGGTGGACCACGACGTCGATCTTCTCCAGTGGGATGTCGAAGAGCAGGTGCGCCTCGATCACTTCAAGGCCCTTGTTGACCAGGGTGGCGGAGTTGGTGGTGACCATCAGGCCCATGTCCCAGGTGGGGTGGGCCAGGGCGTCCTGCGGGGTTACGTCCAGCAGCTCGGCCCGGGTCCGGCCGCGGAACGGACCGCCGGAGGCCGTCAGGACCAGGCGGTCCACCTCGGCGGCGGTGCCGGAGCGCAGGCACTGGGCGATGGCGGAGTGTTCGGAGTCCACCGGGACGATTTGGCCCTCGCGGGCGGCGGCCTTGACCAGGGCGCCGCCGACGATCAGGGATTCCTTGTTCGCCAGGGCGAGCGTGGCGCCGGACTTCAGGGCGGCGAGGGTGGGTGCCAGGCCGATCGAGCCGGTGATGCCGTTGAGGACGACGTCGGCGGGGATCTCCGCGATCCGGGTGGCGGCGTCCGGGCCGGCGAGGATCTCCGGACGGTACCCGGTCACCCCGGCAGCGCGCGCGGCGTCGTCAATCAGGCGCTGCAGCCCGGCCGGGTCGCCGGCGGCGATGCCGACGGCGCGGGCCCGGGTGTGGACCGCCTGCCGGGCCAGGAGTTCAAGGTTGCCGCCGCCCGCGCTGAGCGCCACGATCTCGAACCGGTCGGGCGCCCCGTCGACGACGTCGAGGGCCTGGGTACCGATGGACCCGGTGGATCCGAGGAGGACAATGCTGCGCGGCTTCATGCCTCCAGTATCCCGCACCGGCACTGCCCCGGCCGCGCCTTGACGCCCTCCGGCGGCGGCGTACCGTGGGAATCGTGGAGTGGACGGCCTGGTTTGACGCGCCGGACTACGGATTCGCCCGGCAGGTACTGCAGCGCGGCGTCGCGGCCGTTTTTGTGGTCGCGTTCCTCTCCTCGCTGAACCAGTTTCCGGCGCTCCTCGGCGAGCGCGGACTACTCCCGGTCCCCTCGCTCCTGGCCCGCGCCCGGCGCCCGCTTCGACCCACCCTGTTCGCCTGGCACTATTCGGACCGTTTGCTGCGCGCGGTCTGCGCCGTCGGGATGCTGATCGGCGCCGCCCTGGTACTGGGCCTGCCGCAGCAGGGGCCGCCGTGGCTGCCGCTGCTGGCTTTCCTGGCGCTCTGGTTGCTGTACATGTCGATCGTGAACGTGGGCCAGACGTTCTACGGGTTCGGCTGGGAGATGCTGCTGCTGGAGGCTGGGTTCACCGTGGGGTTCCTCGGCTCGGAGCAGACTCTCCCGCCGCGGACCGTCCTGCTCCTGCTGGTGTGGCTGCTGTTCCGGCTGGAATTCGGGGCGGGGATGATCAAGATCCGCGGCGGCCGGGAGTGGCGGGACCTCACCGCGCTGTACTACCACCACGAAACCCAGCCGATGCCCGGGCCCCTGAGCCGCCAGGCCCACCTGATGCCGAAGGCCTGGCACCGGCTGGAGGTCCTGGGCAACCATGGCGCCCAGCTGGTCGTGCCGTTCTTCCTGTTCGCCCCGCAGCCGCTGGCGTCCGTGGCCGCGGGGATCGTGGTGTTCACCCAGCTGTGGCTGGTGGCCAGCGGCAACTTCGCGTGGCTGAACTGGATGGCGATTCTGCTGGCTTTCGCGGCGGTGAGCGATCCGGTGCTGCACGCCCTGTTCCCCGGCCTGCCGTCCGGCTGGCGGCCCCCGGGTGCGGCGGAGGGAGCAGTGCCGGCGGGAGGTGTCGTGTCAACGGAGGGCTCGCAGGCGCCGCTGCCCTGGCTGGTGCTGGTAAGCCTGGCCACCGTGTTGCTGCTGGTGCTCAGCTACCGCCCGGCGGCGAACCTGGTCTCGTCGTACCAGCTGATGAATGCCGCGTTCAACCGGTGGCAGCTGGTCAATGCCTACGGGGCGTTCGGCTCGGTGACCAAGCAGCGGATCGAGATCGTGGTGGAGGGGACCCTGGACCCCGAGCCGGACGAGGCGGCGGACTGGCGGGAGTACGGGTTCCGCGGCAAGCCCGGTGATGTCCGGCGCGTGCCGCGGCAGTGGGCGCCGTACCACCTGCGGCTGGACTGGCTGATGTGGTTCCTGCCGCTGCGCAGCGTGCACGAGCAATGGTTCTACGCGTTCCTGGCGAAGCTGCTGGAGGCAGACCGGCCCACGCTGCGGCTGCTGCGGGAGGACCCGTTCGACGGCGCCCGGCCGCGCTGGGTGCGGGCCCGGAGTTTCCACTACCGCTTCGCCACCCGGGCGGAGTTCCGCGCCACCGGCCAGCGCTGGGTCCGGATCCTGCTGGAGGAGTCCATCCCGCCGCTGTCCCTGCCGCCGGAGGACTGAGTGCCCGCCGGGACCGCAGCGATCTGACACGAATGGCCGGAATGGTGGGTACCATTCCGGCCATTCGTGGCAAACAGGCGCGGTGGCCTGGCTAATGCTCCCGCCCTAGACGGACACGGATTCCTTCTCGGTGACCGCCTCCAGGGCGGCCTGCCGGCGGCGCAGCCACCAGGAACCCAGGAAGATCAGCGCCATGGTCGCGTAGACCACGACTGCGAACGGGGTGGAGAACAGCGCGGTGGGGTCGTTCTGGGAGAGCTGCAGCGAGCGCCGCAGCTGCACCTCGAACATCGGCCCCAGGATCATCGCCACCACCATGGGCGCCACGGGGTAGCCGTAGCGGCGCATGAAGTAGCCCAGGATGCCCACCACCAGCAGCACCCCGACGTCGATCGGCGAGAAGTTCACCGAGAACGCCCCGAGGGCCGCGAAGACCAGGATGCCGGCGTAGAGGAACGGCCTCGGGATCTGCAGGATCTTCACCCAGAGGCCCACCAGCGGCAGGTTCAGCACCAGCAGCATCAGGTTGCCCACGTACAGGGAGGCGATCAGGGTCCAGACCAGGGCGCCCTGGTTTTCGAACAGGAGCGGCCCGGGCTGGATCTGGTAGCGCTGGAACGCGGTCAGCATCATCGCCGCGGTGGCGGTGGTGGGGATGCCGAGGGTCAGCAGCGGCACCAGGACACCGGCGGCGGCGGCGTTGTTGGCCGCCTCGGGACCGGCGACGCCCTCAATCGCGCCCTTGCCGAACTGGCGCCGGTTCTCGCCCTTGGCCAGCCGCCGTTCCGCCGCGTAGGACAGGAACGTGGAGACGTCCGCACCGCCGGCGGGGACCGTGCCGATCGGGAAGCCGATGAACGTTCCGCGCAGCCACGGCTTCCAGGACCGCTTCCAGTCCTCCTTGGACAGCCAGGCGTTCTTGCCCTTGCTGACCGGGATGACCTCCACCGGACCGTGCCGGAGCTTGGAGGCGACGTAGAGCGCCTCGCCCAGGGCGAAAAGGCCCACGGCCACCAGCACCATGTCGATGCCGTCCACCAGGTTGGGGTTGTCGAAGGTGAAGCGCTGCTGGGCGGTGCTGTCGTCGATGCCGATCAGGCCGATGAACAGGCCCAGGGCCAGGGACGCGAGCCCGCGGAGCACCGAGGCGCCCAGCAGCGCGCCGACGGTGAGGAAGGCCACCACCATGAGTGCCACGTAGTCCACCGGGCCGAGGCCGACGGCGAATTCCGCCACGACGGGGGCCAAAAAGGACAGCAGCACAGTGGCGATGGTGCCGGCGATAAACGAACCGATCGCCGCCGTCGCCAGCGCCGCCGCTCCCCTGCCGGCCTTGGCCATCTTGTTGCCCTCGAGGGCGGTGACGATCGAGGCGGATTCACCGGGGGTGTTGAGCAGGATCGACGTCGTCGACCCGCCGTACATGCCGCCGTAGTAGATGCCGGCGAACACGATCAGCGCCGCGGCCGGATCCAGGGCATAGGTGATGGGCATCAGCAGTGCCACGGTCATGGCCGGGCCGATGCCCGGGAGGACACCGACGGCGGTGCCGACGAAGACGCCGCCCAGGGCGTAGAGCAGGTAGACCGGCTGGAGGGCGTTGGCGAAGCCGTCAAGCAGGAACGTAATGCTATCCATGGAAGAACGGCACCCCCTCGAACAGCGGGCCCGGGGGCAGGGACACGCCCAGCAGGCCGCCGAAGACGTACTGCAGGAGCAGTGCCATGATCACGGCGACGACGATCGCCTTCCAGAGCGGCTTGGCCTCAAGGGTCCAGGCCGCCCCGCTGAACAGGACCGCCGCGGCCACGGGCCAGCCGGCGGGTTCGATCAGGACGATGTGCAGCACCACGAAGCCGACCAGCTTGGCCAGGGCCACCCAGTCTGTGGAGGCATCTGCGTCGAGGTCCTCGCCCTCCTCGGCCTGGCCCACCTTGCCGCGCAGGACCTGGATGACGATGCCGGTGCCGACGGCCACGAGGGTGCCGCAGACGATGTAGGGGAAGGCACGGGGGCCGATGCCGGTCTCCGACGGCGGGATCGGGATGGATCCCGCCGTCAGGAGTCCCGCCGCGCCGATGCTGACGAACAGGAGGGCGAAGAGAATCTCCCCGAGAGGCCGCTTGGCGGGCGCCTCCACGTGGGTGGACTCTGTTGTTGGGGCGGACACTGTTACTTGACCAGGCCGATTTCGGTCAGCGTGGTCTTGACCTTCGTGATGTCCTCGCCCAGGAAGGTCTTGAAGCCGTCGCCGGCCAGGAATGCGTCGTCCCAGTTGTTCTTCTTCAGGGTGGACTTCCAGGCCTCGGTCTCGTGCAGCCTGGTGACGAGTTCGGTCAGCTTGGTCTTCTGGGCGTCGTCGATGGAGCCGGGGGCCACCACGCCGCGCCAGTTGGTCAGCACGACGTCGATGCCCTGCTCGGTGAGCGGCTTGATGCCGGGCAGCGCCGGGACCTCGCCCTTGCCGGAGACGGCGAGCGCGCGGACCTTGCCGGCCTTGACCTGTTCGGCGTATTCGCCGATGCCGGAGATACCGGCCTGGACCTTGTTGCCCAGCAGCGCGGCAATGGACTCGCCGCCGCCGGAGTAGCCGATGTAGTTCAGCTTGTCCGAGCCGACGCCCTGGGACTTGAGGATCTGCCCGGCCAGGATGTGGTCCGCGCCGCCGGCCGAGCCGCCGGTGATGGCGACGCCCTTGCCGTTGGCCTTGATGTCGTCCACCAGGTCCTTGACGGACTGGTACTTCGAGGACGCCGGGACCACCAGGACCAGGGGCTCCTCGGTGAGGCGGGCGATCGGGGTGGTGTCCTCCAGGCGGGACTTGGCGCCGTTGGTCTCGACGGCCCCGACCATGACGTAGCCCATCACCATCAGGGTGTTGGCGTCCTTTTCGGTGGCCAGCTTGGCCAGGCCGTTGGTGCCGCCGCCGCCGCCGATGTTGGTGACCTGGGCGGAGCTGACGAGCTTGTTGGACTGCAGGTCCGCCTGAATGGCCCGGCCGGTCTGGTCCCAGCCGCCGCCGGGGTTGGCAGGGACGATGATGCTGAGCTTCTTGACCGGTTCGGCGGCGGATCCGTTGCCGGCGGCGCTGCCGGTGCCGGTGCCGCCGCCGCAAGCCGCGAGGGTGAGGGCGAGGCCTGCCGCTCCGGCGGTGAGGGCGGCGCGGCGGGTGAAGGTGTGGTGGAACGTCATGATCTCTCCTTGGACACATGTGATGCACATCATTGGAATCACTTCCCCGACCCTAGGAGCGGCCACGGTGGCGGGACAGTATTAGGACGTAGAGGTAGTAGTGGTCATATTGGTCACGGATCGTGGCCGGCTTCCGGCACCGGGCGGCGGTCCCGGGTGGCAGACTTGTGAGGTGTTTCACAGCGTCCCGCTCCGCTTCCAGCTGGTGGCCCTCCAGCTGGCCATCGTCCTGGCCGTGCTCACCGCCGTCGGCGTCGTGACAATCCGCATGCAGGAGGCGCAGCTGCGCGACGCGTACAAGAGCCGGCTGATCGGCGTGGCCGAGAGTGTGGCCCGGCTGCCGTCGGTCATCAACGCCTTCGGCACGCCCGCCCCCGCGGAGACCATCCAGCCGATCGCCGAGGTGATCCGGCAGGCCTCCAACGTCACCTATGTGGTGGTGACGGACAAGTTCGGCGTGCGGCAGTCCCACCCGAACCCGGAGGAGATCGGCAAGCACGTCTCCACGGACCCGTCCGTCCCGCTCGCCGGGGACATCTACGTGGGAACCCAGACCGGCACGCTGGGCGAGTCCTGGCGGGTCAAGGTGCCCATCTTCGACCGGAACGGGGCGGTGATCGGGTCGGCCTCCGTGGGGGTCCTGGAGAGCACCCTCGCCGCCGACCTCTACGAGGACCTGCCGCAGCTCTTCGGCTGGCTGGTGGGCGCCGCGCTGCTGGGGTCCCTCGGCGCGATGTACATCTCCAAGCTGGTCTGGCGGCAGATCTACAAGCTGGAACCGGAGGACATCGCTGCGCTGCTCGAGACCCGGGACGCCATGCTGCACGGCCTGGGTGAGGGGCTGGTGGCGGTGGACGCCGACGGCACCGTGGTGCTGGTCAACGACGAGGCCCGGCGGCTGCTGGGCGTGGGCGAGGAGATCCTCGGCTCCCCCGCCACCGCCTCCCTGGAGCCGGGCATCCACCGGCTCCTCGCGGCCGGGTCCAGCACCGAGGAACTGGTCCTCTCCGGCGAGCGGATCCTCCTGGGCAAGGTGAACGCCGCCACGGTGGACGGCCGGGAGGTGGGCAAGGTGCTGATCCTGCGGGACCGGACCGAGCTGCACGCCATGCTGCGGGACCGGGACGGCGCCCTGGACGTGACGCTGGCGCTCCGGGCCCAGGCGCACGAGTTCGCGAACAAGCTGCACGTCGTCTCCGGGCTGCTGGAACTGGGCCAACAGTCGAAGGCGGTAGAGTTCCTGGGCCGCAGCGCCGCCGATGCCGGCTTCGTGAACCGTCCGCTGGCGGCCGGCATCACCGACGACGGCGTCCGGGCCCTGCTGATCGCCAAGTCCACGGTGTGCGCCGAGCGCGGGATCGACATCGAGGTCGCGGAGGACTCGGTCTGCGCCCCGGACGGGACCGACGACGTCATCACCGTGCTGGGGAACCTGATTGACAACGCCGTCGACGCCGCCGGCTACGACAGCACCGTGGCCGTCGCCCTGGCCGAGACCCCGGCCGGCGGCCGCGTGCTCACCGTCGAGGACGACGGCCCGGGCGTGCCGGACGCGGACCGGCAGGCGGTGTTCGAACCCGGGGTCACGAGCAAGGATGCCGACGGCGTGAACACCCGCGGATTCGGGCTGGCCCTGGTCCAGCGCGTTGCCCGGCGGCGCGGCGGGACGGCGGCGGTGACCCGTTCGGACCTGGGCGGGGCGCGGTTTACGGTCACGTTCAGCACAATTACTTCACACACGGTTACTTCACACACAGTTACTTCAAACACGGCGGGGAGCGCCGCGGCGGCTTCCCCGGCGGGGCCGGACGCCCCACGGAAGGCGGCACTGGAACGGCTATGAGCGGCATACGCACCCTCATCATCGACGATGACGTGGCGGTTGCGGGGATCCATCACGGGTTCCTGCTGGCCCGCGGCGGCTTCGACGTCGTCGGCACCGCCCACTCGGGACGGCAGGGACTGGACCTCGCCGCGGAGCTGCTGCCGGACCTGGTCCTGCTGGACATCCACCTTCCCGACATGTCCGGGCTGGAGGTGCTGCGGCAGCTGCGGAACCGGCCGCACCAGCCCACGGACGTCCTGGTGATCACCGCGTCCCGGGAGTTGGAGACGGTCCGCGCGGCGATGGCCGGAGGGGTGCTGCACTACCTGGTCAAGCCGTTCACCTCGCAGGCCCTGAACGAGCGCCTGGACGAGTACGTGGCGCTGCGCGACGAGCTGGCCGCAGGGTCCTCGGCCGGGCCGCTGGACCAGGACCGGATCGACCGGTTGGTGGCACCCTCCCGGCGTGCTACCGCGGCGGCCGGGGCCGGGCAGGCTGCCGAGGGTCACGCGGCAGGTCAGGCGTCAGAGGCCGACGGCGGCGGGACCGGCGCGGGGGTCAGTGCCGGTGCGGACGGGGTGCGACTGCCCAAGGGGTTGTCCCGGCCCACCCTGGACGCGGTGATCGAGGCGCTGCGGGCCAGTCCCGAGGACGTGTCCGCGGCCGGGCTCGCTCTGAGGCTGGGCCTCTCCCGGGTCAGCGCCCGGCGCTACCTCGAGTATCTGGTGGTCAACGGCTTCGCCCGGCTCACCCCGCGGTACGGCGCCGCCGGCCGGCCGGAGAACCGCTACCTCTGGCGCCGCTGAGCACGCCCATACCCCACCAGCTGCGACGAGCATGCCCATTCTTCGCGCCAGCCGCCATGCGGATGCCCATACCCCACCAGCAGCGATGAGCATGCCCATTCTTCGGGTGGATCGGGGCAGGTTTCGTCCGTAACCTGCCCCATTTGCCGGAGTTGGCCGCTATAGACCCTCGCATTTCGGCCATCTGTGGCGAATCGATGAGAATTCAGGCGTGGCCGGGAGGGCACCATGGCTTTCCGCGCGGTCGGGCCGGGCCACGCCAGCAGCAACGCCGGTGACACCCGCCTACGCCCATTTGACGGAGTTGGCCGCTATGGACCCTCGCATTTCGGCCATCTGTGGCGAATCGATGAGAATTCAGGGCGAGGCCAGCAGGTCCCGCCCCCAGCGGGCCTGAAGGCTAGTGCCCGGCGCGGCGGAGCGTGGCCTCGGCGTGCTTGAGGATAGGCCCGTCGATCATGCTGCCCTTGTGCTGGAAGACGCCCGTTCCGGCGGCTGCGGCGGCGTCGAGCAGCTCGCGCGCCGTGGCCACTTCTTCCTCGGACGGGGCGTACGCCTCCCGGACCACGGCCACCTGGTTCGGGTGGATGCAGGCCTTGGAGCCGAAGCCGGAGGCGACGGCGTCGCGGCTCTCGGCGGCCAGGCCGTCCAGGTCCGGAATGTTGACGTAGACCGAGTCCACCGCTTCCTTGCCGGCGGCGCGGGCGGCCAGCAGCACCGTGGAGCGGGCGTGCAGGGCGACGGCCCGGTAGCCGCCGTCGTCGTTCCGGCTGGACGTCCCGCCGAGGGAGGCGATCAGGTCCTCGGCGCCCCACATCAGGCCCACCACGTTGGGTTCGGCCGCGATGGCCGCGGCGTTGACGATCCCGGCCGCCGTCTCGCACAGGGCGATCACGCTGAAGCCCTCTAGCTCGCGGAGCTGGGCGGCGCTTTCGGCCTTGGCGAGCATCACGTGCCGGTAGGGGGTGTGCTTGAGGCAGTGCAGATCCTTCCCGAACTCCTCGGTCCCGGCCGGGTTGATCCGGATGATGGTCCGGCTGGGATCCAGTTCGGGCACGTCACCGGCCGAGCCGAGCTGGGCCAGGATGGCCCCGCGGGCGCGCTGCTTGTCCGCGGGGGCGACGGCGTCCTCGAGGTCCACGATCACCGTGTCCGCGCGGTCGGCGGCCTTTTGGTAGCGCTCGGGCCGGTCGGCGGGGCAGAAGAGCAGGGCGGGGCCCATCAGGAAGGTCATGCCTCGATTCTCCCCTTTTCGGCGGCTTCCGGTGACGCGGCTTCCCGCGACCCATTCTGCTGCGTCGCCGGCTGCGATCCCGCCTGCTGCGAAGTGTGCGCGTCGCGGGTCCACATCAGGCAGCTGCGGGTGGCGCGGGCCACCACGGTGCCGTCCTGGTTCCGGCCGGTGTGCTCCATGGTCACGATGCCCTGGCCCGGCCGGGACGAGGAGAGCCGCTTCCCTGTTACCACCGTCTCCGTGTAGAGCGTGTCCCCGTGGAAGAGCGGGTGCGGGAAGGACACATCCGTCAGGCCCAGCTGGGCGATGATGGTCCCCTGGGTCAGCTGCGGCACGGACTGGCCCACCATGGTGGCCAGGGTGAACATGGAGTTCATCAGCCGCTGGCCGAAGGGCTGCCCGGCGCTCCAGGCGGCGTCCAGGTGCAGCGACTGGGTGTTCATGGTCATGGTGGTGAACAGGACGTTATCCGTCTCGGTCACGGTCCGGCCGGGCCGGTGCGCATAGGCGACGCCTTCCTCAAGCTCGTCGAAGTAGAGGCCGCGCTGTTCGATAACGCGGCGGCCCGCGCCGCCGGCGTCGGCGTCCATGTGGGAGTGGCTGGTGGTCATACGGAGAGTTCCTGGTCTTCCTCGAAAAGTTCGGCGCCGGTGGCCGCGGCCACCTCTTCCGCGGTCACGTCCGGAGCCAGTTCCCGCAGCACCAGCCGCGAGGTCCCGCCCTCGGTCACGACGTCGATGACGGCGAGGTCGGTGATGATCCGGTCCACGCAGCCCTTGCCCGTAAGCGGCAGGGAGCAGCGCTCCACGATCTTCGGGTTGCCGTTGCGGTCCACGTGCTCCATCATCACGATCACCTTCTTGGCCCCGAAGACCAGGTCCATTGCCCCGCCCATGCCCTTGACCATCTTGCCCGGGATCATCCAGTTGGCGAGGTCCCCGTTCTGCGCCACCTCCATGGCGCCGAGGACGGCGACGTCGACGTGGCCGCCGCGGATCATCCCGAAGGATGCGGCGGAGTCGAAGAAGGCGGCGCCCTTGTTGACCGTGACGGTCTCCTTGCCGGCGTTGATCAGGTCGGGGTCGACGTTGTCCTCGGCCGGGTAGGGCCCGACGCCGAGGATCCCGTTCTCCGAGTGCAGCACCACCTCGACGCCGTCCGGAATGTAGTTCGGGATCAGCGTGGGCATGCCGATGCCGAGGTTGACGTACTGGCCGTTGTGCAGCTCCCGCGCCACGCGGGCGGCGAGCTCGTTCCGGGTCCAGCCCTTGGCCGGCGCGGCAAAGTCGGCGCCGCCGGGAACGGCGCCGTGTTCGACGGCGGGCGGCCGGTATTCGTGCCGGACGGTTTCGGGCCGGGCGGGGCCGTCCGGGGTCTGGGTGCTCTCCACGGTCAGGCTCCTGTCGTTCCGGCGGGCCCGGCGGATGCGGCGGCCACGGTCCGTTTCTCGATGCGTTTCTCCGCCTCTGGGGCCAGGACCACGCGCTGGACGAAGATGCCCGGGACGTGGATCTGTCCCGGATCCAGCTCCCCCGGTTCCACGAGCTCCTCCACCTCGGCGATGGTGATCTTCCCGGCCATGGCGCAGAGCGGGTTGAAGTTCATCGCGGCGGCATGGAAGACCAGGTTGCCGTGCCGGTCCCCCTTCCAGGCGTGGACCAGGCCGAAGTCCGGCGTCAACGCCTCCTCCAGCACGTAGTCGGCGCCGTGGAAGCTCCGGACCTCCTTGGCCGCGGAAGCCACCGCGACGTTGCCGTCGGCGTCGTACTTCTGCGGCAGGCCGCCCTCGGCGACCTGGGTGCCGACGCCGGCGGGCGTGTAGAACGCGGGGATGCCGGCCCCGCCGGCGCGCAGCTTTTCGGCCAGGGTGCCCTGCGGGGTGAGGACCACCTCGAGTTCGCCGGACAGGTACTGCCTGGCAAACTCCTTGTTCTCCCCCACGTAGGAGCTGATGGTCCGGCGGATCCGGCCGTCCTTGAGCAGGATGCCCAGGCCCCAGTCGTCCACGCCGCAGTTGTTGCTGACGGTCTCCAGGTCCGTCGCGCCGCGCTCATGCAGTGCCGCGATCAGCGCCACGGGGATGCCGCAGAGGCCGAAGCCCCCGACGGCAAGCGAGGCGCCGTCGGAAATGTCCGCCACGGCCTCGGCGGCGCTGGCAACAACTTTGTCGATCATCGAAAGGTCCTTCCGTGCGGCTACAGGCCCAGTTCGCGGGCGATCAGCATCAGCTGGACCTCCGTGGTGCCCTCGCCGACCTCCAGGATCTTGGAGTCGCGGTAGTGGCGTGCCACGGTGAACTCGTTGATGAAGCCATAGCCGCCGAACACCTGGGTGGCGTCCCGCGCGTTGTCCATGGCTGCCTCGCCTGCGATCATCTTAGCGATGGCCGCCTGGGTCTTGAACGGCTTGCCGGCGAGCATCCGGGCGGCGGCGTCGTAGTAGGCCAGGCGGGCGGTGTGGGCCCGGGCCTCCATGCGGGCGATCTTGAACGCGACGGCCTGGTACTTGCCGATGTTCTGGCCGAAGGCGCTGCGTTCCTTGGCGTACTTCACCGACTGGTCCACACAACCCTGGGCGGCGCCGACGGCGAGCGCGGCGATGGCGATGCGGCCCTCGTCGAGGATGGAGAGGAAGTTGGCGTAGCCGCGGCCGCGGGTGCCGAGGAGGTTCTCCTCCGGGACCCGGACGTTGTCCAGCGTCAGCGGGTGGGTGTCCGAGGCGTTCCAGCCGACCTTATTGTAGGCCTTCTCCGCCGTGAACCCGAGCGTGCTGGTGGGCACCAGAATGGTGGAGATTTCCTTCTTGATGCTGCCGTCCGGGCGTTCCTGCTGGCCGGTGACCGCGGTGACGGTAACAAGTTTGGTGATGTCGGTGCCGGAGTTGGTGATGAACGCCTTGTTGCCGTTGATTACCCAATTTTTTGCGTCTCCGACGCCTTCCAGCCTGGCGGTGGTCTTGGTTCCGCCGGCGTCGGAGCCGGCCTCGGGTTCGGTCAGGCCGAACCCGGCGAGCGCCTTGCCGGAGGCCAGCAGCGGCAGCCACTCCTCCTTCTGCGCGTCGGTGCCGAAGCGGTGGATCGGCATGGCGCCGAGCGAGACGCCGGCCTCCAGGGTGATCGCGACCGACTGGTCCACCCGGCCAAGCTGCTCCAGGGCCAGGGCCAGGGCGAAGTAGTCCCCGCCCATGCCGCCGGCTTCCTCCGGGAAGGGCAGGCCGAAGAGGCCCATGTCGGCCATCTGGGAGACGACCTCGTAGGGGAAGCTGTGTTCCTCGTCGTGCTTGGCGGAGACCGGGGCAACCACCTGGTCGGCGAAGTCGCGGACGGTGTCGGAGAGGTCCTGGTAGTCCTCGCTGAGTTCAAAATCGGGCATGGGGATCACTCCTGTGGGTGGATGGTGGCGAGGACCTGGTCTGCCTTGACCAGGTCGCCGGTGGTGATGCTGAGGTGGACGGTGCCGTCCAGGGGTGCGGTGAGCTGGTGCTCCATCTTCATGGCCTCCACGGCCACCAGGGCCTGGCCCGCGGTGACGGCGTCGCCGTGGGCCACGGAGACGGACACCACGGTGCCGGGCATCGGCGAGCGCACCGCGGGGTCCGCGGCGCCCTCTTCGCGTTCGACGGCGGCGAGCACCCGGGCGAGCCGGGCTTCCCGGGTCAGCGGCTCGAGCCGGCAGGACCAGCCCTCGTTGCCGACGAAGAGGAACTCGGGCGGGTCTTCCCGAAGGAAGTCGTGCCCGGACTGCGCGAGCGCGAACCGGTGCTCCACGCTGTCGATGTCGAAGAGGATGTTGTCGTCGGAGAGGCCGATCACGGCCACGTCATGCTCGGTGCCGCCGTCGACCCGGACCCGGGCGCGGCCGAGGTCGATGTTCTCCACGAACGTGACCGCCACGGTGGCGAGCCCGCCCCCGGGAATGCCGAAGCTCATGGTCCACGCCGCCGGTGCCCCGATCCGCCAGCCGCGGACGCTGTCCCAGGGCGAGCCCAGGCCCGCGGGACCCTCGGCGAGGACCCAGAACGGCAGGGCCGCCGCCATCAGCTCCGCGTCGCCGGCCCGGCGGAAGGTGAAACCCGGCATTTTGCGTTCGATCAGGCCGGTGTCGAGCCGGCCGGCTCGGACGTCCTCGTCGTTGATCAGCATCCGCAGGTATTCGACGTTGGTCTCAGGACCCAGCACCGTGTACCGGGAGAGGGCCGTGTCCAGCTTCGCGAGGGCCGCGGCCCGGTCCGGACCGCGGGCGATAACCTTGGCGATCATCGGGTCGTAGTCGCTGGAGATCTCGGCGCCGGGCCGCAGCGAGGAGTCGATCCGGATGTCCGGGTCCGCCGCTGCCGGGACCCCGGCGTCCAAAACGGCGGCGTCCGCGTCCTCGAGCGCGGTGAAGATCTCCCCGCGCTCATCCAGCAGCAGCACCTCTCCCCCGGAGGGCAGGAAGTTCTTCTCAGGCACCTCGGCGTAGACCCGGGCCTCCACGGAGTGGCCGGTGAGGACAACGTCGTCCTGGGCCACGGTGAGTTCCTCCCCGGCGGCGATGCGGACCTGCCATTCGACCAGGTCGATGCCGGTGACCATCTCGGTGACCGGGTGCTCGACCTGCAGGCGGGTGTTCATCTCCATGAAGAAGAATTCGTCCGGGGCGTCGTCGGAGACCAGGAACTCCACGGTGCCGGCACCGGAGTAGTTGACGCTGCGGGCGGCGTTGCAGGCGGCCTCGCCGAGCCGTGCGCGGATGGCGGCGCCGTCGGGAAGGCCCTCCAGCAGCGGGGACGGGGCCTCTTCGATCACCTTCTGATGCCGGCGCTGCAGGGAGCATTCGCGCTCTCCTAGGTGGATGACGTTGCCGTGGTTGTCGGCGAGGACCTGGACCTCGATGTGCCGCGGGGTGGTGACCAGCCGCTCCAGGAACAGGGTGTCGTCGCCGAAGGCGCTGGCCGCGACCCGGCGGGCCGTCGCGAGGGTGGCTTCGAGGTCCTCGGGCCGCTCGACCACGTGCATGCCCTTCCCGCCGCCGCCGGCGGAGGGCTTGATCAGCAACGGGTACCCGACGCCGGCAGCGGCCTCGATCAGCTGGGCGTCGCTCATGCCGGGTTCGGCGACGCCGGGGACCACGGGGACGCCGTAGCCGGTGACGTGGTTTTTGGAGCGGATCTTGTCGCCCATGATGTTCAGGGATTCGACGCCGGGGCCGATGAAGGTGATGCCTGCCCGCTCCAGGGCGCGGGCGAAGTCGGCGTTCTCGCTGAGGAAGCCGTAGCCGGGGTGCACGGCCTCGGCGCCGCTGCGGCGGCAGGCATCGATGATGGCCTCGATCTTGAGGTAGCTCTCGGTGGCGGCTGCAGGCCCGATCCGGACGGCGGCGTCGGCCTCCCGCACGTGGCGGGCGCCGGCGTCGGCGTCGGAGTAGACGGCGACCGAGCGGATGCCGAGGGCGCGGAGGGTGCGGATCACGCGGCAGGCGATCTCGCCGCGGTTGGCGACCAGGACGGCGCCGAAGAGCGGCGCGGAGGTCGAAACGGCGGGGGTGCTGGTGGTTGCTGTCACGGCGGGGCTCACATCCGGAAGAGGCCGAAGGAGGTCTCCGGCAGCTGGGTGCGGGAGACGACGTCGAGCGCCAGTCCCAGGACGGTGCGGGTGTCCGCGGGGTCGATGATGCCGTCGTCCCACAGGCGGGCGGTCGAGTAGTAGGGGCTGCCCTGGTCCTCGTACTGCTGCTTGATCGGGGCCTTGAAGGCCTCCTCGTCCTCGGCAGACCATTCCTCGCCGCGGGCCTCGTACTGGTCGCGCTTCACCGTGGCGAGGACGCTGGAGGCCTGGTTGCCGCCCATGACGGAGATCCGGGAGGCCGGCCACATCCACAGGAAGCGCGGCGAGTAGGCCCGGCCGCACATCGAGTAGTTGCCGGCGCCGAACGAGCCGCCGATCACCACGGTGAGCTTGGGCACCCGGGCGGTGGCGACGGCGGTGACCATCTTGGCGCCGTTCTTGGCGATGCCGCCCTGTTCGTAATCCTTGCCGACCATAAAGCCGGAGAGGTTCTGCAGGAAGATCAGCGGGATCCCGCGCTGGTCGCAGAGTTCGATGAAATGTGCACCCTTGAGGGAGGACTCGCTGAACAGGACGCCGTTGTTGGCCACGATGCCCACGGGGTGGCCGTGCAGCTTGGCGAAGCCGGTGACCAGGGTGGTGCCGTAGTTCTTCTTGAACTCGTGGAAGCGGCTGCCGTCCACCAGCCGGGCGATGACCTCGCGGACGTCGTACTGGGCGTTGACGTCGGTGGGGACGGCGCCGTAGAGCTCGACCGGGTCCGCTTCGGGTTCGACAACCGTGTCGATCTCCCAGGCGGGGGCGGCCGGCCGCGGCAGGGTGGAGACGATGTCGCGGACGATCTGCAGGGCGTGCTCGTCGTTCTCGGCCAGGTGGTCGGTGACGCCGGAGATCTTCGAGTGCACGTCGCCGCCGCCGAGTTCCTCGGCCGTGACGATCTCGCCGATCGCCGCCTTCACCAGCGGCGGGCCACCGAGGAAGATGGTGCCCTGGTTGCGGACAATCACGGTCTCATCGCTCATCGCGGGCACGTAGGCGCCGCCGGCGGTGCAGGAGCCCATGACGGAGGCGATCTGCGGGATCTTCGCCGCGGACATCTGCGCCTGGTTGTAGAAGATCCGGCCGAAGTGCTCCTTGTCCGGAAAGACCTCGTCCTGGCGGGGCAGGAACGCCCCGCCGGAGTCCACCAGGTAGATGCAGGGCAGGCGGTTCTCCAGCGCGATCTCCTGGGCGCGGAGGTGCTTCTTGACCGTCATCGGGTAGTAGGTGCCGCCCTTGACGGTGGCGTCGTTGGAGATGACCAGCACCTGGCGGCCGTGGACCAGGCCGATGCCGGCGATCACACCGGCGCCGGGCGAATCACCGTCGTACATGCCGTCCGCGGCGAGCGGGGCGATTTCCAGGAAGGGGCTGCCGTCATCGAGCAGCCGGTCGATGCGTTCGCGCGGCAGCAGCTTGCCGCGGGCGACGTGGCGTTCGCGGGACTTTTCCGGCCCGCCGAGCGCGGAGGCGGCCAGGCGCTCCTTCAGTTCCCGGGCCAGGCCAAGCTGGGCCTCCCGGTTGGCGGCGAAGCCTGCGCTGCCGGGATCCACCCGGCTGGCGATTGTCTCCATTGACTGCTTCCATCCCCGGCCGGACCGGGGCCCTGGGGCTGCCGGTCCGGCCATTTCGGTTAGTAACGCATAACTGAGTTTTAGGTTAGTCTCTACTAACTGTGATGTCCAACACAGGATCGCCGGTGCGGCGGGTTGCAGCCCGCTGTACGGAGCCCGTACAGCACAGTTAATACCCAGACCAGCCGAGAAGAAGGGTGAGCCGGTGACCGAGTCCAGCCAGCCAACCCAGCGCAGCCGGGCCAAGGAGAGCCGCCGGCAGGCGCTGCTGCAGGCCGCGGCCGCCCTCTTCGCCGCCGAGGGCTTCAACCGCGTCTCCCTGGAGGATCTCGGCGCCGCGGCCGGAGTCAGCGGCCCCGCCGTCTACCGGCACTTCGCCGGCAAGCAGGCGGTGCTGGGGGCAATGCTGCTCAGCGTCAGCCAGGACCTGCTCGACGGCGGCCGCGCCGTGGTGGCCGGCGCCGGGACCGCGGAGACCGCCCTCGCCGGGCTGGTGGAGTTCCACGTGGACTTCGCCCTCAGCCACCCGGACGTGATCCGGGTCCAGGATCAGGACTTCAGCAACCTCGCCGACGAGGACCAGGCCGAGGTCCGGACCCTGCAGCGGAACTACGTAGAGCTGTGGGTGGACGTGCTCTCCGGACTGCACCCGGACACGGACCCGGCCGAACTGCGGATGCGCGCCCACGCCACCTTCGGCCTGATCAACTCCACCCCGCACTCGGTCCGCACCCAGGGCCGCCGGATGGCACTCAAGCGTGCCCGGCCGCTGCTGGAGGGCATGGCCCTGGCCGCCCTTACGGCCCCGGGCAACGGCACGCGCTAGGCGAACTCCCCTGGGCGGGTCTCCCCCGGACGGCCCTGCCCCCCGAACGACAAAGGGCCGGGCGCCCCTCCGGCAAAGGAGGGATGCCCGGCCCCGTGGGCTGGGAACCTAGGCCATGGCGAGTGCCATGCCGGGGTCGGACAGCAGCGCACCTACGTCCTGCAGGAAGCGGGAGCCCTGTTCGCCGTCGACCAGCCGGTGGTCGAAGGAGAGGCTGAGGGTCATGACCTGGCGCAGCGCCACCTCGTCCCGGTACTCCCACGGCATCTTCCGCACCGCGCCGACGGCCAGGATGGCGGCCTCGCCCGGGTTGAGGATGGGGGTCCCGGCGTCGATGCCGAAGACGCCGATGTTCGTGATCGAAATGGTCCCGCCGGAGAGGTCCGCGGGGGCGGTCTTGCCCGCGCGGGCGCTCTCGGTCAGCCCGGTGAGCGCGGTGGAGAGCTGGGTCAGCGACATCCGGTCCGCGTCCTTGATGTTCGGCACGGTCAGCCCGCGCGGCGTGGCGGCCGCGATGCCGAGGTTGACGTAGTTGAACTGGACGATCTCCTGGTTGGCCTCGTCCCACCGGGCGTTGAGCGTGGGGTGGCTGCGCAGGGCGATCAACACGGCCTTGGACACCAGGGTCAGCGGGGTGAGCTTGTACCCGGAGAAGGCCCGGCTGTCCTTGAGCCTGGCAAGCAGTTCCATGGTGGGCGTGACGTCCAGGGTCAGGAACTCGGTCACGTGCGGCGCGGTGAAAGCGCTGGAGACCATGGCCGCGGCGGTGAACTTCCGGACGCCCTTGATCGGGGTCCGGGTTTCCCGTTCGCCGGCCGCCGGGGCAGTAGCCGGCCGCGCGCCGGCCAGTTCCTGCGGGGCGACCGGGAGGTCCCCGCCGCCGACGAAGTTCCGCACGTCCTCCCGGGTGATCAGGCCGTGCTCCCCCGTGCCGGTGACGGCGGCGAGGTCGACGCCGAGGTCCTTGGCCAGCTTGCGGACCGGCGGGGTGGAGCGGGGCCGCTCGGCAGCAGGGGCGCCACTCGGCGGGACGGCGACGGCGGCGGGTGACGGTGCCGGGGCAGGTGTGGAAGCGGCAGCAGGAGCCGGAGCGGGTGCGGCCGCCGAAGCAGCCGGTGCAGCCGCGGCGGAAAAGGTCCGTGCCCGGCGGGCCGGCCGGCCGGAGCCCTCCGGCATGGCGCCGTAGCCCACCAGCGTCGGTTCCCGCTTGGCGGGCGCCTCGCCCGAATTCGCACTGGCGCCGCCGTCGTCGTCGCCCTCGATCTCGAAGGAGACAATCGGCTTGCCGACCTCCACCACGGTGCCGGGCTGTTCGTGCAGCGCGGTGACGACGCCGGCGAACGGCGAGGGCAGCTCGACGACGGCCTTCGCGGTCTCCACCTCGGCGATGATCTGGTTCAGGGTGACGGTGTCCCCCACGCCGACCTTCCAGGCGACGATTTCAGATTCCGTCAGGCCTTCGCCGAGGTCCGGGAGGCGGAATTCCTTGATCATGGTTGCGCTCATCCTTCCAGCCCGCTCAAAGAGTTGGGGCGGCCCAAGGCCCGGTCCACGCCGTCGAGGATCCGGTCCAGTCCGGGCAGGTGGTGCATTTCCAGCTTGGAGTAGGGGTACGGGACGTCGAAGCCGGTGACCCGGACGGGGGCGGCCTCGAGGTGGTAGAAGCAGCGTTCGGTGATGCTCGCGGCGACCTCGGCGCCGAGGCCGCCGGACTGGCTGGCCTCGTGCGTGATGACCAGGCGGCCGGTCTTGCGGACCGAGGCCTCCAGCGTGGCGAAGTCCACCGGGGCGAGGGAGCGCAGGTCGATGACCTCGACGAAGACGCCCTCGTCGGCGGCGGCGAGCGCGGCGTCACGTGCGGTCTTGACCAGCGGGCCGTAGGCCACCAGGGTCACGTCGGTGCCCTCGGTGACCACCCGGGCCTTTTCCATCGACGGGGCAGCGGAGAGGTCCAGGGACTCGTCCACCTCGCCCTTGTCGTGGTAGCGGCGCTTGGGCTCGAAGTAGAGGACCGGATCGTCCCAGGCGATGGCCTGCTGGATCATCGTGTACGCGTCCTGCGGGTTGGAGACGCTGACCACGCGCAGGCCGGAGGTGTGGGTGAAGTACGCCTCGGGCGACTCGGAGTGGTGTTCGGGTGAACCGATGCCGCCGCCGAAGGGCACGCGAATGGTGATGGGCATCTTCACGGCACCCATGGTCCGGTAGTGCATCTTGGCGACCTGGCTGACGATCTGGTCGAAGGCCGGGTAGATGAAGCCGTCGAACTGGATCTCCACCACCGGGCGGTAGCCGCGGTAGGCGAGGCCGACGGCGGTGCCGAGGATGCCGGATTCGGCGAGCGGGGTGTCCACGACGCGGTGCTTGCCGAAGTCCTTCTGCAGCCCGTCGGTGACGCGGAAGACGCCGCCGAGGGTGCCGATGTCCTCGCCCATGAGGATCACCTTGGGATCGTTGTCGAGGGATTTGCGCAGGCCGGAGTTAATCGCCCGGGCAAAGGTCATCTGCGTCATCAGCGAGCACCTTCTTCGGAGGGGGCACCTGCGGGATCGCCGAAGGAGGCCAGGTAACGGGTGTAGTGGTCCTGCTGGCGGTCCAGCCAGGAGTGCGGGGTGCTGTAGACGTGCTCGAAGATCTGCAGCGGCTGCGGTTCGGGCATGTTGATGGTGCCGGAGCGCAGTTCCTTGGCCACGGCGTCGGCCGTGGCGGCGACGGCGGTTTCCACGTCTGCGGTCAGCAGGCCCTTGCGCTCCAGGAGCACCTTGAGGCGGTGGATCGGGTCCTTGGCGGCCCAGTCCTCGAGCTCGTTGGCGTCCCGGTACCGGGTGGGATCGTCCGCCGTCGTGTGCGGGCCCATGCGGTAGGTGACGGCCTCGATGAAGGTGGGGCCGCCGCCTCGCCGGGCCCGGTCCAGGGCGATCCGGGTGGCGGCCAGCACGGCGAGGACGTCGTTGCCGTCCACCCGCATGCTGGGGATGCCGAAGCCGGAGGCCCGGTCCGCGATCTGGATGTGGGACTGCAGCATCACGGGCTCGGAGATGGCCCAGTGGTTGTTCTGGCAGAAGAAGATGACGGGGGCCTGGAAGCTGGCCGCGAAGACCATCGCCTCGTTGACGTCGCCCTCGCTGGTGGCGCCGTCGCCGAAGTAGGCCACGGCCGCGGAGTCGGCGCCGTCGTTCTGGATGCCCATGGCGTAGCCGGTGGCGTGGAGGCTCTGCGCGCCGATGATGATCTGCTGGGTGGCGACGTTCACGGTGTACGGGTCCCAGCCGGCGAGGGCGTTGCCGCGCCAGGCCTTGACGATGTCCGCCGGCTTGACCCCGCGGACGTAGGCGACGCCGTTGTCCCGGTAGCTGGGGAAGACGAAGTCGTCCTCGCGCAGGGCCCTCGCCGAGCCGATCTGGGAGGCTTCCTGGCCCAGCAGCGGCGGCCAGAGGGCGAGTTCGCCCTGGCGCTGGAGGGCGGTGGCCTCGGCGTCGATCCTCCGGATGGCCACCATGTCCTCGTAGAGGGAGGTCAGCACGTCATCGCCGATGTCCTGGACCCAGGGGTCGAACTCGGGATGGCTGACGCGTTCACCCCCCGGGGTGATGAGCTGGACGAGATCCCCGCCCGTGCGCCTGTTCGATCCTGCACTGTTTCCGGGGCCGCCGGGGGCTGCGCCGCCCTGGCCCGCGTCGTCGGTAAACACAGTTTGTCCGCAACCTTCTGACGTCGTCTGACCCCTGCCCGCGGGACTCGTGATCCCAGCGCGCGGCGGCCACCCGGGCGCCGTTGCCCCGGATAATTGTGACCCTACTCACAAGTGCCATTGGGTACAACCACCCACTGATATTTTGAGCATCCTGCCCGGTTCAGACGTTCCGGACCGTGCTAACCTTGCGCACTATGCAACCCTTGGATGGCACCGACACCCGCTTGCTTTCGGCCATGGCGCGGGACCCGCGCGGCACCGTCGTGGCCCTCGCACAGAAGCTGGGACTCTCCCGCAACACGGTGCAGGCCCGGATGGCCCAGCTGGAGAAGAAACACGTATTCCTCTCCTTCGAGCGCCGGATCAATCCGGCCACGCTGGGCTACCCGCTGATGGCCTTCATCTCGGTCCACGTCCAGCAGCAGAAGCTGGGCAGGCTGGCGGTGGAGCTGGCCGCGGTCCCGGAGATCCTGGAGGGCTATGGCCTGACCGGCTCGGCCGACCTGCTGCTGCGCGTGGTGGCGCGCGACGCCGAGGACCTGTTCCGGATCAACGGCAAGATCCTCTCCTGCGACGGGGTGGACCGGACGGACACGGCTCTGGCGATGAGCGAGATGATCCCGTTCCGGATCCAACCGCTGCTCGAACGCGGCCCGGCCGAGGGCTGACCCGGAACGCACAGGACCCCCGCGCCGGGCGGCGCGGGGGTCCTGTGTCGTTCGGTGATGCAGCTACGCGGTGATGCGTTAGTGGTTGGTGGCCTTCTCGGCGCCCACCCCGGTCAGGGAGCGGACCTCCATCTCGGCCTGCTTGGTGGTGTCCTCGCGCCGCTTGTCCAGCACGGTGCCCAGCCAGCCCAAGAAGAACGCGAGCGGGATGGAGACGATGCCGGGGTTGCTGAGCGGGAAGATCGCGAAGTTCGCGCCGGCGATCATCGAGGTCTTGGTGCCGGAGACCACCGGGGAGAGGGCGATCAGGATGATGGCGGCGGCGAGGCCGCCGTACATGCTCCAGATCGCGCCCTGGGTGGTGAACCGGCGCCAGAACAGCGAGTACACGATGGTGGGCAGGTTCGCGGAGGCGGCGACGGCGAAGGCCAAGGCCACCAGGAAGGCGACGTTCTGGCCGTTGGCGAAGATGCCGCCGGCGATGGCGAGGATGCCGATGACGATCACCGTGCGGCGCGCCACCTTGACCTCGGTCTCGGCGTCGGCCTTGCCCTTGGCGATCACGTTGGCGTAGATGTCGTGGGCGAAGGATGCCGCCGCGGTGATGGTGAGGCCGGCGACGACGGCGAGGATCGTGGCGAACGCCACCGCCGAGATGAAGCCCAGCAGCAGCGGGCCGCCGAGGTGGAAGGCCAGCAGCGGGGCGGCGGAGTTCACGCCGCCGGGGGCGCCCTTGATGGTGTCGGCGCCCACGAGGGCCGCGGCACCGTAGCCCAGGACCAGGGTGAACAGGTAGAAGATGCCGATCAGCCAAATGGACCAGACCACGGACTTGCGGGCTTCCTTGGCGGTGGGAACCGTGTAGAAGCGCATCAGCACGTGCGGCAGGGCAGCGGTGCCGAGCACCAGGGCCAGGCCCAGGGACATGAAGTCCAGCTTGGACGTGTCCGACTTGCCGTACTGCAGTCCCGGGTTCAGGACGGCCGGGTTCTTGGCCGTCTCCGCGGCGCCGCCAAGCAGGTCCGAGAGGTTGAAGCCGTAGATCGCGAGGACCCAGAAGGTCATCACGGCGGCACCGGCGATCAGCAGCATGGCCTTGATGATCTGCACCCAGGTGGTGCCCTTCATGCCGCCGATCAGGACGTACATGATCATCAGGGCGCCGACGACGATGATCACCAGCGCCTGTCCGCCCCAGTCGCTGATGCCCAGCAGCAGGGAGATCAGGCTGCCGGCGCCGGCCATCTGGGCGAGCAGGTAGAAGAAGCAGACGGCCAGGGTGGAGATGGCCGCGGCGATCCGGACCGGACGCTGCCGGAGCCGGAAGGAGAGCACGTCGGCCATGGTGAACTTGCCCGTGTTGCGGAGCAGTTCGGCCACCAGCAGCAGCGCCACCAGCCAGGCGACGAGGAAGCCGATGGAGTACATGAAGCCGTCGTAGCCGTTGACCGCGATCGCGCCGGTGATGCCCAGGAAGGACGCGGCGGAGAGGTAGTCGCCGGCGATGGCGGTGCCGTTCTGCGAACCGGTGAAGGACCGGCCGGCGGCGTAGTAGTCGGCGGCGGTTTTGTTGTTCCGGCTGGCGCGGAACACGATCACCATGGTGACCGCGACGAAGAGGGCGAAGATGCCCATGTTCAGGAGGGTGGTGTCCTTGAGCGCGGCGACGTTGACCGCGGGGACCGTCAGGGATGCGTGCAGTGTCATTGGGCCGTTCCGCTCACTCGGTTGCCGTGCTTGTCGAACTCGTGGCCTTCGATCTCCTGGCGGATCTCGGAGGCGATGGGGTCCAGCTTCCGGTTCGAGTAGCTGACGTACCAGCCCGTGATCGCGAACGTGGACGCGAACTGCAGCAGGCCCAGGATCAGGCCGACGTTGATGTTGCCCCAGACCTTGGTGGACATGAAGCCCACCGCATAGTCGGCCAGCAGGACGTAGGCGAAGTACCACAGCAGGAACGCGATGGCCATCGGAAAGACGAAGCTGCGGTGACGTTTGCGCAGTTCCTGGAACTGCTCCGTCGACTGGACTTGCTTGAAGTCCACGGACGCCGCTGCGTCCGTATGCTGGGCGTCGTGACCCATCATTCCTCCTCATTGAGACTGGCGAGTCACCGCCGGGCATTCCGGCCTCCGGACAACACTCCCCCGGGATTGTGTGACTGGAATCACTGTGCAACGTGACGTGGGCTACATTCCAGCACCGGCGCGGGCGGCGTCGCCCAGCGGTCGCCGCGCTGCGACAAACGGCGGACCGCACGGCCGGGCGCTACGCTGGCAGCATGCCGGACTCCCCCCTGGTCAGCGCCGCGGCCATCGCCGTGATCGCGCTGGCGATCGCCGTCGTCATCGCCGTCGGGCTCAAGGTCCTGCGCTCCTTCCGCGACCTTGGCACCGACGCCGAGCGCGCGACCTATAAGACCCTGCACGCCGCGTCCCGGGCCGGCCAGCACCTGCGGACCGGCCTGAACCCCGCCGGCGCGGGCAAGGCCAGCCGGCAGCTGCGCGGGCTGCTCGGCTGCGACGGGTTCGCCATCACGGACACCACGGGCGTCCTGGCCTGGGACGGCGCGGCCGAGGAACTCCGCCCGGTCCTGATGGAGGTGGCCGCGACGGTGCTGGCGGGCGGCCATACCGCCGTGATCCCAGCCGGGGAGCTGCGGGCCCCGGGCGGCCGCTCCCCCGCCGGCTCTCCCGGAGCCGGCTACGCGGCTGTCATCGCGCCCATCCGGGTGGGGTCCGGGGTGGCCGGAGTGGTGGCCGCATTCGCACCCGAGGCGGGGTCCGGCCTGGTCCGGGCAACCGGCGAGGTGGCGGACTGGGTGGCCACCCAGGTGGAACTGGCCGAACTCGATGCCTCCCGGACGCTGCTGATGGAGGCGGAGGTCCGGGCGCTGCGGGCCCAGATCAGCCCACACTTCATCTACAACTCACTGAACGCGATCGCATCCTTCATCAATACGGACCCGGTCCGGGCCCGGGAGCTGGTGGTGGAGTTCGCCGACTTCACCCGCTATTCGTTCCGCCGGCACGGGGACTTCACCACCCTGGCCGAGGAGCTGCGCTGCATTGACCGGTACCTGCTGCTGGAGCGCGCCCGCTTCGGCGAGCGGGTGCAGGTCAGCCTCCGGATCGCGCCGGAGGTGCTAAGCACCGTGATCCCGTTCCTGAGCCTGCAGCCGCTGGTGGAGAACGCCGTCCGGCATGGCCTGGAGGCCAAGGAGGGGCCCGGGCACATCAGCATCACGGCCAACGATTCGGGCGCGTTCGCCGAGGTGACGATCGAGGACGACGGCGTCGGCATGGACCCGGATCAGCTGCGCTCGGTCCTGGCCGGGCACAGCGGCGGCGACCACGTGGGCCTGCACAACGTGGACGCGCGGCTGCGGCAGGTCTACGGCGAGGACAACGGCCTGGTGATCGAGACGGCGCCCGGCGAGGGCACGCTGATCACCCTGCGCGTCCCGAAGTCCCAGCCCCGCCACGACGCCTGAGCCAACGCCCGGCCCACGCCGCCATGGCGCCCGTCGGGGCTCCGGCACGGCGGTACCCTAGGACCATGATTAACGTCCTCGTCGCCGACGACGAGCTGCCCGCCGTGGAGGAGCTGGCGTTCCTGCTGGGCCGGGACGACCGGATCGGCACCATCCACCGCGCCTCCTCCGGCGCCGAGGCGCTCCGCACCCTGGAGAGCGCCGACGTCGACGCCGTCTTCCTCGACATCCACATGCCCGCCCTCTCCGGCCTGGACATCGCCCGGGTGATCGCCCGCAGCGCCCGGCCGCCCGCCGTCGTCTTCGTCACCGCGGACGAGGACTGCGCCCTCGAGGCCTTCGAGCTCGCCGCCGTGGACTACCTGCTCAAGCCCGTCCGCGCCGAGCGGCTGGCCCGCTCTGTGGGCCGGATCAGTGAGCTGCTGCGCGACGGCGGACCGGCCCCGGAGATGATCACCGTGGACCTGGGCGGCACCACCAAGATGATCCGCCGCGACGACGTCACCTACGTTCAGGCCCAGGGCGACTACGCCCGGCTGCATACCGCCGATGCCAGCTACCTGATCCGGGTGCCACTGGCGGACCTGGAGCAGCAGTGGGCCGGGGCCGGTTTCCTGCGCATCCACCGCTCCTACCTGGTGTCGCTGGCCCACGTCGGTCACCTGAAGCTGGCGGCGGGCCGGCCCAGCGTGGCGGTGGCTGGCGCCGAACTGCCGATCAGCCGCCGGCACCTGCCCCCGGTCCGCGAAAAGCTGGAGGCCACCCGGATCCGGCCGCAGGCATGACCCGGGTCAGGGTCACCGCCCCGCGCCGCGTCACCACGGGCGCCGGTTCCGGGCGTGGCAGAGCCGCGGCTGAGGCACGGAAGGCGGCGGAAGAGACCGACGCCGGTCAGGTGTTCGTCCGCGCGCTGATCCGGTCCCAGCTCCGGCTCGGGATCGTGGTGGCCGCCGGGTTCCTGCTAATCATGCTGGGCTTCGCGCTGCTGCTCGGCCTGGTGCCGGGACTCGCCGAACTGCGGATCGCCGGCCTGCCCTTCGACTGGGTGCTGCTGGGCGCCGGGATCTATCCGGTGATCGGGCTGAGCGCCTGGCTCTACGTCCGGACCGCGGCACGCAACGAGGCCCGCTACCGCGACCTCGCCGGCGAGCGGTGAGGCGGCCATGAACCCGGTGGTCGGCGTCGCCGCCTTCGCCGCCGTCACCCTCGCCACCGCCGTGATCGGTTTCTACGGCCTGCGGATCTCCCGCACCACCGGGGACTTCTACGTCGCGTCCCGCACCGTCCGGCCGTGGTGGAACGCCTCGGCCATCGGCGGCGAATACCTCTCCGCGGCCAGCTTCCTGGGCGTGGCCGGCCTGATCCTGCTCTCGGGTACCGACGCCCTCTGGTATCCGGTGGGCTACACCGCCGGTTACCTGATGCTGCTGCTGTTCGTGGCGGCCCCGCTGCGCCGCTCCGGCGCGTACACCATCCCGGACTTCACCGAGGCGAGGCTGGAATCCCGGGCCGTCCGCCGGGTCACCAGCCTGGTGGTGGTGATGGTGGGCTGGCTGTACATCGTCCCGCAGCTGCACGGCGCGGCGCTGGCCATCCGGATCACCACCGGGCTGCCGGCCTGGGTGGGCCAGGTGGCCGTGATCGCCGTCGTCTGCGTCACCGTGATGGCCGGCGGGATGCGCTCCATCACCTTCGTTCAGGCCTTCCAGTACTGGCTGAAGCTCACCGCGCTGGCCGTGCCGCTGCTGTTCCTGCTGCTGGTGCTCGCCGGCACCGGCACCCCCGCCGTGGCCGAGGCGCCGGTGAACCCCACCGGGATGCCGCCGGCCGGCCCGTACCAGAACATCTCGCTGCTGGTGGCGCTGCTCTTCGGGACGCTGGGCCTGCCGCACGTGCTGGTGCGCTTCTACACCAACCCGGACGGCCAGTCGGCGCGGCGGACCACCCTGATCGTGCTGGGGCTGCTGTCCGTCTTCTACCTCTTCCCCACCGCGTACGGGCTGATCGGGCGGGTCTTCGCCCCCGGCGCCGCGGGGGCGGGGCAGGCCGACGCGCTGGTGCTGCTGCTGCCGGGCCGGATGATCGGCGGCCTCGCCGGGGACCTGCTCTCCGCGCTGGTGGTGGCCGGGGCGTTCGCGGCGTTCCTGTCCACCACCTCCGGGCTGGTGGTCTCGCTGGCCGGCGTGATCAGCCAGGACATCCTGGGCGGCAGCGTCCGCGGCTTCCGGCTCGCGGCGCTGTTCTCGGCCGTGGTGCCGCTGGGGATCGCCGCGACGACGGATTCGACGGCGCTGGCCGGGAGCGTGGGGCTGGTGTTCGCCTTCACCGCCTCGACCATCTGCCCGGTGCTGCTGCTGGGGATCTGGTGGCGCGGTTTGACCGATGCCGGGGCGATCGCGGGGATGCTGACCGGGGCGCTGGCGTGCGGCGGTTCGATGCTGGCCGGCGCGGTGCTGGGCGCGGCGGGGACGCCGTCGTGGCTGGCGCAGCCGGCGGCGTGGACGGTGCCGGCCGCGTTCGCCGTCATGGTCCTGGTGTCCCGGGCCACCCGGGGCCGGGTGCCGAGCAGCATCACCCGGCTCATGACCCGGCTGCACACCCCCGAGCGGCCGCTCGTGACGGAGCGCTAGCTGCGGGTCAGTTGGCGGCCGGTCGCTAGGGCCGCGTCAGTCGATGGCGGCCATGAGTTCGACGACTTTGTCCAGGAACGCATCCACCTGGGTTTCCTCGTAGCCGTCGCGGCCGACGGCAGGCCGGAAGGTGGCGCGGCGGACGTTGTCCACGCTGAGCGGCTGGTCCTCGTCCAGGTAGCCGATCAGCTCGTGGCAGAGGCCGTCGACGTCGGCGATGTTGTAGCTGCGGACTTTGGCCTTCGCCGGCCGCCGGAAGCGCTGCCCGTCCGGGCGGTGCAGCCGGCCGCGGAGCAGCCCGGCCAGCCGGCCGATCTCACGCAGCCAAGCGTCCTCACCGCGTTCGCCGACCAGTTCGTCGCGTTCCCGGCGGGCCAGGGCGTCCTCGAGCCGGTCCAGGGCCGCGTCCACGGCCGCGGCCGCGTAGCCGCCCTTGACCGGGTCGAAGGTGACGGCGCGGACATCGGCGCTCTTGACCACGCGCTCGGCCGCCTGCGGGGTCTCGAAGGAGACCCTGGCCTGCCGCAGGAACTGGTCCACCTGCTTGGCGTTGTAGCCGTACTGGTTGCGCTGGACGCGGTCAAAGGAGGCAGGGATCTGCCGGTTGAGGTCCACTCGGTTGCTGTCCACTGTTTACTTCTTATCCTTCGAGGCCGTGCGGCTCTTGTTGTTCGGCGCTGGTTGTCCGGCTCTGGCCGATCCGGTACGGCGCTTTTTACGGGCACCATTGTAGGCGCCGGGGCCGGGTTGTCCGCCCGCTCAGCCGCCCGCGGCGGCAGAGAAAATCATGAAGGCCACCGGCGAGGCGAAGACGATGGAGTCCAGCCGGTCCATCACTCCCCCGTGGCCCGGCAGGCTGTTGCCCATGTCCTTGATGCCAAGCTCACGCTTGACCATGGACTCGGCAAGGTCACCGGCGGTCGCCGCTCCCACCATGCCCACGGCGAGGGCGGCACCAAACCACCACGGCTCACCGAGGACAAAGATCGAGGCCAGGACGCCGACGACGACGGCCCCGCCCACAGACCCGGCGAAGCCCTCCCAGGACTTCTTCGGGCTGATCTTGGGGGCCATCGGGTGTTTGCCGAGGGACGCGCCGACGAGGTAGCCGAAGGTGTCGTTGGAGACCACCAAGAGCAGCAGGGTGCCGATCTGCCAGGCCCCGACGGGCACCACGCCGTTTGGCCAGAAGCCGACCGGAGTGATCCCGCCGGAGGCGTGCAGCGGCAGGACCGCGAAGCTGATCAGGAAGGGTACCCACGCCATGGTGAAGACGCCGGCGAAGATGCTGCGGGCCGAGCCCGCGGCGCCCTCCAGCGACCGCCACAGCAGCACCGCGACGCTGCTGAGCAGGAACGCGAACATGAGGCTTTCCGGGCCGCCGAAGTAGGCGGAGACCGGCATCGCCACGGTGCCGGTCATCGCGGGGATGATCGGCAGCCGGGTGCCGGAGGCCTCCAGGGCCCGGTAGACCTCCCAGACGCCGAAGACGGCGAAGGCGGTGACGATCAGGACGAAGGCCAGGGGCAGGAACAGCAGGCCGCCGAGCACCGCAAAGAGCATGGCGAGGCCGACGGCCGTCGCGGCGGGAAGATTCCTGCCCGCCTTGGGCGTCGGGTTCTTCCGCTCTTTCCCCCTCACCCGGACGCGCGGCCCGGGTGCCTGCTGTTCGCCTGTCATCAGACCTCGAGCAGCTCGGCTTCCTTGCGCTTGAGCAGCTCGTCGATGCCGTCGACGTGAGACTTGGTCAGGGCGTCCAGTTCCTTCTCGGCACGGGTTCCCTCGTCCTCGCCGGCCTCGCCGTCCTTGACCAGCTTGTCCAGGGTTTCCTTGGCCTTGCGGCGGATGTTGCGGATGGACACCTTGGCGTCCTCGCCCTTGGACTTGACGATCTTGACGTATTCCTTGCGGCGTTCCTTGGTCAGTTCCGGGATGGTGACCCGGATGACGTTGCCGTCGTTGGAGGGGTTGGCGCCCACCTCGGAGTCACTCAGGGCGCGTTCGATGTCGCGCAGCGCGGTCTTGTCGAACGGGGTGATGAGGATGGTGCGGGCGTCCGGCACGGCGAAGGACGCCAGCTGCTGCAGCGGGGTCGGCGAGCCGTAGTACTCCACCATGACCTTGTTGTACAGGCCCGGGGTGGCGCGCCCTGTGCGGATCGAGGCGAAGTCTTCCTTGGCAACCTCGACCGCCTTGTCCATCTTGTCGCCGGCTTCGAGCAAGGTCTCTTCGATCACGTTCTCTCCTCAGAAATTTGGTGCGCGCCCCAGAGCCCGGGGAGCTGAACTGTCCTCAAACCATCCTAGCCGGAGCTAGGGGGTGACCACGGTGCCCAGGTCCTCGCCGCGGATGGCGCGGGTGACGTTGCCCTCGCCCTCCATGCCGAAGACGACCATGGTGAGGTTGTTGTCCTTGCACATGGTCATGGCGGTCTGGTCCATGACGCGGATGTCGCGGCGCAGGGCCTCGTCGTAGCTGAGCTTGTGCAGCTTCTCCGCGGTGGGGTCCTTCTTCGGGTCGGCGGTGTAGACGCCGTCCACGCCGCTCTTGGCCATCAGGACGACGTCGGCGTGTACCTCCATGGCGCGCTGCGCGGCGACGGTGTCGGTGGAGAAGTAAGGCAGGCCTGCGCCGGCGCCGAAGATCACGACGCGGCCCTTCTCCATGTGGCGGATGGCGCGGCGCGGGATGTACGCCTCGGCGACCTGGCCCATGGTGATGGCGCTCTGCACGCGGGTCTCGACGCCGGCCTGCTCCAGGAAGTCCTGCAGCGCCAGGCAGTTCATGACCGTGCCGAGCATGCCCATGTAGTCGGCGCGGGAGCGGTCCATGCCGCTCTGCGAGAGCTCGGCGCCGCGGAAGAAGTTTCCGCCGCCGACGACGATCGCGACCTCGACGTCCGGGACGGCCGCGGCGATCTGCTTGGCGACCCCGCGGACGGTATCCGGGTCGACGCCCAGCTTGCCGCCGCCGAAGACCTCGCCGGAGAGCTTGAGGAGGACGCGGCGCCGCGTCTTCGTTGGCTGGGCGGAATTGTTGACGGTATCCATGGTGCCTTCCCGTTGGTGAGCTCTCAAAAGGTTATCGTGCCGGGGCCCGGCGGCGGCATTCCCTGCCGACCGGGGCCCGGCGCAGGCGCCCGGGGGTCTCCTGCGCATGCAAAAGGGGTGGCCACCGAAGTGACCACCCCCTGGCGTTGCCGGTTAGGAACCGACGCGGAAGCGTGCGAAGCCGGTAGCCTTCACGCCGGCCTCTTCGAGGACGGCGGCGACGGACTTCTTGGCGTCCTTGGCGAATGCCTGGTCAACCAGGACCTCGCCCTTGTAGAAGCCGGTGACGCGGCCTTCGACGATCTTGGTCATCGCGGCTTCGGGCTTGCCCTCGGCCTTTGCGGTTTCCTCGGCGATGCGGCGCTCGGACTCGACCAGCTCGGACGGGACGTCCTCGCGGGTCAGGTAGTTCGGGGCCATGGCGGCGATGTGGACGGCGACGTCGTGGGCGGCGGCGGCGGCGGCTTCGCCTTCACCGTCGACGGCGAACAGGACGCCGACCTGGGCCGGGAGGTCCTTGGACGTCTTGTGCAGGTACGCGTCGACGGTCGGGGCCTCGATGCGGGCGATGCGGCGGACGACGACCTTCTCGCCCAGGATGGCGCCTTCTTCGACGACAACCTCGGAGAGCGGCTTGCCGTCAACGTCGGTAGCCAGGAGGGCCTCGAGGTCGGCGGCACCGGACTCGACGGCGACGGTCAGGACCTTGTCGGCCAGCTGGATGAACTTGTCAGCCTTGGCAACGAAGTCGGTCTCGCAGTTGACTTCGACCATCACGCCGACGCCGTTGGCGACCTTGGCGGCAACCAGGCCCTCGGCCGTGGAGCGGCCTTCGCGCTTGGTGGCACCCTTGAGGCCCTTGATGCGGATGATCTCGATGGCCTTCTCGGCGTCGCCGTTGGCCTCGTCGAGAGCCTTCTTGACGTCCATCATGCCGGCGCCGGTGCGCTCGCGCAGGGCCTTGATGTCAGCAGCAGTGTAGTTCGCCATGTGAACCCCTCTGTCTAGAAAATTTTGTCTGGTGTACGGACCGACAGGACGGCTGCTCACGCTAGGTGAGCGGCCATCCTGTCGGTACCCCCGCACGCTGCGGGCAGCGCGCGGGGAAGTGCGGCTAAGCCGGGGTGACTACTTGGCGTCGTCCGCGGCCGGGGCCTCGGCGGCTTCCGGAGCAGCCTCGGCTTCCGGTGCAGCTTCGGCGGCCGGGGCAGCCTCTTCGGCCTTGTTGCCTTCGAGGAGCTCACGCTCCCACTCGGCCAGCGGCTCTTCCGGGGCTTCCGTGGTGCCCGTGGCGCGCTGGTTGCGGGCGATCAGGCCCTCGGCAACGGCGTCGGCAACGACGCGGGTCAGCAGGTTCACGGAGCGGATAGCGTCGTCGTTACCCGGGATCGGGAAGTCAACTTCGTCCGGATCGCAGTTGGTGTCCAGGATGGCCACAACCGGGATGTTCAGCTTCTTGGCTTCGTCGACGGCGAGGTGTTCCTTCTTGGTGTCGACAACCCACAGGAGCGAAGGCGCCTTGGTCAGGTTGCGGATACCGCCGAGGTTGGTCTCCAGCTTGGTCAGCTCGCGACGCAAAAGCAGCAGTTCCTTCTTGGTGTAAGCGGAACCGGCGACGTCGTCGAAGTCGATCTCTTCGAGTTCCTTCATGCGCTGGATGCGCTTGGAAACCGTCTGGAAGTTGGTCAGCATACCGCCGAGCCAACGCTGGTTGACGTACGGCTGGCCGACGCGGGTGGCCTGCTCGGCGATGGCTTCCTGTGCCTGCTTCTTGGTACCGACGAAGAGGACGGTGCCGCCGTGTGCAACGGTGGCCTTCACGAACTCGTAGGCACGGTCGATGTAGGACAGCGACTGCTGCAGGTCGATGATGTAGATGCCGTTGCGCTCCGTGAAGATGAAGCGCTTCATCTTCGGGTTCCAACGACGGGTCTGGTGTCCAAAGTGGACGCCGCTGTCAAGCAGCTGGCGCATGGTTACGACGGGCATGCCGACGCTCCTTCCGGCAGGTCATTCATGAGAGAGCCGTGAGGCCCTCTTACCCTGCCAATAGTTGACGGTTGATTAGCAGCACCCGGTTCCGGGGGCTCCTCCTGGTATCCACCGCGCTCCTCATCCGGGCCATGGGGTCCGGACCGCAAGGGGCGCAGTCCTCGTCGTCCGGAGCGGGGCTTCGGCTGCAGAGGGCTGGATACGCGTAGTCAGCAAGCGTTCCCGCACTCCTGAATGAGATGTGCTGCCTTCCGCGGCACGTCCGGGAAGGACAGCGCAACGAATCGGGGCATGAGGGAACAGCAAACTGCTCCACTTAGTGTACTACAGCGGGCCCCGCCCGACGGACGCGTTCGGGGCGCCGGGCTGGGGTGCTTCGGGGCGCCGACGGGGCGCCGACTGCGGTGTCTTGAAGGGCGAATCCGGGGGCCTCGGTGGGGTTGTCCACATGGCGTCCCGGGCGCCTGTTCCGGCGCGGCCCGGGTCCCCATGCTGAAACCATGACCCTGTTCCCTGTGCTCCCGCTGCTGCTCGCCGTTGCGCTGGCCCAGTCCCTAGCGCCGACGGCACCGCCGCGCCCTTCGGCAGCGTTTTCCGGCCAGGCGGCCGTCCGTGCCGCGGCCATCGGAGCCGCGACGGCGTTGGCTTCTGGCCCCAAGTCGACGGCGGGCGGCGGGGCTTCGACCCGCGGGGCGCGGGCGGTGCCGGCACGCGCGGCGCCGGCACGGGGCTGGGCCTGGCCGCTCTCCCCCAGGCCCGCGGTGGTGCGCGGCTTCGATCCGCCGGACCGGCCATGGCTCAGCGGCCACCGCGGGGTGGACCTGCGGGCCGAGGCCGGGGCTGTGGTCAGCGCACCGGCTCCGGGACGGGTCAGTTTCGCCGGCATCGTGGTTGACCGCCCGGTGCTGACCATCGATCACGGGGACGGTCTCCGGAGCAGCTTCGAACCCGTCGAGACGAGCCTGCGGGCCGGGGACCCGGTGGCGGCCGGATCCCCGGTGGGTGCGGTGGCAGCCGCGCAGCCCGGACCGCCCGGCCACTGCAGCGGCACGCCCTGCCTGCACTGGGGCGTCCGCCGCGGCGAGGAGTATCTGAACCCCCTCGGGTTCGTCCTGGACCTGCGGCCCTCGGTGCTGCTGCCGCCGGTCCGGGCGGCGGCGTCGGGTTTAGACGATCGCAGAGATTCCGGTGATGGCCCGGCCAGTGACCAGGGTGTTGATCTCGTGGGTGCCCTCGTAGGAGTAGATGGCCTCGGCGTCGGAGAAGACCTTCGCCATCTCGTAGTCGGAGACAATGCCGTTGCCGCCCAGGAGGCTGCGGCCAATCGCCACAGTCTCCCGCATCCGGGCCGTGGTGAAGGCCTTGGCCAGGGCGGACTGTTCGTCCTTGGCCTGGCCGGCGTCCTCGAGCTGGGAGAGCCGGACCATCATGCCCATCGAGCTGACGGTGTTGCCGAGCATCTGGACCAGCTGGTTCTGCACGAGCTGGAAGGAGGCGATCGGCCGGCCGAACTGGCTGCGTTCGACGGCATAGCGGCGGGCGACGTCGAACGCGGCCAGCTGCTGGCCGACGGCCTGCCAGGCCACGGAGAGGCGGGTGACCTTCAGGACCTTGTTGGTGTCGCGGAAGCTGTTGGCGTTCGCGAGCTTGAAGAAGTCGGGAACCACGACGTTTTCCAACGTGATGTCCGCGTTCTGGACCGTGCGCAGCGAGATCTTGTTCTCGATCTTGGTGGCGCCGTAGCCCTCGGTCTTCGTGTCCACCAGGAAGCCCTTGACCTGGTTGTCCTCGACGTCGCGGGCGTAGATGACCACCCAGTCGGAGAAGGTGGCGTTGCCGATCCAGCGCTTGGCGCCGTTGAGGACCCAGTGGTCACCCTCGCGCCGGGCGGTGGTGCGCGTGCCACCGGCGACGTCGGAGCCGCCCAGCGGTTCGGTCAGGCCGAAGGCGCCGATCTTCTTCATCGAGTAGATCTCCGGCAGCCAGGCCTCCTGCTGCTCCTCGGAGGCCAGCGCCTCGATGGAGCCGGTGAACAGTCCGTCGTGGACGCCCATGAAGGTGGCGATCGAGGTGTCGGCGCGGGTCGTCTCGGCGTGCAGGATGCCGGCGAAGAGGTTCGAGTAACCCTGGCGCTTGACCGGGCTGACCAGGTCGATTTCGGCCAGCTTGGGGATCAGGTCCATCGGAAACTCGGCGCGGTTCCAGCAGTCGACGGCGATCGGCTTGACCTCGCGGGCCAGGAACTCGCGGACCTCGGCCAGCCGGTCGCGCTCCTTGTCGCTGAGCAGTTGCTCGAAGGCGAAGAAGTCGCCGTCGGCGTACGGGAGGTTGTTGAAGTCGATTGCAGCCTTGGACATGGTGTTCCCTCACTTATGATCAGCGGCGACCAGAAGGGCGCGGGGAGGCCCGCGCCGATATGTTACTGGGCAGTAACTTACCGTGCGCGCAGGGGTGCCGCAAGTGACCTGGCCCACCCGCGGGGACCACGGCATACAAAAAGAGCCGCGTCCGGGAGGCGGGCTTCCGGACGCGGCCTGGGAAATGAAGCGTCTGATGGTGGGAGGTGATGCGGACCGGCCGGGAGACCGGCGATGGTAGGGCTACTCGGACTTGAACCGAGGACCTTAGGATTATGAGTCCCGCGCTCTAACCAGCTGAGCTATAGCCCCGTGGGACCCGGGGCACCGGCCGTAGCACGGCGGGCCCCGGGGCAAAACACTCTAGCAATAGTAGTCGCACCGGCCGGGCGCTCAGGCCCGTGCCGGAGTGCTAGACCACCAGGTCGTCGTAGCTGGCGCCGCGGTAGATGTCCTCGAACGTCTGGAGGGTCCGCTCGATGCTGTGGTTCTCCACCATGCTGCGGCTGACCTTGCCCATGGCGGCGCGCTCGTCGGCCGGCAGGGACAGCACCGCGGTGATCTTGGCGGCCAGGTCGTCGCTGTCGTTCGGGGTGAACAGGTAGCCGTTCTCGCCGTCGCGCACCAGGTGCGGCAGGGCCATCGCGTCGGCCAGGACCACGGGCGTGGAGGCAGACATGGCCTCAAGGGTCACCAGGGACTGCAGCTCCGCGGTGCCCGGCATGCAGAACAGGTCGGCGCCGAGGTAGGCGCGGCGCAGTTCCTCGTCGCTGGCCAGGCCCAGGAAGCGCACCCGGTCCCCCAGGCCCAGGCGCTTGACCTGGGCCTCCAGGGCCGGTCGGACCTCACCGCCGCCGACCACCTGCAGGTGGACGTCGAGGTTGGCCGGGGTCTTGGAGATGGCGTCGATCAGGACGTCGATGTGCTTTTCCTCGGCGAGGCGGCCCACGAAGAGCACGGTGGGGCTGGCGTTGACGGGAACCTCCTCCCCCGGCTTCAGCTCGTAGGCGGCGGCGTCGATGCCGTTGGAGAGCGGCAGCACCTTGCGCAGGAAGGCGTGGTCGTGCATCGCCTTGGCCGCGAGCGGAGTGGGGGTGGTCACGACGTCGGCCTGGCCCATGACCTTGCCCATGTCGCGCCAGGAGACGCGGCCAACGATGTCCTTGAACCACTGCGGGAACGGCAGGAAGGGGTTGAGATTCTCCGGCATAAAGTGGTTGGTCGCCACGATCCGGACGCCGCGGCGCACCGCCTCGTAGAGGACGTGCTCACCGATCATGTAGTGGCTCTGGATGTGCACAACGTCAGGCTTGACCCGGTCGAAGAGCAGCGCGATCTCCTTCTTGATCTCCCAGGGGAAGGTGATCCGGAAGCTCTCGTGCGTGGGCACGGAGTGGGAGCGCACGCGGTGCACGGTGGCCTCGTCGCGGAACTCGCTGTAGCTCTTGCCCTTGCTGGGGCGGGTGGCCAGGACGTGGACGTCGTGGCCGCGCCCGGTCATGCCCTTGGCGAGACGGTAGCCGAACTGGGCGGCTCCGTTGACGTCCGGCGGGTAGGTTTCGGCGGCGATCAGGATCGTCAGTTTCCTGCCGGGGTTGTCGGTCTGGGGCATGGTCACGGGGATGGCTCCTGGTGGTCACGGTGGGTAGCGGCGGCCGGCCGGCCGCCGGCGCAGGCGCGGCCAGTCGGCGCCTGAAGTCTGTGGCGTCGCCCTAGGGTCTCCGCGCCGCGGCCTTTCGCGCGTCTTTCTTGCGCTTGGTGACCTCGGGGTGGTGCCTGGACAGGGCGATCACTCCCACGATAGCAAGGAGAGCCGCGGCACCCATGGCGATCGCGGTCACGGCGTGGACATCGGGGCGCAGTTCGCCAAGGACCACGACGCCGATCGCGATGCCGATCATGGGATCGATCACGGTCAGGCCCGCGATGACCAGGTCCGGCGGACCGCCCGAGTAAGCGCTCTGCACGAACCACGACCCGAGGCCGCCGGCGGCGAGGATCGCCAGCAGGGTGTACCACTGCACGTTGAGCAGGAACAGCCCGTTGGGGTCCAGCAGGTGCCGGCCGATGATGCGGGTCAGGACGGCAACGAAGCCAAACAGCATGCCGGCGCCAATGATGTAAACGAAGGCGCTCATCCGGTGCTTGAAGAGCAGGGCCAGGGTGCCGAACAGGGCCACGACGAGGGCCAGCAGCAGCACCACCGTGAGCTCGTCCGCGGCGCTGACGTGGTGGTTCTCCTGGGTGACCGTGACGGCCAGGATCACAAACAGGGCGGAGCCGGTGACGCAGCAGCTGATCGCCACCACGGTGGCCCGGTTCATGCTCAGGCCCTGGTCCTTGGCGTTGATGACCGTGGTGATGACCAGCGCGATGGCGCCGATCGGCTGCACGACCGTCAGCGGCGCGGACACGAGGGCGATGGCGTTCATGGCCGTGCCGACGCACAGCAGCAGGAGCCCGAGGATCCAGCGCCGGTTGCGGATCAGCCGCAGCAGGCCGTTGGAGCTCAGAGCCAGGCCCCCGGTGTCTGCCTTGACCGCACTGCCCTGCCGTTGCGCGCCGAAAGCGAGGAAGAAGGCGCCGGCGACGGCCAGCACGACTGCCAGCCAGACCATCAGCGGGGCCCGCCGTCGTCGTTGGAACGTTCCTGCGGGTTCACGGCGGTGCTGCTTTCTGCGGCGGGCCGCTGTCCACGGCCCTTGCGGATGATGGCCCAGAAGTAGTTGTAAGCGGCGATCCAGTGCCCGATCAGGCCGAGGCCTAGGCAGACCCAGGCCGCCACGAAGTAGCTCTCGGCGCCGGGCAGCTGCAGCTTCGAGAGCACCAGCAAGGGTGTGCCGAGGAGCAGCAGCGCGGTCCGGATCTTGCCGACCCGGCTGACCGGGAGGTCGGGGTGGCTGTGGAAGTAGTAGAGCGAGATGGCCATCAGGATCAGGTCGGGCACGAGGAGGGCGGTCAGGTACCACCACTCGACGACGCCGGCGATCACGAGGGTGACCGCGACGGCGATCAGGGCCAGCCGGTCCGCGATCGGGTCCATGATCCGGCCGAGGTTGGACATCTGGTTGAAGCGGCGTGCGATGTAGCCGTCCACCCAGTCGGTGCTGCCCATGAGGGCCAGGACCAGGGCTGCGGCGCCGTACTCCTGTTTCGCGAGAACCAGCCAGATGAACAGCGGAACGCCGAGGAACCGCACCACGGTGAGGAGATTGGGGACGGTGAAGACCACATCCGAATGGATTGGGGGTTGGCCGGGCCGCGCGCCAGCGCCGATGAACCTCATTCGGCCTCCCTTTCCGCTGCCGGTGTCCATTCGTTGTCGGGGTTTACGGTCCTGTCAGCCCTTGAGCAGGCGGCGCAGCAGGACGACGAAGGTGGTGGCGGCCGCCGCGAAGGCTGCCAGCGGCTTCCAGCGCTTGGCCAGTTCCGCGGCCGGAGCCGTGCCGGAGCTGCCGGTGGAGGGCCGGGCGCCGGGAGTGGTGGCGGAGGGGCCGCGAAGGGCGGCGATCCGGTCGTCGACCAGTTCCTTGCCCTCTTCGACGCGCTGCTGGCCGGCGGAGAGGAGGATCTGCGCCTGGGCCTTGAGGTCCAGTTCTTCGCCGAGTTCGTCGCGGACGCCGGTGAGGTGGCGGCGGCGCTGGTCCAGCCGGCGGCGCAGCTCATCTTCGGAGGGAGCGGGGCCGAGGTCGGGCTGTTCGGCCGCCTTCTTGGCTTCTTTCTCCGCCTTGGCTCGGGCTGCGGCCGCTTCCTTGGCGGCCTTCGCTGCCTTGGCCTGCGGGGTGTTCGGGTCCAGCACGGCCGGGTCGAAGGAGGAGCCCTCCTTGGCGATGCCGAGATCGTACTTCAGCCCGCGGATGGTCTCCTCGGGGACCAGCGGCATGGCCTTCTTGAAGCGGCTGACGCCGATCAGTCCCACGATCAGGGCGATGACCAGGAACAGGGCGCAGACCAGCAGGGCCGCGAGCCAGGCCGGCATGATCGTGGCGAGGCCCATGATGGCCGCCACGACGAGCCCGATGACCAGCAGCAGGACGAAGATCAGGGCGACGACGGCGAAGGCCGCCGCGATGCCGAGCTGGATGCCCTTGCGCTTGAGTTCGGCCTTGGCGAAGGCAATCTCATCGTTGAGTTGCCGCGGTGCCAGCTTAAAGATCAGTTTCAAGGTCGTGGGCAACGCGGAAAGGCGCAGCCCCCCGCCGGTCCTGCCGGTGTGCCGTCCGCTCATCGGTTCCGCCTAACTGGTGCCATCTGTCGTTCTGCTTCCGCTGAAATGCCCGGGGCTGCGCGGCTGATTGCACGCCCAGGTGTCAAAACTATCATTCGGGGCGCCGACGGCGGCCAGCGGAGGGCGCGGGCGCCTGCGCGTCGGGTTTAGGCGACGCGCGCCGCGTCCTGCGCGGCGCCCGGCGTCGTGCCGCGCGTCATGCCGGCGGCGGCGGCCGGAGGCGCTGTCCGTGCCGCCGCCCCGGCCCTAGGATTGACCTCTGTGCAGACACCCAGCAATCCGGGCGATTCCCTGACCCGCCGCCGCAAGCTTCTCTACATCCTCATGCTGGGTGCCCTGACGGCGCTGGGACCCTTCACGGTGGACCTGTACCTGCCGGCCTTCCCGGCTCTGGAGGCCAGCCTCGGCGTCAGCGAGGCGGCGGTCCAGCTGACCCTGACCGGTACCACCGTGGGCTTCGCGCTCGGCCAGCTGGTGGTGGGACCGCTCAGCGACCGGTTCGGCCGCCGGATGCCGCTGATCCTCGCCACCGCCCTGCACATCGGCGCGTCCCTGGGGGCGGCGTCGGCCACGGACATCGGGACCCTCGGCCTGTTCCGGGTGCTAATGGGCATCGGCGCGGCGGGCGGCGGCGTCGTCGCCATGGCCATGGTTCGCGACCTGTTCAGCGGCTACGCCATGGTGCGGATGTTCTCCCGGATGGCACTGGTCAACGGTCTGGCCCCGATCCTGGCGCCGGTGATCGGCTCGCAGCTGCTCCTGCTGACGGCGTGGCCGGGCATCTTCCTTTTCCTGGCCGGCTACGGCAGCTGCGTGATCATCGCGGCGCTGTTCCTGGTCCGCGAGACGCTGCCGGCGCACCTGCGCGGCGCATCGGGCATGACGATGCGCCAGCGCTACCGGGTGTTGTTCGCGGACCGCATCTTCGTGGGCACCCTGTTGCTGGGCGGCATGAACTTCGGTGGCCTCTTCACCTACCTCTCGGCCTCGCCCTTCCTCTTCCAGGACGTCTTCGGCTTCTCGGCCCAGCAGTACGGCCTGCTCTTCGGCATCAACTCCTTGGGGATCGTGGCCGGGGTGCAGACCAGCGCCCGGCTGATCAAGCGCGTCCCGCCGCAGTGGATCGTGGCCTGCTCCACGGCCTGGATGTTCCTGATGGCCCTGCTGATCGTCGTCTTCGACCGGGCCGGCCTGGGGCTGTGGGGCGTGATGGTGCCGCTGTGGTTCTACATCCTGGGGGCCGGCTTTACCTTCCCGTGCGTCCAGGTCCTGGCGCTGGCCAACCACGGCGCCCAGGCCGGCACGGCGGCGTCCCTGTTGGGTGCCGCGACCTTCCTCATGGCCGGGATCATCTCCCCCGTCGTGGGCTGGCTGGGCGTCGAGTCGGCGACGCCGATGGGCGCCGTGCAGGCCGGCTGCATTCTGCTGGCGGCGGCCGCGCTCTGGTTCGTGGTCCGGCCGCGGACGGTACCCTCCATCCACTGATCCGGCGCTCCGCGGGGGACTCTCCGGCTACGCGAGAGTGTCCGGCCCGACGGCCCGCCGGGTCCGGCCCTGGTGTTCGCCGGGACGCTCCGGCTGCCCCTCGGGGCCGGTCCCGGCCCTGTTCCCGCCCGGCGGCGGGCGATAAGGTTGTGGTGTGCCCGAACGGCAGGATCTCCCTCCCCTCCCGGCCACGTGGCAGCGGTGCGATGACGGCATCCTGCCCCTGTGGTGGGAGCGGCTGTGTTCGCAGACAAGCCCCCAATCGGCGGCGCTCTACGCGGCAGGGCTCTTTACCGAGGATCGCCGTCGGCCGATCGCGCAGTGGTACAACCCCGCCTTCGACGCCGCCCTTCTGGTGGCTCCCGAGACGTCCCCGGAATGGCCGGTGCAGCGCTTCGGCATCTTCTACGCCCCGCCGCGCGGCGGGTTCACCCGGGTCCACTCCGGCGCCCACGAATGGCACCCCCGCGAACCCCGGCAGTCCCCCACCGAGGAAGAGGCCTTCCAAGCCGCCGTCGGCGAGGCGGAACGCTTCCTGCAGGTGGAAATGTTCTTCGTCTGAGCGCAAGAAAAAAGGCCCCGCGGCCGGCTGTTCGCCGGCCGCGGGGCCTGTCCGCTCCTCCTGCTGGACTTGAACCAGCAACCCTTCGATTAACAGTCGAATGCTCTGCCAATTGAGCTAAGGAGGAATGAAGCAGGTATGACATTAGCAAAGGTTTTACCACTAAGGAAATCGGCCCCCGGCGCCCCGACAGATACCCCCGCCGGGTATAAAAAAGTCCCCGCTCCGGCGGACCGGAACGGGGACTGTGCGCTCCTCCTGCTGGACTTGAACCAGCAACCCTTCGATTAACAGTCGAATGCTCTGCCAATTGAGCTAAGGAGGAATGAAGCGGGTACTAGCCTAGCAAACCCGCGGCCCGGAAGCGAAATCGGGGCCGGTCGGTCCGCCGGCCGCGGGGCGAAACCTCAGGAATCGGCGCGCAGCGACCGCCGCTGCATCTCCAGTTCCATCAGCTCGCGGTTGAGCCGTTGGAACTCCTCCGGGTTCGCCGCGGCGTCGAGGCGCTGCAGCTGGCCCATCTTGTCCGCCTTGACCCGCGTGATCTGCAGTTCGAACAGCCGCGCCAGGATGTCCCGGCAGTAGCGCTGCACGGCTTCCTCGGTGCTGGCCGGCAACGGCACCACCGAGAGCTCGGAGACGAGCGGACGGAGCGGTTCCGGAACCTCCTGGAGCAGCTCGGCGACCCAGCGGGCCGGATCCGCGGCCGAGGCCAGGCCCGTGGCGCGGATGGCCTCGTGGATTGCGAGGTAGGCGGGGGTGGAGAACCGCGCCTCTGAGAAGCGCTCCCAGGTGGTTCCCTCCAGCATTGACGGCTGCTGCAGCACCACTTCCAGCGCCTGCCGTTCCATCGCCGCGACGGGGTCCCGGGGATCGGGCCGGTTGAACGCCGGCAGCGCGGCCGACGGCGGCAGCGGCGCCACGCCGGGCGCTCCCGCGCCGGGGTTCTGGCCTTGCTGCGGGTAGCCGCCCTGGTTCTGGTAGCCGCCCTGGTTCTGGTAGCCCTGCTGGTTCTGCTGGTACCCACCCTGCTGACCGATGGAACCGAAGCCGTTGCCCTGGCCCGCTCCCCCGCGGCCGCCCTGCTGACCGGGACCGCCCTGGGTGCCGCGCTTCATGGCCGCGCCTACTGCCCGGCTGACGTCCTCCACGGGCATGCCGAGCCAGCCGGCGAGCTCGCGGGCGTAGGCCGGGCGCATGCCGGCGTCGCGGATCTGCGCCACGACGGGCGCGGACTCGCGCAGCGCCGAGATCCGTCCCTCCACGGTATCCAGGTTGTGCCGGCGCAGGGTGGCCCGGATGGCGAACTCAAAGAGCGGGCGCCGGGTGCCGATCAGGTCGCGCACGGCGGCGTCGCCCTTGGCCTGGCGCAGTTCGCAGGGGTCGGCCCCGGTGGGCTCAACCGCCACGTACGTCTGGGCCACGAACCTCTGGTCCTCCTCGAAGGCGCGCAGGGCGGCCTTCTGGCCGGCGGCGTCGCCGTCGAAGGTGAAGATGACCTCGCCGCCGCTGCCGTCGTCGGAGAGCAGCCGGCGGGCGATCTTGATGTGGTCCGTGCCGAAGGCGGTGCCGCAGGTGGCCACCGCCGTCGTCACCCCGGCCAGGTGGCAGGCCATGACATCGGTGTAGCCCTCCACCACCACCAGTTGCCGGTCCTTGGCGATGGTGCGCTTGGCCAGGTCGATCCCGTAGAGGACCTGGGACTTCTTGTAGAGCGCCGTCTCCGGGGTGTTGAGGTACTTCGGGCCCTGGTCGTCCTCGTAGAGCTTCCGGGCGCCGAAGCCGATGGTGTCCCCCGCGATGTCGCGGATGGGCCAGATCAGCCGGCCGCGGAAGCGGTCATAGATACCCCGGTTGCCTTCGGAAAACATCCCGGTCAGCTTGAGTTCAGCATCGGTGAAGCCGCGGCCGCGGAGGTGCTTCAGCAGCGAGTCCCAGCCCTGCGGGGCGTAGCCGACGCCGAACTGCTCGGAGGCCGCCCGGTCGAAGCCGCGGCCGTAGAGGAAGTTCCGGCCCTCGGCGGCACCCGGGGTCAGGAGCTGGGTGCGGAAGAATTCGTCGGCGATCTTGTGCGCATCCAGGAGCCGCTGGCGGCGGCCGATCTCCTCGCGGTTGGGGCCGGAGCCGCCGTCCTCGTAGCGGAGCTCGTAGCCGATCCGGGCGGCGAGCTTCTCGACCGCCTCGTGGAAGGTGGTGTGGTCCAGCTTCTGCACGAAGGAGATCACGTCCCCGTCCTCGCCGCAGCCGAAGCAGTGGTACCGGCCCACTTGGGGGCGGACGGTGAAGGAGGGGGAACGCTCGTCGTGAAATGGGCAGAGGCCCTTGTAGGAGCCGAGGCCGGCGCCCTTGAGCGTGACGTAGCCGTCGACGACTTCCTTGATGTCAGTGCGCTGGCGCACCTCGTCGATGTCTTCGCGTTTGATCAGGCCGGCCACGGAGCCATCCTAGTCACTCCCGCTGTCACCACAGTGACGGTAGGCTGCCGACCAGCCGTTCATACATGGCCAGCGCGGAGCCATCGGTGAGCGAGGCTACCTGGTCGATGACGACGCGCAGCCGCGCCCCGTCGTCGGCGGCGGCGCGCCAGTCCGCGGCGAACATCGGCTCGAGGTGCCGGTCGCCGGTGGCGTTCAACGCGGTCACCAGGGCGTGCAGGACCTCGCGCTGGCGTTCGTAGATCGGCTGCCGGTGTTCGGTGGTCATCACGAAGGTGGTGGCCAGGCCCTTCATCACCGCGATCTCCATCACGGTCTCGTCCGGGACGATCAGTTCGGCGTTGTAGCGGGTGAGGTTCTCCGGCCCGTACACGGCGCGGGTGGTCTCCAGGGCGCTCTGGCAGAACCTGCCGATTAGCTGGCTGGTCATGTCCTTTAGGGCCGCCATGGACTTGCGGCTGCCGTCGGCCTCGCGGACCCAGACGCTGGTGGCCTCGAGGCGGGCCAGGGCGGCGTCGATCGCGGCGGGGTCGTTGTGCGGCAGGTACCACTGCTTGGCGTAGCCGACGACGCGGGCGCGGTGGTCCGGATTGTCCATCCAGCGCAGCTGGAAGTGCCCCGCGACGATCGCGTCCTCGACGTCGTGCACCGAGTACGAGATGTCGTCGGCCAGGTCCATGACCTGGGCCTCGAGGCAGGAGCGCCGCTCCGGGGCCCCCTCCCGGATCCAGTCGAAAATGGGCAGGTCGTCCTCGTAGGCGCCGAACTTGCTGGTGCGCTGGCCGTGGATGACGGGCGCGTTTTCCGCCGACCAGGGGTACTTCGCGGCGGCGTCGAGGCTGGCCCGGGTCAGGTTCAGCCCGGCCGGGCGGCCGTCCGCGGCGAGGACCTTCGGTTCCAGCCGGGTCAGCAGGCGCAGGGTCTGGGCATTGCCCTCGAAGCCGCCGATGGCGTGCGCCACCTCGTTCAGGGCGGACTCGCCGTTGTGCCCGAAGGGCGGGTGGCCCAGGTCGTGGCTGAGGCAGGCGGTGTCCACGACGTCGGGATCGCAGCCCAGGGCGCGGCCCAGTTCGCGGCCCACCTGGGCGACCTCGAGGCTGTGCGTGAGCCGGGTGCGGACGAAGTCGTCGGTATCCGGGGCGACCACCTGGGTCTTGGCGCCGAGCCGGCGCAGCGCCGAGGAGTGCAGCACCCGGGCACGGTCCCGTTCGAAGTCGGACCGGTAGGTGCTCTTGGGCGGCTCCTCGACCCAGCGGGCGGTGTCGCTCTCCACGTAGCCGTCCAGCACGGGGGCGGCGGTCCGGGTCTCAGCCACCGGAGACGTCCAGTTCGGCGGCGGCGATCTCCTGGGACTGCTCCGCGTTCAGGCGGCGGTCCAGTAGCCAGTCCTTGGGCAGGGCGGGTTTCTTCGGCGAGCCAGCACGGCCGCGGGGCCCCTCGGCGTCGACGCCCGGGTAGGGCGAGTCGAGGTCCAGCTCGTCCAGGGTGCCGCGGAGCACCTCCAGGCTGGTGACGAGGGCCAGCCGGTGGCGCAGGTCGCTGCCCACCACGTAGCCCTTGAGGTACCAGGCCATGTGCTTGCGGATCTCGCGCAGGGCCTTCCCCTCGTCACCGAAGGTCTCGACCATCAGTTCGGCGTGCCGGTAGATACCCTCGGCGACCTGCCGCAGTCCCGGCTTGTGCCGGACGTCGCTGCCCTCGAAGGCGGCCATCAGGTCGCCGAAGAGCCAGGGCCGGCCCTGGCACCCGCGGCCGACGACGACGCCGTCGACGCCGGTTTCCCGGACCATGCGGACGGCGTCCTCCGCGGACCAGATGTCGCCGTTGCCCAGGACGGGGATGTCCGGGAGGGCCTCGCGCAGCCGGGCGATGGCGGACCAGTCGGCCTGGCCGGAGTAGAACTGGGCGGCGGTGCGCCCGTGCAGGGCGACGGCGGCGACGCCCGAATCGCGGGCGATCCGGCCGGCGTCGAGGTAGGTCAGGTGGTCATCGTCGATGCCCTTGCGCATCTTGATGGTCAGCGGGATGTTGCCCTTGGAGGCTTCCTTGACGGCGGTCTGGACGATCGAGGTGAACAGGTCGATCTTCCAGGGCAGGGCGGAGCCGCCGCCGCGCCGGGTCACCTTGGGCACCGGGCAGCCGAAGTTGAGGTCGATGTGGTCCGCGCGGTCCTCCTCGACGAGCATCCGCACGGCCGCGCCGACGGTGACCGGGTCCACGCCGTAGAGCTGGACGGAGCGGACCTTTTCGTCGTCGTCGTGGGAGATGATGCGCAGCGATTCGGGGGTGCGCTCGACGAGGGCACGGGAGGTGACCATCTCCGCGACGTAGAGGCCGCCGCCGTATTCACGGCAGAGCCTGCGGAAGGCGGAGTTGGTGATGCCTGCCATCGGGGCGAGGATCACGGGCGTGTCCACCGTGATCGGGCCCAGCTTCAGGGGCGGCAGTTCCAGCTTGGGGGCGGGAGGGGTTGCTACAACAGTCACCCCTCCATTGTCTCAAAGCCGGACAAATCGAGGCCGCGCCGTGCCCGCTATGTGGAAACCGGGGCCGCGCGCCGGCCCCGGCGCTTCTCCGGCGGGGCATCCGGACCGGCGTCGACGGCCGGGGCCGGTTCCCGGCCGGCGGCGGGGCGCGGGTCCCGGTTGTCGGCGGGTCCCGGACTGCCGGCAACCGGCGCCGCGGGCCCGCCCGAACGGAGCCCGGTGGCCTTGACCACCAGCACGGCGATCAGGGTGGTCACGGGGATCGCCAGGACGAGCCCGATCGACCCGACCAGGGTGCGGACCACCTCTTCGGAGAGTTCGGCGCTGGTCAGTGCGTCCCCCAGCGGGCGCTCGTAGAGCATCACGATGATCAGGATGGGCAGCGCCGCGCCCGCATAGGCGAACGCGATGGTGTAGACGGTGGAGGCGATGTGGTCGCGGCCGATCCGCATGGCCGAGGCGAAGAGCTTCCGTGCCGAGGTCTCCGGTGCCAGTTCCCAGAGCTCCCAGACGGCGGAGGACTGGGTGATGGTGACGTCGTTGAGGACGCCGAGGCCGGAGATGATCAGCCCGCAGAGGATGATTCCGGAGATCGAGATGTGGTCCGAGACGTTGGCGAGCGTGGCGGCGTCGTGGTTCCCGACGCCGGCCAGGTTCGCCGCGTCCGTGGCCCAGGCTGCGAGCGCGGCGGTGATCGCCAGGCCGAACATGGTGCCCAGCAGCGCCGTCGAGGTCCGGGCGGTGAACCCGTGCGCGAAGTAGAGCACCCCGATCATGATCACGGTGGATCCGACCAGGGCCAGCAGCAGCGGCGGTTTGCCCTCCACGAGGCCGGGCAGCATGAAGGAGACCAGCACCGCATAGGCACCCACGAGGCCGATGAGCGCCCGCAGTCCGCGCCAGCGGGCGACGGCGATCACGACGACGGCGTAGAGCACCGCGAGCAGGATGATCGGCAGGGTCCGGACGAAGTCGACGAAGACGAACGCCGGGGAGCCGCCGGCGTCGGCGCCCTGGACCCGGGAGAGGTTGAGGTAGCGAATGTTGTCGCCGACCTTGACGCCGTGGGACTTGGCGACGTCGGGGTTGATCACCACCTTGACCGGGTTGCCGCCCTGGTCCGGATCCGTCCAGGCGAAGGTGCACTGCGAGCCCGTTCCCGGAGCTTGGGGCTGGGCGGACTGCCCGTCGGCGGGCTGGCCCTGCTGGGCCGGCTGCTGCCCCTGCGCTGGCGTTTGACCCTGTGTGGTGTCCATGCAGCTGCCGGTCACGACGCGCTGGATCTTGCCGGTGTCGAAGGTGACGCCCGGGGCGGCGGCGTAGGGGCTGGCGAGGGTGAGGCCTTCCTTGCTGCCCGAGGGCCAGAGGAGGATCATCGCCACAATGGTCAGGACGGTCAAAGGCGCCAGGACCGCCGCCAGGATCCAGTTGGCTTTGCGGCGGGCCGCGAGGGCACGGGGCGACGGCGGTTCGGCCGGGTGCGGGGCGTGCGAGTGTCCGGCGCCCATCAGCAGGTGATCTCCATGCCGAAAATCCTACGGGGAGAACGTTGCCGCCCGGGCACGGTGGCACGGCGCACCCATCCCCGCCGTGGCGGGTTCCGAATCACCGCGGGACATAAACTCGGCGTGCGGGAACTTCGCCCGCGGGCCCGGTGTTGGTATGGGCAGGACAAGCAGGGTGGAGGACACTATCGTGGCCAGGCGAATTGCAGACGAGCGCGAACACACGGGCCCGGGCCCGGAGGCCCGGGCGGAGCTGAGCGTCGCCGACGCCGAGGGGCAGACCCGCGGCGTCGCACTGGTGCTGCACGGTGGACGGGCGGACAGCTTCGACCAGGTCCGTGCCCGGCACCTCAGCCCGGCCCGGATGCTGCCCTTCGCCCAGGCCCTGCGCAGCCAGGGCGGACCGCATGGCCTGGCGGTCTGGACCATGCGGAACCGGTACCGCGGCTGGAACGGCCCGGACATGTCCCCCGTGCAGGACGCCCGCTGGGCCCTGTCGCAGATCGCGCGCGAACACCCGGGCGTCCCGGTGTTCCTGCTGGGCCACTCCATGGGCGGCCTCACGGCCCTCTGCGTCGCCGACGATCCGCAGGTTGCCGCCGTCGTCGCCCTCGCCCCCTGGCTGACCGCCGCGACGCCGGTGGAGCGCGTGGCGGGCCGCCGCGTCCTGATCGTCCACGGGGACGAGGACCGCTGGACCAGCCCGGTGAACTCCCTGGCCTACGCCCGCCGTGCGGAGGGGATCGCCGCCTCGATTGACTACGTCTCGCTCACCGGCGCCGGGCACTTTATGTTCCGCCGGGTGGGGCTCTGGAACTCCCTGGCCAATGGCTTCATCCTGGACTCGTTTGCCGCCAGCACCGGCGCCAGGCCTGCCGGAACCGATGCTCTCCGCCAGGTGCTGCCGGCCGCGGCTGCGCTGCCGGTGGTTCTCTAATGCAGGCTTTCCCGCCGCTGGACTTCCCGCTGGAGGCCTTCCTGGCCAGCCTTCCCTGGGCCGCACTGGCCGTGGCGGCACTGCTGGCCGTGACCTTCGCAGTCGCCGTCCGGCAGCGCCGGCACTCGGTGATGGACGTCGTGTGGGGGCCCGGCTTCGTGGTCGTGGCGGCGGTGTCCTGGCTGCTCTCAGCCGGGCACGGCGACGGCGGCCGGCGCCTCCTGCTGCTGGTGCTCGTGGCAGTCTGGGGCCTGCGGCTGGGAGCGCACATCGGCGTCCGGGCGCGCGGCGGGCACGAGGACCCGCGCTACACCGCCATGCTCGACGGCGCGCCCGGCTCCCGGGATGTCTACGCCCTGCGCCGCGTCTACCTGCCCCAAGGCATCGTGCTCTTTTTCGTCTCCCTAACGCTGCAGGTGGGGATGTTCGCCACCGCTCCGCTGGGCTGGCTGGCGCTGGCCGGGGCTCTGCTGTGGGCCGTCGGCTTTGTCTTCGAAACCGTCGGCGACCGGCAGCTGGCGCAGTTCAAGGCCGATCCCGCCCGGCGCGGGACCGTTTTGGACACCGGCCTCTGGCGCTACACCCGGCACCCGAACTACTTCGGTGACGCGGCCGTCTGGGCCGGCCTGTTCCTGGTGGCGGCGGACTCCTGGCCGGGCATCCTCACCGTCCTCTCCCCCGCCCTGATGATCTGGACCCTGTCCGGCAAGACCGGCAAACCGCTGACCGAGAAGGCCATGGCCGGCCGGCCGGGCTACCGGGAATACGTTGAGGCGACCTCGGGCTTCCTGCCGTGGCCGCCGCGGACCCGCCGCGCCGCAACGGGCACGGGCACGGGTAGGGGGCAATAATGGGACGGTTCCCGCACTGGCGTCCGGCGCCTAACGACCGCTTCTACCGCTCGATCGTGCGCACCGGGCAGGCCCTCCGCTGGTTGTTCCAGATCCGGATCATCGTCACGGGCCAGGAGCACCTGCCGGCCCCGGACCACCGCGGCACCGCCTCCCGCACCCCGGTTCCCGGCTCCGGGGCCGTCGTCGCGATCACCCACTTCGGGTACCTCGACTTCGCCGCCGCCGAACTGCTGCTCTGGGCCCGCAACAGGGCGCAGATGCGCTTCCTCATCACCCAGGGCGCGGCTGACCACTGGTTCGCCGGCCCCGCCGTGAGCGCCGCCGGGCACGTCGTCGTCGGCTACGAGACCGGCTCCCACGCCTACGACGCCGCCGTGCAGAAACTCCGCGCCGGCGAGTACGTGGCGATCCTGCCCGAGGCCGGCGTCAGCCGCAGCTTCAAGGTCCGCGAGTGCAAGACCGGCGCGGTGCGGATGGCCGCCGAGGCGGGTGTCCCGGTCATCCCGGTCTCGGTCTGGGGCGCGCACCGGATCATGACCCGGCACCACGGCTTCTCGCCGCTGCGGGCCTGGCGCGCCCCCGTTCGGGTCCATGTGGGCGAACCCCTCGCTCCCGGGCCGGGGGTGGACGTCGCCGCCGCCACCGAGGCGCTGCGGACGGCACTCCAGGACGGGATCGACGTCGCCATGGCCGATTTCCCCCTGCGCCCCGCGCCCGGGGCCTGGTGGATGCCCGCTGACCACGGCGGCGGCGCTCCCACGGAGGAACAGCGGCGCCGGCTGGACGAGGCCGAGGGCCCCCGCCGCGCCCGCGCCCGCCGCCGCTGAGCTCCAACGCTGTGCTTCGCCGCCGCTGACCGCGGCAGATCGACCGCTCGGCGCTCCGCCGCCCGCCTGAGAGCCTAGGCCGGGGCCAACACGCGCCGATGAACCCGGGCCGGGGCGGGGCGCTGGCTAAACTCCATCGGGTAGAAAAACGCACTCAATGGAGAGGTACACCCCCGGTGGCAAACACAGCCCTGACCACAAGCACGATCGGCGAGGAACGCGGTCTCGCCCGGATCGCCCAACGGATGGCCGCCTGGACGGAGAAGTGGTTCCCGGACGCCTACATCTTCGCCCTCGCCGGGGTCATCATCATCGCCCTCGCCGCACTGGCCATCGGCGCCTCCCCGCAGTCGATCGCCGACTCGTTCGGCAACGGCTTCTGGGACCTGACCGCCTTCACCCTGCAGATGGCCATGGTGGTCCTCACCGGCTACGTCGTGGCAACGTCCCCGCCGGTGGCGCGCCTGATCAGCCGCCTGGCCATGGTCCCGGCCACCGCGCGCACCGCCGTCAGCTTCGTGGCCCTGATGTCCATGTCCGTGTCCTTCCTCAACTGGGGCCTGAGCCTGATCTTCGGCGGCCTGCTGGCCCGCGCCATCGCCCGCCGCAAGGACCTCACCGTCGACTACCGGGCCCTCGGCGCGGCAGCGTTCATGGGCCTCGGCGCCGTCTGGGCCCTCGGCTTGTCCTCCTCCGCCGCCCAGCTGCAGGCCACCCCGGCCTCGCTGCCGCCGGCGCTGCTGAAGATCACCGGCGTCCTGGACTTCGGCACCACCATCTTCACCTGGCAGTCGCTGCTGACCCTGGCCATCCTGATGCTGCTGACCACCGTGATCGCGCACTTCTCCGCCCCGCAGGGCGGCTCGATCCGCACCGCGCAGGACCTGGGCGTGGACCTCGACGACGCCCCGACCGAGCCGGCGCCCCGGTCCCGTCCGGGTGAATGGCTCGAATACAGCCGGATCCTGCCGATCCTGGCCGGGCTCCTGACCCTGGGTTGGCTGGTCTCCCAGTTCCTGACCAAGCCGTTCCTGTCCGTGGTCAGCAGCCTCAACGGCTACCTGCTGGTCTTCCTCATCCTGGGCCTGGTGCTGCACGGCACGCCGCGGAACTTCCTGCAGGCAGTCACCAAGGCTGTCCCGGCCACCGCCGGCATCCTGGTCCAGTTCCCGCTCTACGCCGCGATGGCCGCGATCCTGACCAAGGCCACCGGCGCCGGCGGCATGTCCATCTCCGGGCACCTGGCCGAATTCTTCGCCCAGATCGGCAGCGGCGGCGGCTTCGCCGTCGTTATTGCCCTCTACACCGCGGTGCTGGGCCTGCTGGTCCCCTCCGGCGGCGGCAAGTGGCTGGTGGAGGCCCCGTACGTGATGCAGTCCGCCACGGACGTGCAGATGAACCTGGGCTGGACGGTGCAGATCTACAACATCGCCGAGGCGCTGCCGAACCTGGTCAACCCGTTCTTCATGCTGCCGTTGCTCGCGGTGCTGAAGCTGCGGGCCCGCGACCTGGTGGGCTTCACCTTCCTGCAGTTCCTCTTCCACCTCCCGGTGGTGCTCCTGCTGGTCTGGCTGCTGGGCATGACCTTCGACTTCGTCCCGCCGGTAATTCCTTCGGGAAAGTAGCGGGTAAGTAGCCCTTAACCCTACTGACCCGCAGCCGTTGTCATCATGACAACAGCTGCGGGTCAGTGTATTTTAAGGCGGCTTAGGCGGGGTCCGAGAGGATCAGCGTATCCGCCTCGGCCAGCCGGGCGGTGCCTGCCGCCAGCAGGGGTTCGACGACGGCGGTCAGCGCCTCCATCGAGTCGTCAAGTTCCAGCAGCACGGGGTACTGGTAGGCGATCAGAGCCAGCAGGTCCCGGACGGCGGCCCGCGCGTCCTCCGCGGACAGCTCCGGGTCGTGGCCCAGGAACACGTCCGAGGGCTCGGCCCCGCCCGCACCGGCCGCGCCGGCATCGGGGGTGCCCGTCTCCAGTGCACCCGTCTCCAGAGCGCCCTGCGCGTAGCTGACGGCGAAGGCCTGCAGCTTTCCCTTCCTGCTGGCCGGAACGCCTGCGCCGAAGGCACTGGCCTTCGGTGCGCGCAGCACGATCGCCCCGCGGGCCCCCGTCAGGTCATCGAGGAACAGCCGCTGAACCGTGGCGACGCTGAGCTCCCCCGGGCTGTCCCAGTGGTGCACGGCAGTGTAGTACCGGCCCACGACGTCGCTCAGTTCCACCGAACCGGTGGCCAGGTCCTCAACCCGCTCGGAAGCCGCGGCCTCTGAGCCGTCGCCGAAGACGGGCAGCTTCAGGGCGCCGGGTTCGACCACCACCAGGCGGGACCGCTGGATGGGTGTCAGGCCGGCGGCCTCGGCGAAGCCGGCGCCGGGGGTGCCGGGTTCAACCTTGGTCCGCAGCCGGGTCACGCCGGAGGGCGACTGCTGGGCCTCGTGCCGGAGCATGGCCAGCAACGTCGAGCCGATGCCGGCCCGGCGGTGGTCCCGCGCCACCTCGACGTACACCCAGAGGCGTTCCGGGTGCAGCGTGGCCTCGTGCACGACGCCGGCCGCGACCGGGATGGCCACGCCGTCGACGACGTCCTCGGCCACGATGCAGCGGCGCCACGGGGTGTTGCTGGAGGGCGCCAGGGCGGCGCGGAACTGCCGGGCCTGGTCCGTTTCCGGGCCGCCCCAGATTTCCAGCAGCGCCAGGTCGTCGCCGTCGCGCCAGGGGCGGTACTCGATCGCCATGCTCAGGCGCCGATCAGCCGCGCGGCGAGGTAGCCCTCCACCTTGTCCAGGGCGACGCGCTCCTGGCTCATGGTGTCGCGCTCACGGATGGTGACGGCCTGGTCCTCGAGGGTGTCGAAGTCCACGGTGATGCAGAACGGGGTGCCGATTTCGTCCTGGCGGCGGTAGCGGCGGCCGATCGCGCCGGCGTCGTCGAAGTCGATGTTCCAGTTCTTGCGCAGCTGCGCGGCGAGGTCCTTGGCCTTGGGCGAGAGGTCCTCGTTCCGGCTCAGCGGCAGGACGGCGGCCTTGACCGGGGCCAGGCGCGGGTCCAGCTTGAGCACGGTGCGGATGTCGACGCCGCCCTTGGCGTTGGGGGCCTCGTCCTCGACGTACGCGTCGATCATGAACGCCATGAAGGACCGGGTCAGGCCGGCGGCGGGCTCGATCACGTACGGGGTGTAGCGCTCGTTGGTCGCCTGGTTGAAGTAGCTCAGGTCCTGGCCGGAGGCCTTCGAGTGGGTGGAGAGGTCGAAGTCGGTGCGGTTGGCGATGCCCTCGAGCTCGCCCCACTCGGAGCCGGAGAAGCCGAAGCGGTACTCGATGTCCGTGGTGCCCTTGGAGTAGTGGCTGAGCTTTTCCTTGGGGTGTTCGAAGAAGCGCAGGTTTTCCTCGCGGATGCCCAGGCCGGTGTACCAGGCCATGCGCTCCTTCATCCAGTACTCGTGCCACTGCTCGTCGGTGCCCGGCTCGACGAAGAATTCCATTTCCATCTGCTCAAACTCGCGGGTGCGGAAGATGAAGTTGCCCGGCGTGATCTCGTTGCGGAAGGACTTGCCGATCTGGCCGATGCCGAACGGCGGCTTCTTCCGGGAGGTGGTGAGCACGTTGTTGAAGTTCACGAAGATGCCCTGGGCGGTTTCGGGGCGCAGGTAGTGCAGCCCCTCTTCGCTGGCCACCGGGCCAAGGTAGGTCTTGAGCAGGCCGGAGAATTCCTGCGGCTCGGTCCACTGGCCGCGGGTGCCGCAGTTGGCGCAGACGATGTCCTTGAGGCCGTTCTCGGCCGGGCGGCCCTTCTTCTCCTCGTACTCTTCCTCGAGGTGGTCGGCGCGGTAGCGCTTGTGGCAGGAGAGGCATTCGACCAGCGGGTCGGAGAAGACCTCGACGTGGCCGGAGGCTTCCCAGACCTGGCGGGGCAGGATGACCGAGGAGTCCAGGCCGACGACGTCCTCGCGGCCGCGGACGACCGACTGCCACCACTGCCGCTTGATGTTTTCCTTCAGCTCGGCACCGAGGGGACCGTAGTCCCAGGCAGAGCGTGAGCCTCCGTAGATTTCGCCGGCCTGGAAGACGAATCCCCGTCGCTTGGCGAGGGAGATGATCTGGTCGAGTACGGATTTTGCTGCCATGGGAACTCCATTTTCTACAGGGCCGCTGGGTGCGGTCCGCGCTGTTGGCCCCGGGTCACCGGCTGGTTGCCGGGCGGGGTGGTACGAACGGGGTGATTCAAGGTCCTAGCCTACCCGTGTGGCCCCTACCGTTTCAGCGCGTTCCGGGACCAGGGCAGGCTGGCCAGGACGATCGCGGCGAGGGTGAGCAGGGTGCCCAGCACGGTGGGGAGGGCGACGACGGTGCCGGGGGCCGGCAGCGCGAGGTCCAGGCCGAGCGAGCCGAGGAGCTGCCCGGCGATCATGCCGAGGCCGGTGACCAGCACGCCCAGGCTGCGGACCAGGAACGCGGCGACGGCGATGAAGATGCAGCCCATCGGGCCGCCGAGGTAGTACCACCACTGTCCGGGCAGGCCGTTGCCAGCCCCGGCGATGGCCAATTTGATAGCCCAGGCCAGCCACAGCAGCACGCTGCCGGCGATGAAGTTCACCAGGGTGGCGGTGATGGGGGTGCCGTAGTGGACGGTGGCGGTGCCGTTCATCGCCTGCTGGAAACTCATCAGGAAACCGGCCAGCACGGGCAGCAGCACCGGGAGGATGAGCTGCAGCGGGTCGAGGGCGCCGTCGCCCCCGGAGAACCGGGGTGAGACGGCCCAGGCGACGGCGGCGACGGTGAGGACGCTGCCGAGGACTCGGATGCCGGTGATGGGCCGCTTGCCCGCCGGGCCGATGCCCATCCGGTCCACCAGCAGGCCGCTGAGGGTCTGGCCGGTGACGGCGGCGACGGTGAACAGCGCCACGCCGAGCAGGCCCACGGTGAAGGACTGGGCGAAGACGAAGAGTCCGCCGATGGCACCAGCCAGCACGTAGTAGCGGGGGAAGCGGCGTTCCCGCAGGGCCGGCAGCACCTCCGCCAGCCCTGCCCTGCCCCTGGGCAGCGCCAGGGAGATGGCGATCATCAGGATCAGGCCGGTGGTGAAGCTCACCACAGCGGCGGCGAGGCCGTCGGCGAGCGCCGTGCCGAGGGCGCCGTTGACGCGGGCCTGGACGGGGACCAGGAGGCCGGCGGTGACGGCGGCGAGGAGTCCGAGCGGCAGCGGCAGCCGGGGCGTGTGGGTCATTGGTGGCACCTTTGGTCAGGCATTATTGCTTGTATGAGCAACCCGGAAATTGATGAGGTCCCGATCCGCGACGAGATGATCCGGCTGGGGCAGCTGTTGAAGCTGGCCAGCCTGGTCGAGGACGGGGTGGAAGCGGCGGAGCTGATCAAGAACGGGCTTGTGAAGGTCAACGGGGAGATCGAGGAGCGCCGCGGCCGGCAGTTGCACCACGGCGACGTGGTCACGGTCAACGGCGAGTCGGTCCGGATCAGCACCCCCGCGGGAGCCTAGCGCGGCGTCACGGCAGTCCCCTAGGCGGTGAGCACCTCGTGGGTGAGGAACTCCCCCACATGGCCCACCTCCTGCTGGTTGATGCCGTGCCACATGCCCGTATAGAGCACCTTGGTGAGCTTGACGTGCCTGCGCACCCAGCCCATGGTGAATTCGATCTTGTCCGGGGTGATCACCGGGTCCTGCTGGTCCCGCCCCCAGAACATCGGAACGGTGCCATCCAGATCGGCGTCGTGGAAGGTGGGGTCACCGGCGGCGTCCACGGCGAAGCCGGAGAGGCCGACGACGGCGGCGTAGGCCCCGGGGCGGCGGCGCAGCAGCGTGGTGGCCAGGGCCATCCCCATCGAGAAGCCCAGCAGCGTCACCGACGGGTGTTCCCCGCTGACCGAGTCGATCCAGTGCTCGGCGTAGGCGGCGGCTTCCTTGACCGCGTCGAGGGAGTACTCGATGGACGCCGTCAGCGGGAACCACGTGAAGCCGGGGCCGGTGGGCAGCGGTGCCCGCAGCGCGGCCACGACGAACTCCTGCGGCAGCATGTCCGCGAGGCTCATCAGGTCCTGTTCGTTGGCGCCGTAGCCGTGCAGCAGCACCAGCAGGGGCCGCCCGGCCCGCTCGGATTCGGGCCGGGACCAGAGGACGACGGGTTCGGGAAAGGTTGCCGGGTAGCCGGCGGCGTCAGTCATGGCTCCATTCTTGCAGTTACCAATCAGTAACATGCGACGGTGGCGCGATTTGCGGGGCAGGGGGCAGGATGGAACGGTGAGCGAAACAAAAGCAACGGAGAACGATCCGGACCGCACGGTCAACCACCCCTGGACCCGCTACGTGGCGATGGGCGATTCCTTCACCGAGGGGATCGGCGATCCGGAACCCGCAAGCCCCGGCGGCCACCGCGGCTGGGCGGACCGAGTGGCCGAGGAACTCAGCCGGGGGCACGACGACTTCGCCTACGCCAACCTGGCGGTGCGCGGCCGGTTGCTGCAGCAGATCGTGGACCAGCAGCTCGCCAACTGCCTCTCGCTGAAGCCGGACCTGGTCACCCTCTCCGCCGGCGGCAACGACCTGATCCGCCCCGGCGGCGACCCCGACGTGCTGGCCGAGCGGCTGGACTCGGTGGTGCAGATCCTGAGCCTGAACGGCGCCACGGTGGTGCTGTTCAACGGCCCCGACACGGGGTCCTCGGTGCTGGGCCGGATCCGGAGCAAGGTGGCGATCTACAACGAGAACCTCCGGACGGTGGCGGCCCGGCACGACGCGGTCATCGCGGACATGTGGTCCCTCCGGCAGCTGAGCGACCCTCAGATGTGGGATGCGGACCGGCTGCACTTCTCCCCGCTGGGCCACCACACGATCGCCGCGATGGTGCTCGATTCCCTGAACGTCCGGCACACCCTGGAACCTCTCTCCCCCAAGCCGCTGCCGCCGCAGACGTGGCGCGAGGCGCGCACCGGGGACCTGATCTGGGCCCGGGAGCACTTCGTGCCGTGGGTGGTGCGCCGGCTGCGGCACCGCTCCTCCGGCGACGGCATCACCGCCAAGCGTCCGCTGGCGGGGCCGGTGTTCGGTCCCGGCGTGCCGCTGGGCTCCGGTGAGGGCCCCAAGGGCACCGGGACCGGTGCCGCCGGGGGTTCGGTCGGCAGCGCGGACGCCGCCGACGCCCTGCGGTCCTGAGTCCGGCACCGGCCGCGGGTGCCGGGCGTTAAGCTGGGAGATCATCTTCTGAGAGGCCCGGTACCGTGAGTATTTTCTTCTGGATCATCATCCTGTCCCTCGTGATTCCTGCCGCCATGCGCTACTACCGGCGCTCGGTGCAGAACAAGAACCGGGACCAGGGCCCGTACCAGGGCATGCCGGGCGGCTTCGGAGGTTTCCCCGGCACCGGCCCGGGGCCCGGCGAGAGCAACCAGCCGCGGGACGGCTTCACCCAGCGGGACTACTACGGCGGCTTCGGCCAGCTCAATCCCCCGCAGCCGCCCGCCGGCCAGCCCTACCCTGAGCAGTACCCGGGAAACCAGTACCCCGCCGGCCAGCAGTACCCCGGAAATCCTGCCCAGGGTAGCCAGTACCCGGGCAGCCCGTACCCCGCCAACCAGTCCCCCGCGCCGCAGCCGCCGGTCCCCTACGAGGACAGCGAACAGTACCGGAACAACCCGCCCCGGCCCGCCCCGCAGCCGCAGGACGTGCCCCCGGTCCTGCCGCCGTCGTCGAACGCGCAGGGCTACCGCGCCCGCAAGCTCGCCGAGCTGGACCAGATGTACAGCAACGGCGAGCTTGCCATGGAGGATTACATGGCCCGGCGCGCGGAGATCATGAAGGGCTGATCGCGACGGGTCCGCTGCCCTAGTCGACCTGAGGGAAGCCCAGGTCGATCACCGAGGTGGAGGGGTCGGGCCAGCGGGTGGTGACCACCTTGCCGCGGGTGTAGAAGCGGATGCTTTCGGGCCCGTACATGTGGGTGTCGCCGAAGAGCGAGTTCTTCCAGCCGCCGAAGGAGAAGGTCCCTACCGGCACCGGGATCGGGACGTTGACGCCCACCATGCCGGCCTCGACGTCGAACTCGAACTGGCGCGCCGCTCCGCCGTCGCGGGTGAAGATCGCCACACCGTTGCCGAACTCGTTGTCGTTGACCAACTGCACCGCGTCGGCGTAGGTCTCGACCCGGACGACGGAGAGCACGGGGCCAAAGATCTCGTCGTCGTAGACCTTCATGCCGGGCTTGACGTGGTCGATCAGGCTGACGCCGATGAAGAAGCCGTTGGAGTCGAACTCCTGCTCGCGGCCGTCCACCACCACGGAGGCGCCCTCGTCCGCGGCGCCCGCCACGTACGATGCGACCTTGTCGCGGTGCTCGGCGGTGATCAGCGGCCCCATCTGCGAGGCCGGGTCGGTGCCGGGACCGATCTTCAGGGTGGCCATCCGGGTCTTGATCGCGCCGACCAGGTCGTCGGCAATGTTGCCGACGGCCACCAGCACGCTGACGGCCATGCAGCGCTCACCGGCCGAGCCGTAGGCGGCGGAAACCGCGGCGTCGGCGGCCATGTCCAGGTCTGCGTCCGGGAGGACCACCATGTGGTTCTTGGCGCCGCCGAGGGCCTGGACGCGCTTGCCGTGGTCGGCGGCGCGCTTGTAGATGGACTGGGCGATCGGCGTCGACCCGACGAAGCTGACGGCCTTCACGTGCGGGTGTTCCAGCAGCACGTCCACGGCCTCCTTATCGCCGTGCACCACATTCAGGACGCCGGCGGGCAGCCCCGCCTCGGCGAAGACCTGCGCGATGAAGACGGCGGAGGACGGGTCCTTCTCGCTGGGCTTGAGCAGCACGGTGTTGCCGCAGGCCAGGGCGCTGCCAATCATCCACAGCGGCACCATGGCGGGGAAGTTGAACGGGGTGATGCAGGCGACGACGCCGACGGGTTGGCGGACGGAATGGACGTCGACGCCGCCGGAAACCTGCTCGGAGCGTTCGCCCTTGAGGGCATGGGAGAGCCCGGTGGCGAACTCGATGTTCTCGAGGCCGCGGGTGATCTCGCCCTCCGCGTCGGAGAGGACCTTGCCGTGCTCGCTGGTCAGCAACGCGGCCAGCTCCGGCCGGCGCTGCATCAGCAGCTCGCGGACCCGGAAGAAGATGGCGGTGCGGCGGGCCAGGCTGGTGGCGCGCCAGCCGGGCAGGGCGGCGCGGGCGGCCGCGATGGCTTCCTCGACCCGGGCGGCGGAGGCGAGGGCGACTTCCTTCTTCTGCTCGCCGGTGGCCGGGTTGAAGACGGGGCCGTAGCGCTCGGCGTCGGAGACCAGTTCGCCGTTGATGACGTGGGGAATGCGTTCCATGGTGGTTCTCTTTCTTGGGGGGTTCCGGCGCTACTTGGCGGCTTCGAAGGAGCCGTCGACCAGCTTCACGATCGCGGAGCAGTCGGTGCCGGACTGGCCGCCGTCGATCAGCCGCTGGAAGAGCTGCTGGACGTGCTGGCCGATCTCCAGCGGGGTGCCGGTGTCCTGGGCGGCGCTGATGGCCAGTCCGATGTCCTTATTGGCCAGTTCCGCGGTGAAGGTGGGGGCGAAGTCGTTGTTGGATGCGGCGGTCGAAACGACGCCGGCCACCGGGTACCAGGTGCGCAGCGCCCAGCTGTCGCCGGAGGAGACGGAGGCGATGTCCCAGAAGACCTGCTTGTCCAGGCCCAGCCGGTCGGCCAGGACGGCGCCCTCGGCGGTGGAGGCGAGGTTGATGAAGAGCATCAGGTTGTTGCAGATCTTGGCGGCCTGGCCGGTGGTGGCGCCGCCGGTGGGGATGATGTTCGCGGCCATCGGCCGGATGAACTCGGTGGCGTCGGCGACGGCGTCGGGCTTGCCGCCGATCATGAAGGTCAGGGTGGCGGCCTTGGCGCCGCTGATGCCGCCGGAAACCGGGGCGTCGACGAAGCGGAAGCCGGCCTCGGCCGCGGCGTCGTGCAGGGCCTGCGCGGAGGCGATGTCAATCGTGGAGGAATCCACCAGCAGGGTTGTGGCGTCCGCATGGGCCAGGACGCCGTCCTCGCCGAGGTAGACGGCGCGGGCGTGCTCGCCCTTGGGCAGCATGGTGAAGACGACGTCGGCGCCCTTGACGGCCTCGGCGATGCTGCCGGCGGGGGTCACTCCCCCGGCCTCGGCGGCGGCGACGGCGTCCGGGTTGAGGTCGAATCCGCGGACCTCGTGTCCGGCCTTGGCGAGGTTGACGGACATGAATCCGCCCATGTTTCCCAGTCCGATCCAGGCGACAACTGCCATGGCTAAAGCTCCTTTGCTTGGTGTGGCTGATGGTTCCGTGCGGAACTCCCCGCGCTTCGGCGGGGCACTGTGTCCACCATCACACCCTGTTACAGTGCAATCAAGACAAAAAAGTGAAGATGCCATGTGCAGCCATGCACATAGCATCCGAAGCACCGAGAGGCCCGGACCGTGAACCGCCTGCCCAGCCCCGATGACCTGCTGATCCTGCTGACCGTGGCGCGGCTGGGCCGTTTCAACGCCGTCGCGGAGACCCTGGGCACCACGCACACCACCATCTCCCGCCGGATCCTGGCGCTGGACAAACAGCTGGGCGGCCGGACCCTCGAGCGCACCCCGCAGGGCTGGGAACTGACCGAACTCGGCGGCCAGGCGGTGGCGGCGGCGGAGGCGATCGAGGGCACCCTGGGCGCGCTCAGCGGCCGGATCGCCCGGCGGGATGACGTGCTGGCCGGGCTGGTCCGGATCAGCACCCCCGACGGTTTCGGCGCCGAGTTCGTCACGCCGGCTCTGGTCCGGCTGCAGCGCGAGCACCCGCAGCTGAACGTGGAGGTGCTCAGCGCCACCCGCAAGGTCAGCCAGAACCGCTCGGGTGTGGACCTGGAGGTGGTGGTGGGCAATCTGGAGGTCAGCAGCGCCCAGACGATCTTCCTGGCCAACTACTTCCTGCGGCTGTACGCCAGCCCGCAGTACGTCCGCGAACACGGGACGCCGGAGACGCTCGACGACGTGCGCCGGCACGGCTTCGTCTCCTACGTGGAGTCCGCCCTGCAGGTGGCCGAGCTGGGCCACCGCTCAACGCAGCTGCCGTTGCCACGGTCAAGCTTCCAGGCCACCAGCATTTTCGCCCAGCTGGAGGCGGTCCGGCGGGCGGCCGGGATCGGGCTGCTGCCGAACTTCCTGGTGGCGGGCAAGGAGGGCTTCGTCCCGGTCCTGCCGGCCGACTTCCAGCGCCAGCTCCCCATCTGGGCCGCCGCGCGGGCCGAGTCGCTCCGCTCGGCACCGGTGCAGGCCGTGCTGGCCGCCCTCCGGGCCGAGATCGCCGAGCGGCAGGACGTGCTGACGGGATAGCCCCGAACAGCGGCAGCCCCCGTCCCGCGGTGCGGGGACGGGGGCTGCCGGTGAAGCTGGTCGTTCGTTACGTCTTGCCTGCTATTTTTTGCCTGCGGCAAGGAGGTCGGCCGTGCCCTGGGCGTCGGCGGCGTCGACGTCGTGCAGGGAGATGCCGCGGGTTTCCTTCAGGAAGAGCACCGCGACGGCGGTGATCGCGCAGGCGATCGCCAGGTAGATGGCAACCGGGACGGAGGACTTGTACTCGCCCAGCAACGCCACTGCGATGATCGGGGCGAGCGAACCGGCCACGATCGAGGTCACCTGGTAGCCGAGGGAGACGCCGGAGTAGCGCATCCGGGTCGGGAACATCTCGGCCATGATGGCCGGCTGGCCGGCGTACATCAGGGCGTGGAACAGCAGGCCGATGATGACCGAGGCAAGGATGATGAAGTCGTTGCCGGTGTCCATCATCGGGAAGGCGAAGAAGCCCCAGGTGGCACCGAGGACGGCGCCGGCCATGTAGACCGGGCGGCGGCCCAGGCGGTCGGACAGCCGGCCCACCATCGGAACCACAGAGAAGTGAATGGCGTGGGCGATCAGCAGCAGCATGAGGATGCGGGTGGTGTCGGCGTGGACCACGGTCTTCAGGTAGGTGATGGAGAAGGTGACCACGAGGTAGTAGAGGATGTTCTCCGCGAAGCGCAGGCCCATGGCGGTGAAGACGCCGCGGGGGTAGCGGCGGAAGACCTCGGCAACGCCGTAGCCCTTGTGGCCGGCTTCGACTTCCTTGCGGGCCTCGAGGAAGATCGGCGCATCGTTGACCTTGGTGCGGATGTAGTAGCCGATCAGGACGATCACGGCGGAGAGCCAGAAGGCCACACGCCAACCCCAGCCGAGGAAGTCGGCGGAGGACAGGACCGAGGAGAGGATGAACAGCACCGCGGTGGCGAAGAGGTTACCCAGCGGCACGGCGGACTGCGGCCAGCTGGCCCAGAAGCCGCGGGACTTGCTGGGGCTGTGCTCGGCCACCAGCAGGACGGCGCCGCCCCACTCACCGCCGACGGCGAAGCCCTGGGCGAAGCGCAGGAAGACCAGCAGGGCCGGAGCCCAGTAGCCGATCTGGGCGAAGGTGGGCAGGCAGCCCATCAGGAAGGTGGAGACACCCACCAGGATGATGCTCAGCTGCAGCAGCTGCTTGCGCCCGAACTTGTCACCGAAGTGGCCGAAGACGATGCCGCCGATGGGGCGGGCGACGAAGCCGACCGCGTAGGTCAGGAAGGCGGCCAGGATGCCGTCCAGTTCGGTCTGGGAATTGGGGAAGAAGGCCTTGCCGAAGACCAGGGTTGCGGCGGAGGCGTAGAGGAAGAATTCGTACCACTCCACCACCGTGCCGGCCATGGAGGCGGCGACGACTTTCTTGAGGCCGGACGCCTTGACGTCGGTTTCCTCTGCGCGCCTCGCGGCGGCGTTTTCCGTGCTCATAAGAACTCCTTCGGTGTCGCCATCGACACCCTGCGGCTTACTGGGCTGACTCCGTGTGAGTTGGACCACACGCGGTCATTCTCCACGAGTATGGAGTGTCACCGCCGCAGCCTCAACGACCAATCGCGCAGAGCCTATCTGCAAAATTGCACACCAGTCCCCGGCAAGAGCCAGCGAAGAAGCCTTGATGCTCAGGCGAAGAACGCCTCCCGGAGGACGCCGCCGAGCTGGCCGATCTCGGTCAGGAACCCGTCGTGGCCGATCGGGGCCGAGATGACGTGCATGGGCACCTCCCCCGGCAGGGCCGCCGCGAGCTCCCGGGACTGTTCGGGAAAGTACAGCCGGTCCGAGTCCACGGCGGCGATGAAGAACTCGGCGGTAGCCCCGGCGAGCGCCTGCTGCAGGTTTCCGCGGCCACGGGCGACGTCGTGGCTCATCAGCGCTTCGGTGATCGCGATGTAGCTGTTGGCGTCGAAGCGCTGCACCAGTTTATTGCCCTGGTGGTCCAGGTAGCTCTCCACCTGGTAGCGGCCGCGGCCGGACAGCGGCCCGGGCGCGAGCGGTGTCTCGCCGTCCTGACCGGTCCGGCCGAAGCGGCCCTCCAGTTCGGCGGCCGAGCGGTAGGTGATGTGCGCGATCCGCCGGGCCAGCGCCAGGCCCTCATGCGGCTCGGGGCCGCCGTAGTAGTCGCCGCCATTGAAGCGCGGGTCCTGACGGATCGCGAGGGTCTGGGCCTGGGCGAAGGCGATCTGTTCGGCGGTGCTGTAGGCGCCGACGGCGATCACGGCGCAGCGGCGCACGCGTTCCGGGTAGCTGACGGCCCACTCCAGGGCCCGGGCGCCGCCGAGGGAGCCGCCGAGCACGGCGTGCCATCGGTGGATGCCCAGCGCGTCGGCCAGCCGGGCCTCGGCGGCGGTGCTGTCGCGCAGGGTGACGAGGGGGAAGCGGGATCCCCAGGGCCGGCCGTCGGGCGCCGGCGTGGACGGGCCGGTGGAGCCGTAGCAGCCGCCGAGGATGTTGATGGACACCACGAAGTACCGGTCCGTGTCCACGGGCGCGCCGGGGCCGGCGAGCTGTTCCCACCAGCCAGGCTCCCCGCCGGCGCCGCGGGTGACGTGGGTGTCCCCGGTCAGGGCGTGCTCGATCAGAACGGCGTTGGAGGCGTCCGCGTTCAGGGTGCCCCAGGTCTCGTAGGCCAGCACCACGTCCGGCAGGACGGCGCCGGATTCGAGTTCCAGGGCGCCGACGGACAGGTACCGCACGGTGCCTTCGGGGGCGGCGGCGTTTCCTGCTGCGGGGCTGGTGGCGGGTACACCCGTTCGGGTGACGGCAATCGTCATGTTAAAAGACCTCACTTCGCGCTTGCCTGCCGTCAATTGACCGGCAGGCCAGGTCTTCACCCGGGGCACCCCGCCGCAAAAGGAGGGTTGCCGGCCAGCAAGCCGGGGCTGTCGCTGGCACTCATGACCTGCACCGAGTCTACGAAAGAGGGCGGCGTCGTGGCGAAGATTGTGACTTCCATGTGACAGCCGCCCGCCCCGCCGCCCCGTTTCCCCACCTTTGAAGGCCAAGGCGGGCGGGTCGCCGCGGACACGCCGCGCCGGCCGCCGTCGGGCCCGCAAAGGTGGGGAAATCCGGCAGGGGTCCCGGACCTAGCCGGTCTTCGCGGCGCGGAAGCCGGCGTCGAGGTCCGCCAGGATGTCGTCGATGTGCTCCAGGCCCACCGAGAGCCGGACCAGGCCCGGGTGGACGCCCGCCACCGCCTGCTGCTCCGGGCTGAGCTGGCTGTGCGTGGTCGACGCCGGGTGGATCACCAGCGAGCGCACGTCGCCGATGTTCGCCACGTGCGAGTGCAGCTCCAGGGCATCGACGAAGCGCTTGCCGGCCTCCACTCCCCCGGCGATGACGAAGGAGACGACGGCGCCCGTACCGCGGGGACCGTACTTCCGGCCGCGCTCGTACCAGGGGCTCGAGGGCAGCCCCGCGTAGGCGACCGATTCGACGTCCTCCCGGCCCTCCAGCCATTCGGCCACCCGGGTGGCGTTGGCGACGTGCCGCTCCACCCGCAGGCTCAGCGTCTCGATGCCCTGGGCGATCAGGAAGGCGTTGAAGGGCGCGACGGCGGAGCCGAGGTCGCGCAGCAGCTGGACCCGGGCCTTGAGGATGTAGGAGAGGTTGGCCCCCAGTGCGCCGTCCGCGCCCAGGTCCCGGGCGTAGACCAGGCCGTTGTAGCTGGGGTCGGGGGTGTTGAAGCCGGGGTACCGCTCCGGGTCCGCGCCGAAGTCGAACTTCCCGGAGTCCACGATCACACCGGCGATCGCCGAGCCGTGGCCGCCCAGGTACTTCGTGGCCGAGTGCACCACGATGTCCGCGCCCCACTCCAGCGGCCGGATCAGGTACGGGGTGGCGAGGGTGTTGTCCACGATCAGCGGCACCCCTGCCTGGTGGGCCACGTCCGAGATTCCCTCGATGTCCAGGACGTCCTGGCGCGGATTGGAGACCACCTCCCCGAAGAACAGCTTGGTGTTCGGCTGCACCGCCTCGCGCCACTGGTCCAGGTTGTCCGGGTCCGCCACGAAGGTCACGGAGATGCCGAACTTCTTCAGAGTGTGGGCCAGCAGGTTGTAGGTGCCGCCATAGAGGCTGGGGCTGGCCACCACGTGGTCCCCGGCCTCGGCGATGTTGAGGATGGCGAAGGTTTCCGCCGCCTGCCCGGAACTGAGCAGCAGCGCGCCGAGGCCGCCCTCCAGGCTGGCGATGCGCTGTTCGACCGCGTCCTGGGTGGGGTTGCCGATTCGGGTGTAGATGGGGGCGAGCTCGGCCAGGGCGAACCGGTTGGCGGCGCTCTCGGCGCTCGGGAAGACGAACGACGTCGTCTGGTAGATCGGCAGCGCACGGGCGCCGGTGGCGGCGTCCGGCTGCTGGCCGGCGTGAATCTGACGGGTTTCAAAGGACCAGGCGTTGGACATGGTGTCTCCTGTGACTGGGCTCAGGACGGCACCGCCTCCCGGGTCCTGCGCCGCTGGCAGGTCCCGGAATATCGTCACGGCCCTGGCGCCGCGCTTGCCCCGCCGGCGGTCGCCGGAGGGCCAGGTCTTCACCCGGGGCACCCCACCGCGCAAGGAGGGTTGCCGGCCAGCGAGCCGGGGCTTGGCGCTGGCACTCATGACCTGCTCCCAGTGTAGGAAGCCGGAAACCGGTCCGGATAGCTTTGTGACAAAGATGAAGAAACCGGTCCCCGGGACGGCTTCTCCGGCGGATTTCCCCGGCCGCGCCGGGCGGCACGGGGACCCTCCGGGCGGCGCCGGCGAGGTTAGGACAGCCTAAGCTGAGAGGTCCATCACAAAGTGCCAAGATGAGGGCATGCGCATGGATCACGTCTCTTACGCCTGTGAAAAGGATGGCCTCGCGGCCACCACCGACCGTATCGCCACGGCCCTCGGGGTCGAGGCCGTCAAGGGCGGCGTGCACCCCCGATTCGGCACCCGCAACATGATCATCCCCCTCGCCGGGCACAAGTACCTGGAGGTCGTGGAGGTCCTGGACCACCCGGCGTCGGACAAGGCACCGTTCGGCCAGGCGGTCCGCGCCCGCTCCGCCGCCGGCGGCGGCTGGATGGGCTGGTGCGTTGAGGTCGACGACCTGGCACCCTTCGAGGAACGCCTGGGCCGCGCCGCGGTCAACGGCAACCGCAAGTTCCCCGATGGCCGTGAACTGGTCTGGAAGCAGATCGGCATCCTGGGCCTGATCGCGGATCCGCAGGTGCCCTACATGCTCAAGTGGGAGGGCGACCCGGCCCTGCACCCGTCCAACGCCTACGAGAGCTCGGTGAAGATGTCCGAGCTGACCATCGCGGGCTCCGCGCAGCGGGTCACCGAGTGGCTGGGCGAACCGGTGGAGAAGCCGCTGGAGGACGTGGCCGTGAACTGGCAGGCCCCGCACGGCACGCCGGGCATCCTCTCGGTCACCTTCGAGACCGCTTCCGGAGCCGTCACCATCTAGGGCTTCGGCCCGCCACAACTTCGGCCGCCGGCCGCGGGTGTCAATGACGCCACCCGCCGCCGGGGGCCGAAACTCTTTAAGCCGCTCCCCGCCTCGTCGTGCGGGTCAGGGCACCGCAGGACACGTCTCCGCAGGAATCCCAGAAGCCTCAGCCCAGGCCGACCGCCTTGCCGAACAGGCTGAAGCCCACGAACGCCACGATGTCCAGCAGCGCGTGCGCGATCACCAGCGGCATCACCCGCCGGGTCCGGGTGTAGACCAGGGCGAAGATGACGCCCATGATGGCGTTGCCGATGAACGGCCCGAACCCCTGGTACAGGTGGTAGCTGCCGCGCAGGATTGAGCTCGCGGCGATGGCCGCCGGCAGCCGCCAGCCGAGTTTACCGAACCGGTCCAGCAGGTATCCCACCACGATCACCTCCTCGACGATCCCGTGCCGGATGGCGGAGAGGACCAGGACGGGCACGGTCCACCAGTAGGTGCCCAGCGCGCTCGGGATGATCGCCGTCGTGATGCCCAGGGCCCGGCCGGCGGCATAGAGGCCCAGCGACGGGATGCCGATCAGCAGGAACAGGCCCACACCCTGCAGCAGGTCCTTTCCGGGGCGTGCGAAATCGAACCCGAGCTTCCGGAATGCCGAGCCGCCGGGGGTCCCCGGCTCGCGGGGACCGGTGAGGAAGTAGAGCACCAGCAGCACGGGGACGAGCGCGAAGGCGATGTCCAGCAGCTGGTAGGTCAGGTCGAAGTACTCGCGGCTGCTCTGGGAGCGGTTCAGCGTTGAGGTCCCCTGGGCCAGCGGCGCCTGCGAGAGCTTGTCCAGCAACTGCACCACCGAGTACACCGCCGACTGCCCCAGCGAGAGTCCCAGCACAATCCATACTTCGAACCGCACACGGCGGCGGGAGGTAACCAGCATGGTCCTATCTTGCCTGCCGTTGCCGGGAGTTGGCCGGACGCGCCTAAGCTGGGGCTGTGAGCGCGCCCGGGAAAATCCTGATGATCCGGCACGGCCAGTCCGCCGCCAATGCCGACACCTCCATCTACAACCGGGTGCCCGATTACCGCATCCCGCTGACCGATCTGGGCGTCGAGCAGGCCCGGGCCGCCGGCGTCGAACTCCGCCGCCAGCTGGACGGGCAGCAGGTCTGCGTCTACGTCTCCCCCTATCTGCGTGCCTACCAGACCCTCGAAGCGCTGGACCTGGGCAACCTGACCGAGCGGGTCATCGAGGAGCCCCGGCTGCGGGAGCAGGACTGGGCGAACTTCCAGATCGCCGGTGACATCGAGGACCAGAAGGAGCTCCGGAACGCCTACGGGCACTTCTTCTACCGGTTCCGCGAGGGCGAGTCCGGGTCCGATGTCTACGACCGGATCTCCTCGTTCATGGAGACCCTGTACCGGCACTGGTCCAAACCGGACTACGCGCCCAACGCCCTGTTCGTTACGCACGGGCTGACCATGCGGCTGTTCTGCATGCGCTGGTTCCACTGGTCCGTGGAGTACTTCGAGTCGTTGAACAACCCGGACAACGCCGAGCTGCGCACCCTGCACCGCACCGGGGACGGGAAGTACGAACTCGACAAGCCGTTCAGCCAGTGGGTGGAGCGGCGCGTGGACGAGACCGTGCTGCACGCCCCGCCCATGGTCTTCTAGAAGGTTTAGCGGGCGCGGACCCCGGCGCGCCAGACGGCGTGGGTCAGCGGCATGCCCGGCCGGTAGGCCAGGTGGGTGGCCGAGGGGGCGTTGAGCAGGTGCAGGTCCGCGCGGTGGCCGACGGCGATCGACCCCACAGCGCGTTCGCCGTCGACGTCGTTCCCCGACTCCCGGCCCAGCGCCAGCGCCCCGCCGTAGGTCGCGGCGCGGACCGCCTCGTGCACGCTGAGCCGCATCTGCAGCACCGCGGTGGTGACGCAGAAGGCCATGGAGCTGGTGTAGGAGGTGCCGGGGTTGGCGTTGGAGGCGAGGGCCAGCTGGACGCCGGCGTCCAGCAGTTCGCGGCCGGGGGCCAGCGGCTGCCGGGTGGAGAGGTCGCAGGCCGGCAGGCAGGTGGCCACCGTGCCGCGCTCCCCGGCGCCGGCCGCGGCTTCCCAGCCGGACCAGCTGTCCGCGAGGTCGCGCACGTCCTCCCGGGACAGGTAATTCACGTGGTCCACGCTGGCGGCCCCGAACTCCACCGCCAGCCGCACGCCCGGGCCCTCGCCGAGCTGGTTGCCGTGCAGCCGCAGGCCCAGGCCAGCCTCCCGGCAGGCCGCCAGCACGCGGCGGGACTGCTCCTCGGTGAAGGCGCCGCGTTCGCAGAAGACGTCGGCCCAGCGCACGTAGGGCCGGACCGCTGCAAGTATCGGACCGCAGACCAGGTCCGTGTACTCCTCGGCGTCCATGCCAGCCGGGACCAGGTGGGCGCCGAGGTAGGTGACCTCGTCGGCGACCGTGGAGGCGATCCGGGCGCTGCGGGCCTCGTTGTCCACGTCAAGCCCGTAGCCGGTCTTGGTCTCCAGGTACGTGGTGCCCTGCGAGACGGCCTCCGCCACCCGGCCCAGCGCCAGGCGGGTGAGGTCGAAGTCACCGGTCGCCCGGGTCGCGCCCATGGTCACGGCGATGCCGCCGGCGCTGTACTCCTCCCCCGCCATCCGCGCCTCGAACTCCGCGGTTCGGTCGCCGGCGAAGACCAGGTGCGTGTGCGAGTCCACCCAGCCGGGCAGCAGCGCACGCCCCGCGGCGTCGATGGCGTCGTCCGCGGCCGGGGCGTCCCCGGCGGGGCCCAGCCAGGCGATGCGTTCGCCCTCGATGACCACGGCGGCGTCGTGCAGGACCCGGTACTCGAGGTCCTGCGTCATCAGTTCGCCGATATTGGTGATCAGGGTGCTCATGGGTCCATTCTTCAGGCCCGGATGGACATCCGCGTCGCCGCCAGCGCCGCCGCTGTCCGGGATGCCGGACTGTCGGCCGGGAACGGCGCCCCGGCCGCCTGACCGGCGAGGATCAGTCCGGCGGCGAGTTCGGCGATCCCGGAGGAGGTCTGGAAGCCATAGCCGCCCTGGCCGGCGAGCCAGAAGAAGCCCGGCGCCTCGGCGTCGAACCCCACCACCGGGATGCCGTCGGAGGCCTCGGTGCGCAGCCCGGTCCAGGCCCGGCTGACGGCGTTGATGCCGAGGGTGGTCACCTCGTTCAAGCGGGCGATCAGGGCCTCGACGTCGCCGGGGTACGGCCGGGCGTCCTCGGGTCCGCTGGGGACCTTCTCCGAGGGCGAGATCAGCACCTGGTGCCTGCCGTCCGGGCGGAAGTAGAAGCTGTCCGTGGCGGCCACCATCGGGCAGCCGGGCGGAAGCGGATTCTCGACGTCGACGATCGCCGCGGTGCGGCGGAAGGGCTGCAGGCCGAGCTTCTCGACGCCGGCAAGGACGGCGAGCTCATCCGCCCAGGCGCCCGCGGCGTTGACCACGACGGCGGTGGAGAGCGCCTCCTGCCCGGCGCCCAGTTCCCAGCCCGAGCCCGTGCGCTGCGCGGAGTGGATGCGGGCGCCGGTGATGATGTCCACGCCGCCGGCGACGGCCCGCTCCCGGTGGTCCTCCAGCAGCAGGGAGGCGTTGCAGGCGAAGGAGCCGGAGTCCAGCCCGGCGGAGGTGAAGCTCTCCGGTTTCAGCGCCGGGCAGAGCTTGAGCGCCTCGTCGTGGCCGATCAGGTGCATGAAGCCGCTGGCCTGCTCGCGGACCGCGTCCTCGTCGCCGATCAGCATAAACCGCCGGGGCGAGAGGACGGGTTCGGGGCGGGTGCCCTCGTGCGTGCCGATCAGTTCCAGCGTGCGCAGCGTCAGGTCCCGGACCACGGGCGGGCCGTAACTGGGGATGAGCTGCCGGGCCGAGCGCGCCGAGGTGTGGTAGCCCAGCGTCTGCTCGGCCTCGACCAGCGCCACGCTGCACTTGCCGGCCAGCGCCGAGGCCAGGGACAGTCCGGCAATGCCGCCGCCGGCAATCACAACATCGTAATGAGCTGACATGTGACCCATCCTCGCACCCGGCGGGGACATCCGTCAGCAGGTCTTGCGGACCGGGTTGCTACGCGGCGGCGACCTCCGCGCGGCTGGCCACGAACGCTTGGACGCAGCGTTCGACGTCGTCGGTGCTGTGCGCGGCCGAGAGCTGGACGCGGATCCGGGCGGCACCCTTGGGGACCACGGGGTAGCTGAAGGCGGTGACGAAGACGCCGTGGCCGAGCATGGCGTCGGCGACCTTGGCGGCCATGACGGCGTCGCCGAACATCACCGGGACGATCGCGTGTTCGCCGTCGAGCAGCTCGAAGCCCTCCTCGGCCATCCGGCGGCGGAACAGCCCGGCGTTGGCGAAGAGCTTTCCGCGCAGCTCCGCGGAGTTCTCCACCAGGTCCAGGGCCTTCAGGGTGGCGGCGACGATCGCGGGGGCCAGGGAGTTCGAGAACAGGTAGGGGCGGGCCTTCTGCCGGAGCATGGCGACGACCTCGCGGCGGCCGGAGACGTAGCCGCCGGAGGCACCGCCGAGGGCCTTGCCGAAGGTGCCGGTGTAGATGTCCACCCGGTCCGAGACGCCCGCGTGTTCGGGGGTGCCGGCGCCGGTGGGACCCATGAAGCCGACGGCGTGCGAGTCGTCCACCATGACCATGGCGTCGTACTTGTCGGCCAGGTCGCAGATCGCCTCGAGCGGGGCGAGGTAACCGTCCATGGAGAATACGCCATCGGTGACGATGATCTTGCGGCGGGCCGGATTCTCCTGGTTGTCCGCCTCGATCAGGCGGGCCTCGAGGTCGGCCATGTCCCGGTTGGCGTAGCGGAAGCGGCGGGCCTTGCAGAGCCGGATCCCGTCGATGATGGAGGCGTGGTTCAGGGCGTCGGAGATGACCGCGTCCTCCGGGCCGAAGAGGGACTCGAAGACCCCGCCGTTGGCGTCGAAGCAGGAGGAGAACAGGATGGTGTCCTCGGTGCCGAGGAACGCCGAGACGCGCTTCTCCAGGGCCAGGTGAAGGTCCTGGGTGCCGCAGATGAAGCGGACGCTGGCCATGCCGAAGCCGCGGGAGTCCATGGCGTCCTTGGCGGCGGCGATGATCTCCGCGTGGTCGGCCAGGCCCAGGTAGTTGTTGGCACAGAAGTTCAGCACGTCCGTGCCGGGCTGGCCGAGCTGGCCGGCCGTGATGTGGTTGGCCTGCGGCGAATCGATGTGCCGCTCGGTCTTGAACAGGCCGGCGCTGCGGATCTCATCGAGTTCGTGCTGCAGCTGGTCCTTGATGGCTGAATACATGGTCGGTGCGCTCCTGGGCTGGGTGGGTGGTTGTACGGTACCGGAATGGGCCGGGGCCTAGAAGCCGGTCCAGTCGAGGACGACCTTGCCGCCGACGCCGGCACGGGCGATCTCGAAGCCCTTCTCCCACTCGGAGGCGGGCAGGGTGTCGGTGACGACGGCAGAGATGTTCGCGTGCAGCACCGGGTTGGAGGAGAGCATGGCGCTCATGGCGTACCAGGTCTCGAACATCTCGCGGCCGTAGATGCCCTTCATGGTGAGCATGTGGGTGACGACCTTGCCCCAGTCGATGTCGATGGACTGGCTGGGCAGGCCGAGCATGGCGATCCGGCCGCCGTGGTTCATGTTCTCGATCATTTCCGGCAGGGCGGTGGGGTGGCCGGACATTTCCATGCCGACGTCGAAGCCCTCGCGCATGCCCAGTTCGCGCTGGGCGTCCTTGACCCGGGTGGTGGAGACGTCGATCGCGAGGTCGACGCCGAGCGTGCGGGCCAGGGCCAGGCGCGGGGCGGAGACGTCGGTGATGGCAATCTTGCGGGCGCCGGCGTGGCGGGCGACGGCGATCGCCATCAGGCCGATGGGTCCGGCGCCGGTGATCAGGACGTCCTCGCCGACCAGCGGGAAGCTCAGGGCGGTGTGGACGGCGTTGCCGAACGGGTCGAAGATGGCGCCGAGTTCCGGGGTGACGGACGGGTCGTGGTGGACCCAGACGTTGGTCTCGGGGATCACGACGTATTCGGCGAAGGCGCCGTCGCGCTGGACGCCGACGCTGACGGTATTGATGCACATCTGCTTGCGGCCGGCGCGGCAGTTGCGGCAGATCCCGCAGACGATGTGGCCTTCGCCGGAAACCCGGTCGCCGGCCTTGACGTCCAGGACGTCCTCGCCGACCTCCACCACCTCGCCGTAGAACTCGTGGCCGGCGATCAGCGGGGCGTTGATCATGCCCTGGGCCCAGGCGTCCCAGGACTGGATGTGCAGGTCCGTGCCGCAGATGCCGGTGGTCATCACCCGGATCTTGACGTCCCCGGCCCCGGTCTCCGGTTCCGGCCGGTCGACGAGGTCGAATCCGGCGTGCGCTCCGGACTTGTAGAGAGCCTTCATGGGCCTGCCTTACTGTGCTGGTGCCGCCGGGGAGGTGGCGGGGTGTGGGTCAACTCACCCCATTACAACCGCCCGGATGCATTAGCACAACCGAAAATTTCTCAATCGACGATTTAGATTTTTCTTAGCCGTAGGATGGTGGGCATGGAAATCCACCAGCTCGAAATGCTCCGCGAACTCGGCGCCCTGGGCAGCGTCAAGGCCGTCGCCGAAACCCTGCTGGTTACCCCCTCGGCGGTGTCCCAGCAGCTGGCGGCGCTGCAGCGCTCCGTGGAGGTGCCGCTGACCCGCAAGGAGGGCCGGAACCTGGTACTCACCGAGGCCGGGCAGGTGCTCGCCGACGCCGGGGCCGCCGTCGTCAGCGCCATGGCCGAGGCCCGCGCCGCGATCGGCGAATACCACGGCTCCCCCGCCGCGCCGGTGACCCTCAGCGGGTTCCACAGCGCGGGGCAGGCGTTGTTCGCGCCGCTGGCCCGGCTGCTGGCGGGGCCGGGCCGGCCGGAGGTGCGGCTCTCCGACGAAGACGTCGCACAGCAGGACTTCCCGGCCCTGACCGCCCGCTACGACCTGGTCCTGGCCCACCGGATGGACCACAGCCCGCGCTGGCCCGAGGAGCGGGTGGCGGTGATTCCGCTGGCGCACGAACCGCTGGACGTGGCGTTGCCGGCGGGCCACCGGCTGGCCGGGCAGCGGGCGGTGAGCGCGGACGACGTCGTCGGCGAGCCCTGGGTGACCAGCCACGCCGGCTACTCCCCCGCGGACGTGCTCTCCGCCGTCGCCGCCGTGGCCAGCCGGGAGCTGAATATCGTGCACCGGATCAACGACTACTCCACGGTGGCGGCGCTGGTGGCCGCGGGGAGCGTGATCGGGCTGCTCCCCCGGCACACCGCCCGGCCGGTGCTGAACCCCTCGATCGTGCTCAAGCCGCTGGAGGGGATCAGCACCCGGCGCCGGATCGACCTGCTGGCGCGGCCGGAGAACCTTAAACGCCGATCGGTCATGATGGTCTGCGAGGCGCTGCAGACGATCATGACCGATCTGGTGGGGGCTTAGGCTCTAGCCTTCGACGCCGAGGCGCTCCAGGATCAGCTCCCGGACACGGCCGGCGTCGGCCTGGCCGCGGGTGGCCTTCATGACGCCGCCGACGATCGCGCCGATCGCCTGGACCTTGCCGCCGCGGATCTTGTCCGCGACGTCCGGCTGCGTGGCGAGGGCAGCGTCGATGGCTTCGAGCAGCGGGCCATCGTCGGAGACCACGGCGAGGCCGCGCTTCTCGACGATTTCCGCCGGGGTGCCCTCGCCGGCGAGGACGCCGTCGAGGACCTCGGAGGCCATCTTGTTGTTGATCTTGCCGGCCTCCACCATGGTATTCAGTTCCACGATGGTGGCCGGGTTGACGCCCAGCTGGCCGGGGTCGACGTCGGCGTTCTTGGCGCGGCCGACGATCTCGCCCATCCACCATTTGCGGGCCACCGTGGGGGTGGCGCCGGCTGCGATGGTTTCCTCGATCTCGTCCATGACGCCGGCGTTGACGACGTCGCGGAACTCCAGGTCGGAGTAGCCCCAGTCGGCCTGTAGGCGCTTGCGGCGGGCGGCCGGCGGCTCGGGCAGGGTGGCCCGGAGCTCCTCGACCCATTCACGGGAGGCGACGACCGGCACCAGGTCCGGTTCCGGGAAGTACCGGTAGTCGTCCGCGTCGGACTTGGGCCGGCCCGAGGTGGTGGAGCGGGTGTCCTCGTGCCAGTGCCGGGTCTCCTGGATGACCGGTTCACCCGCATCCAGGACGGCGGCGTGCCGCTGGATCTCGTAGCGGACGGCGTGTTCGACGGCGCGCAGCGAGTTCACGTTCTTGGTCTCGGAGCGGATGCCGAAGCGTTCGCGGCCGTGCGGGCGGAGCGAGACGTTAGCGTCGCAGCGGACGTTTCCGCGTTCCATCTTCGCGTCCGAGACGCCGAGGTTCTTGACGATCTCGCGGATCGCGGCGACGTAGGCCTTGGCCAGTTCGGGGGCGCGGCTGCCGGCGCCCTCGATCGGCTTGGTGACGATCTCCACCAGCGGCACGCCGGAGCGGTTGTAGTCCACCAGCGAGTAGTCCGCGCCCTGGATGCGTCCGGCGGCGCCGCCCATGTGGGTGAGCTTGCCGGCGTCTTCTTCCATGTGGGCGCGTTCGATCTCGACCCGGAAGACGGTGCCATCGGAGAGCTCGATGTCCAAGTACCCGTCGTAGGCGATGGGTTCGTCGTACTGCGAGGTCTGGAAGTTCTTCGGGGTGTCCGGGTAGAAGTAGTTCTTCCGGGCGAAACGGCAGGACTCGGCGATCGTGCAGTTCAGCGCCAGGCCGATCTTGATCGAGGACTCGATCGCGGTCTTGTTCACCACCGGCAGGACGCCCGGGAGGCCCAGGTCCACCTCATTGACGTTGGTGTTCGGCTCGTCGCCGAAGACGTTCGGCGCGGAGGAGAACATCTTGGTCTTGGTGTTCAGCTCGACGTGGACCTCGAAGCCGAGGACGGGGTCGTACTTCTCCATCGCCTCTTCGAAGCTGAGGGTTGCGTCAGTCATTAGTGTGAACCTCCGTGGCTCAGGGCGGCGGCAGCCGCAGAAGAAGCAGCCGTAGAAGAATCAGTGAGTGAAGGGGCCTTCGCCAGCAGGGGACCGCCCCACTGTTCCTCGAGCAGCGACTCGAGCACGGCGCCGACACGGTAGAGGCGGGCGTCCTGCCGGGCCGGGGCCAGCAGCTGGACACCGACGGGCAGGCCGTCCTCGTCCGCCAGGCCGCCGGGCAGGGACAGGCCGGGGACACCGGCCATGTTCGCCGGGATGGTGGCGACGTCGTTGAGGTACATCGCCAGCGGGTCGTCCAGCTTCTCGCCGAGCTTGAACGCCGTGGTGGGCGCCGTCGGGGAGATCAGCACGTCGGCCTGGGCGAACGCGGCGTCGAAGTCGCGCTGGATCAGGGTGCGCACCTTCTGGGCCGAACCGTAGTATGCGTCATAGTAGCCGGCGCTCAGGGCGTAGGTGCCCAGGATGATGCGGCGCTTGACCTCGTCGCCGAAGCCGGCCGCGCGGGTGGCGCCCATGACGCGTTCGATGGTCAGCGGACCCTCTTCGGGCAGCACGCGCAGGCCGAACCGGACGCCGTCGAACTTTGCCAGGTTGGAGGAGGCCTCCGAGGGCATGATCAGGTAGTAGGCGCCCAGGGCGTACTTGAAGTTCGGGCAGGAGACCTCGACGATCTCGGCGCCGGCGCCCTTGAGCAGCTCGAGTGCCTCGTTGAAGCGGTTCTCGACGCCGGCCTGGTAGCCCTCGCCGTGGAGTTCCTTGATGATGCCGATCTTCATGCCCTCGACGTTGCCGGTGCGGGCGGCGGCCACCAGGTCCTCCAGCGGGTCCGGCAGCGAGGTGGAGTCGCGCGGGTCGTGGCCGCCGATCACCTGGTGCAGCAGCGCGGAGTCCAGCACGGTGCGGGAGACCGGGCCGATCTGGTCCAGCGAGGAGGCCATGGCGATCGCGCCGTAGCGGGAGACGCCGCCGTAGGTGGGCTTGACGCCGACGGTGCCGGTGACGGCGCCGGGCTGGCGGATGGAGCCGCCGGTGTCCGTGCCGAGGGCCAGCGGGGCCTCGAACGCGGCCACCGCCGCGGCGGACCCGCCGCCGGACCCGCCGGGGATGCGGTCCAGGTCCCACGGGTTGCGGGTGGGGCCGTAGGCGGAGTGCTCGGTGGAGGAGCCCATGGCGAATTCGTCCAGGTTGGTCTTGCCCAGGATCGGCATCCTGGCCGCGCGCAGGCGCTCGACGACGGTGGCGTCGTAGGGGCTGTGCCAGCCCTCGAGGATCTTCGAGCCGGCCGTGGTGGGCTGGCCGACGGTGACGATCAGGTCCTTGACGGCGATCGGGACGCCGGCCAGGACGTGCAGGGCCTCGGCTTCGGCGCCGCCGGCGGCGCGGATGGCGTCCACCTCGGCGGCGACGGCGAGGGCTTCCTCGCCGTTGACGTGCAGGAAGGCGTTGACTTGGCCGTCGACGGCGGCGATGCGGTCCAGGTAGGCCTGGGTGACCTCGACGGCGGTGACCTCGCGGGCGGCCAGCTTCTCGGCGAGCGCGGCGGCGGAGAGGCGGATCAGTTCGTTGGTGTCAGTCATGTCTTAGTCCTCATCCAGGATGGCCGGGACCTTGAAGCGGCCCTCGTACGCGTCGGGGGCGCCGGAGAGCGACTGCTCGGCCGTGAACGTGTGGCCGACGACGTCCTCGCGGAAGACGTTGGTCAGCGGGATCGGGTGGGACGTGGCGGGGACGTCTTCCCCGGCGGCTTCACTGACGGACTTGACCGATTCGACGATGACGGCGAGCTCGCCGGCCATCCTGTCCAGCTCTTCAGCACTCATCTCGATGTGCGCGAGACGCGCGAGATGCGCGACGTCGTCGCGGTTGATCGCAGCCATGGATCTCCCCTGCAAGGTTCGGATTATTTTCCGTCCCAGTCTACGTGGGTTGAACTACGCTTACCGCCCGGCGTGGCCGCCGTGGGACGGCCTGCTGCCTTTCGGCGGCGGGCCGGACGATCCTCCGCGTGCTCGCTCGTCCACCCCCACCGTCCCCCTCCCCTCGCAAGTCCCCACCGGCTCCCAGCCTTCGCAAGCTCAGGCCGGGTCCCGCGCCGGCGTGGCCCCTCGGGCAGGGAACCCTGACGGCGGGGGCCCTCGCTTAGACGCACGCTGGCGGATGTCCGTCCCGTCGCCGATGTGCCTACCTCACCTCACGGCCCCTGTCCGGGGCTCGGGGCCCGGACAACGCAAAGGAGGCAGGGGCGGAAAAACTTCCGCCCCTGCCTCCTTTTGTTTTTCTCTTTCGTTGTCAGCCGATGCCGATGGCTCCGGTGGCCAGGCCTACTCCGAGCATGACCAGGGAGATGACGGCGGTGCGCCAGAGGACCTTCTTGTGGTGGTCGCCCAGGTCCACCTTGGCCAGGGAGACCAGCAGGAGGATGGCCGGGACCAACGGGCTCTGCAGGTGGAAGGGCTGGCCGGTGATGGAGGCGCGGGCCATGTCCGCCGCGCCGACGCCGTAGTGGGCGGCGGTTTCGCTCAGGACCGGAAGGACGCCGAAGTAGAAGGCGTCGTTGCTCATGAAGAACGTCATCGGGATGCTCAGGATGCCGGTGATGACGGCCATCAGCGGGCCCATGTCGGACGGGATGATCTGCACCAGCCACTCGGACATGGCCTTGACCATGCCGGTGCCGTTGAGGACGCCGGTGAGGACAGCGGCGGCCATGACCATGCTGACGACGGCGACGATCGAGGGTGCGTGGGCGATCAGCTGCGCGCTCTGCTCCTTGATCTTCGGGAAGTTGACCAGCAAGGCCACTGCCGAGCCGACCATGAACACGAAGGGCAGCGGCATGATGTTGGCCACGAGGGTCACCATGACGGCCACGGTCAGGGCCAGGTTGAACCAGAACAGCTTCGGCCGCAGGGTGGCGCGGTCCGGATCCAGGGCGGTGTCCGCCATGGCGGAGTCGCGATCGTCCACGAGGTTTTCGGTGCGTTCCAGGACTGCGACGCCGGAGCCACCCGCGGGGGCGCCGCCGGCCGGGGTGCCGGTGCGGCCGGCGCGGCGGCCGGAGGTGCTGGAGGTGCCGGAACCACTGGTGCCCGTGCCGCCGTCGGCCGTTCCGCCGAACTCAACGCCCTCGGCCCAGATCTCCGGGGCGGTGGCGCGGAGGCGGTTGCGTTCCTGCAGGCCCAGCAGCCAGGCGAAGACCATGACCACGGCCAGGCCGACCACCAGCGAGGGGATCATCGGGACGAACACGTCGTTCACGTCGAGCTTCAGCGCGGTGGCGGCGCGGGCGGTGGGACCGCCCCAGGGCAGGATGTTCATGGTGCCGTTGGCCAGGCCGGCCACGCAGGTGAGGACCACCGGGCTCATCTTCAGCCGTAGGTACACCGGCAGCATCGCCGCGGTGGTGAGGATGAAGGTGGTGGAACCGTCGCCGTCGAGCGAGACGGCCGCGGCGAGGACCGCGGTGCCCAGGACCACCTTGGCGGGGTCGTTGCCGAGCTTGCGCAGGATGAACCGCACCAGCGGGTCGAAGAGCCCGACGTCGATCATCAGGCCGAAGTAGATGATGGCGAACATCAGCAGCGCGGCCGTGGAGGTCATCGACTTCATCGAGTCGAGCACCATGGGACCGATGCCCAGGCCCGCGCCGGCAAAGAGTCCAAAAACGGTGGGGACGATGATCAGCGCCAGCACCGGCGTCAGCTTCTTCGTCATGATCAGCACCATGAACACCGCGATCATGGCGAATCCGAGTATTACCAGCACAGCCGGCTCCTTCTTCAGTGGTCCGCACCACTCCGCTGTGATGCGCACTACAGACGTTAGGGTGGCGTGCGTCACGGTGGTGCCTTTGCCTCATTTGATTGGCATACTGCTTGTTGGACGCATTGTGCTCATTTTGCTCACCACCCGATCGACGACGCCGGACCGCCCCAGGAGGCAGCCATGGGACCCCTCACGGGCCGCACTCCCCTGCGTTTCAGCACCCAGACGCTGCTGCTCCAACTCGCCGTCGTGGCGCTGGTGGTACTGCTCAGCGGCGCCGTCCACGCCTGGCTGACCTACGACCGGCTGGGCCGTGAGGCGGAGAACCAGGCCCTGACCCTGGCCCGCACGGTCGCCTCCGACCCCGGAGTCCGGTCCGAGGTGCAGCAGATCAGCGCCCAGGCCGGCACCCCGCCGCCGGCCGAACTGCTCACCGGGCCGCTGATGGCCGCCGCGGAGGGCGCCCGTGCCCGGACCGGGGCGCTGTTCGTGGTCATCACCGACGAGACCGGGCTCCGGCTGGCCCACCCCGACGCCGACCGGCTGGGCGAGCGGGTCAGCACCGACCCGTCCGAGGCGCTCTCCGGCAAGGAGGTCACCACCCGTAACACCGGTACCCTGGGCCCCTCCGCCGGCGCCAAGGTCCCCGTCTACGCCCCCGGCGCCGGGGCGCCAACGGGCCAGGTGGTGGGCGAGGTCAGCGTGGGCTACTCCACCGAATCGATCGGCCAGAGCCTGGGCCGGGACATCGCCCCGATCCTCCTCACCGCCGCCGGCGCCCTGCTGGCCGGTGTGCTGGCCTCCTTCCTGCTGCGGCACCGGCTGCGCCGGCTGACCCTGGGCCTGGAGCCGGAGGAAATCAGCACCCTGGTCCATGACCAGGTGGCGGTACTGCAGGGCGTGGACGACGGCGTGATCGGCATCTCCGCCGACGGCCGGATCAGCGTGTTCAACGCGGCGGCCCGGCGGATGCTGGACCAGCCGGACCTGGCCGGGACCGCCTGGGCGGACGCCCCCGTCCCCGGTGCCCTGCACGCCCTGACCCGGGCGGACGCGGCCGAGGCGGACGCCGTCGAGGTGGTGGCCGGGGGCCGTGCCCTCGTGGCCAGCGCCCGCAAGGCCCTGCACGGGCGCGAGGACCTGGGCTGGGTGGTCATGCTCCGGGACCGCACCGAGCTCCAGCACCTGACCCGGCAGCTGGACGCCGTCGGCACCCTCTCCACCGCGCTCCGGGCGCAGCGGCACGAGTTCGCCAACCAGCTGCACACCATCGCCGGGTTCATGAGCATCGGGCAGCACCAGCAGGCCCGCGACTACCTGGCCAGACTTGCGGCGACCGGCCCGCTGAAGTTCCCGGTGGACCAGGCCGAGCTGCTGCAGGATCCCTACCTGCAGGCCTTCCTGGGCGCCAAGGGCGTGGAGGCGGACGAGCGCGGGGTCAGCTTGCGCCTCGGCCCGGAGACCCTGGTCCGCGGCCAGGTGGTGGAGCCGCAGGACGTCACCACGGTGCTGGGGAACCTGATCGACAACGCCGTGAACGCCGCCGTCGCCGGCTCCGGCCCGGACCGCTGGGTGGAGGTGGAGGTGCTGGACGCCCCCGGCGCGGACGGCGCCGCCGGAACCCTGCACATCATCGTGGGCGACTCCGGCGACGGGCTCCCCACATCCGACGGCGGGTCCGATGCCGGGCCGGACGGGGTCTTCGCCGAGGGTTTCACCACCGCCAGGACCCCGGCACGCGCCGGGGCCGGGCAGGGGCTGGGGCTCGCCCTGGCCCGGCAGCTGGCCCGCCGCCGCGGCGGGGACGTCACCGTGCTGGACCGCGGCAGCCCGGGCGGTCCGGGCGCCGTCTTCCTCGCCACCCTGCCCGGCACCACCGCCATGACCCCGAACCCCGAAGGAGGGGACAATGCCTGAGGACTTCCGCGTCCTGATCGTCGACGACGACTTCCACGTCGCGAAACTGCACGCCGCCTACGTGGACTCCGTGGCCGGCTTCCTGGCCCTGCCGCCGGCCGGTTCCGCGGCCCAGGCGCTGCAGGCCATCCATAGCCTCCGCCCGGACCTGGTGCTGCTGGATGTGTATCTCCCGGACGCCTCCGGCCTGGACCTGCTGCACCAGCTGGATGTGGACACGATCATGCTGACCGCCGCCGCGGACACCGCCTCGCTGCGGGTGGCATTCCGGCGCGGGGCGCTGGGCTACCTGCTCAAGCCGTTCACGTCCGAGTCGCTCTCCCAGCAGCTGCGCTCCTACGCCCGGTACCGCCGGATCCTCACCCAGCCGGGCGCCGTGACGCAGGAAACCGTGGAGCGGGCCAAGCGGTCCCTCATGCCCGGGGACGTCACCGCCTCGGCCCGGCCGCGGTCCGCCACGGAGGCCGCCGTGCTGGAATCCCTGGACCCCGGCGAGCAGTATTCGGCGGCGGAGGTGGCCGCCCGGGTGGGTGTCTCCCGGGCCACGGCGCAGCGCTACCTTTCCTCGCTGGCGGACGACGGCGCCGTCGAGATCCAGCTCCGCTACGGCAGCACGGGCCGCCCGGAGCACCGCTATGGGGTGGCCGTCAGCCGCTGATGCTGCCGCCGGCGCGGAAGGCGTTCCTCCGCGCGTGTTCGTGGATGCGGCCCAGGATCTCCATTTGGGCGTGGCCATCCTCGATCAGCCGCTCGTAGGTGGCCGGGTCGAGGCCGAGCTCGGCGGCGTGTTCCAGGATGGTCTGCCAGCCGCCGATCTTGCCCAGGACGGCAGCGCGCATGAGTTCGGACTCGAGCACCAGGGTCAGCGGGGAGCGGCTCACGATCCGGCCGTTGAGTTTCAGCCGGCCGGCGTGTTCGGCCAGCCAGGCCGCCGCCTGCCGGTGCGGGCGCTGCGGGACGCCGAGCTCGTGGATGAGGTTCCGGAGCAGCTCCCGCTCGCGGGTGAGTTCCTCCACCAGCCGGGCCAGCTCGGCCCGGAACGGGGTGTCGGTGAAGTCCTTGGCCATCCGCTCCACCCGGCCCAGTCCCGCCGTCGAGCCGGTGAGATGGTCCGAGAGGTAGATGCCGAGCAGCTTCCGGTCGATGGTCTCGGGGATGCGGGGTGCCATGCTGGCCACCCTACCCGAGGGCAGCCGTCAGAGAACCGGTACTAGAGGGCCGGCGCTAGAGGTCGAGGCGGTAGACCAGCAGCTTGATCTGGGTGTTAGGGACGAACCAGTCCCGTTCCGGGACCCGCTGGAAGCCGGTCTTTTGGTAGAGGCCGTGGGCGCTTTCCCAGGTCAGGCCGGTGGTGAGGGCCACGCCGGTGACGCCGGGCAGGGTCCGTGCATGGTTGATGATGGCTTCGACCATAGCCTTTCCGGCGCCGCTGCGCTGCACGGCCGGGTCCACCACGAGCATCCGGAATTCCAGTTCGTCGGGCAGGGCGATGTCCGCGTACGGCTCCCCCGCGACGGCCAAGGTGACGGAGCCGATGACCTCGCCGGCGCGTTCGGCCACCCAGATGACGGCGTTGTCGTTGCGCTCGGCGACCTTCCGGATCTGGCGCATGTAGGGGTGGTCGGCGTCGTCGAAGTACCCGGCGGCGAGGTAGGCGTCGGTGGTGATGCGGGCGACGGCGTCGAAGTCGGCCGGGACGGCGGGCCGGATGAGGATCTGCGAAGGCACCTGTCAATGGTACGGGCAGCCGTGCGGGCCACCCGGCCAAAAGGCCCATTCCGTGACTGAGGTATCAGAGCGGGAAGGTGCCGGAGAGCTCCAGCGGCCCGGCGCAGGTCCAGGCGCCCAGGCGCTCCTCGTCCGAGGGCCCGCCGTTCAGCACGCTGGTCAGCCGCGGCCGGCGGACCCAGCAGCCGGCCTCCTCCGCGATCAGGGCGCCGGCGGCGAAGTCATGCTCGTTCAGGCCGCGTTCGCCGTAGGCGTCGTGGGTGCCATCGGCCACCAGGCAGAGGTCCAGCGCGGCGGAGCCCAGCCGGCGGACGTCGGCGAAGCCGCCCATCAGCTGCGCCAGCCCCGCGGCCTGCTCGGCGCGGACCGCCGGGTCGTAGCTGAAGCCGGTGGCCAGGATCTGGCCGGTCCTGCCCTGGACGGGTCCGTTGAGCGCGGTCCGGCGGCCGTTCTCGTCGAGCCAGGCGCCCTGGCCGCGGGAGGCGTAGTAGACCCGGCCCAGTGCCGGGGCATGGACGACGCCGGCCAGCCAGGCCCCGTCGGGCCCGGCGACCGCCACCGAGGTGGCGTAGTAGACGATGTTGCGGATGAAGTTGGTGGTGCCGTCCAGCGGGTCGACGGACCAGCGGTAGCCGCTGGAGTCGTCGGGCAGCACGGTGCCGCCCTCCTCGCCGGTGATGGTGTCCGTGGGCCGGGCGCCGGTGATGACGCCCCGGACGGCGGCCTCGGCGGCGAGATCGAAGTCGGTGACCCAGTCCCCCGCGTCGCCCTTATTGCTGACACCCAGGTCCGCCGAGCTGCGCCCGGCCAGGACGGCGGCGCCGGCGGCGGCCGCCTCCCGGGCCAGCGCGAGGAACGCCTCCGGGGCAGGGAAGGCCGCGTCCGTCCCGCTCATTCGGCGTCGGCCCCGGCGTCGACGACTGTCCCGGCCTCGGTATCGGCCGCACTCCCGCCGCCCACGCCTGCCGGCCCCTCGGCCAGCAGTGCCCGGAAGCCGTCCTCGTCCAGCACCGGCAGGCCCAGCTGTTCGGCCTTGTCCAGCTTGGTGCCCGCGTTCTCCCCGGCCACCACGTAGTCGGTGTTCTTGGAGACCGAGCCGGCGGCCTTGCCGCCGCGGATCAGGATGGCCTCCTTCGCCTCGTCCCGGCTGAAGCCCTCCAGGCTGCCGGTGACCACCACGGTCAGGCCTTCCAGGGTGCGCGGGGTGGAGTCGTCGACCTCGTCCTCCATCCGCACGCCGTCGGCGGCCCAGCTGTCCACGATCTCGCGGTGCCAGTCCTCGGCGAACCATTCCTTCAGCGCCACGGCGATCACGGGGCCCACGCCGTCCACCCCGGCCAGTTCCTCCTCGGAGGCCTGGCGGATCGCGTCCATGCTGCCGAAGGCGGTGGCGAGCGCGCGCGAGGCGCGGGGCCCCACGTGCCGGATGGAGAGGGCCACCAGCACGCGCCAGAGCGGCTGGGATTTGGCCTTCTCCAGCTCGGCGAAGAGCTTGACCGTGCTGGCGGTGGGCTTGGACGGGTTCTTGGCCGTGCCCTTGGTGTAAAAGTACGGGACCAGTTCGTACTCGCCGGTGCCCACGCCCTTGCTGCGCTTTTCGCGCCGGATCCGGACGTCCGCGAGGTCCTCGGGGGTGAGGCGGAACAGGGCCGCCTCGCTGGTCAGCGGCGGGGTCTCGGGCACGGTGGGCTGGGTGAGGGCGACGGCGGCCTCCCAGCCGAGCGCCTCGATGTCGAAGGCGCCGCGGCTGGCCACGTGGAAGACGCGTTCGCGCAGCTGTGAGGGGCAGGACCTGGCGTTGGGGCAACGGATGTCCACGTCGCCCTCCTTGCCCGGGGCCAGCGGCGTGCCGCAGGACGGGCATTCGGTGGGCATGACGAAGTCCCGGACCGGCGGGTCCTGCTGATCCCGGAGCGCCAGGACCGGGCCGACGATCTCCGGGATCACGTCGCCCGCTTTGCGCAGAATGACGATGTCACCGATCTTGACGCCCTTGGCCTTGACGACGTCCTGGTTGTGCAGGGTGGCCATGCTGACGGTGGAGCCGGCGACCTTGACCGGCTCCATGATGCCGAACGGGGTGACCCGGCCGGTGCGGCCGACGTTGACGGCGATGTCCAGCAGCTTGGTGTTGACCTCTTCGGGCGGGTACTTGTACGCCACCGCCCAGCGGGGCACGCGGCTGGTGTAGCCGAGGGCCCGCTGGGTGGCGAGGTCGTCGACCTTGACGACGATGCCGTCGATCTCGTGGCTGAGGCTGTGCCGCTTGTCCCCGTAGCGTTTGATGAAGTCCAGCACCTCGGCCAGGCCGGGCAGCACCTCGAAGTAGGGGCTGGTGGGCAGGCCCCAGTCGGCGAGCTGGCGGTAGGTGTCCGACTGGCTCCGGGTCTGCAGGCCCTCGCGGGCGCCGATGCCGTGGACGTACATCTTCAGCGGCCGTTTGGCGGTCTCGGCCGGGTCCTTTTGCCGCAGCGACCCGGCGGCGGCGTTGCGCGGGTTGGCCAGCGGGGCCTTGCCCTCGTTGATCAGGGCCTCGTTGAAGGCGGCGAAATCCTTGGACGGGATGAACACCTCGCCGCGGATCTCCATCTCGGCGGGGAAGTCCGTGCCGGTGAGCCGCTGCGGGATTTCCTTGATGGTCAGGACGTTGTGGGTGATGTCCTCGCCGGTGGTGCCGTCGCCGCGGGTGGCGGCGCGGACCAGGACGCCGTCGCGGTAGAGCAGGTTGACGGCCAGGCCGTCGATTTTCAGTTCGGTGAGCCACTGCGGCGGGGTGCCGCCGTTGCCGATTTTGGCGATGCCGGCCTCGGCCTTGGCGATCCAGGCTTCCACCTCCTCGACCGAGAAGACGTCCTCGAGGCTGTACATCCGGGTGAGGTGTTCGACGGCGGTGAACGCGGCGGAGACCTCGCCGCCCACCTCCTGGGTGGGTGAGTCGTTGGCGACCAGCTCGGGGTGGGTGGCCTCGAGCGTCTCCAGCCGCCGGTAGAGTTCGTCGAATTCGGCGTCGGAGATGACCGGGGCGTCCTCCTGGTAGTACGCGAAGCGGTGCTTGCGGACCTCCTCGACCAGCTGCTCGTACTCCTCGCGGATGGCCTCGGACGGGACGGCGCCGCCGTCGCTGCCGGGGGCGGTGGCCGTGGATTCGCTGTCTGCTGCGGTCTTCGCTGTGCTCACAGACCTATCCTGCCTTAGAACGCTGACATTGTGTCGGCACGGAAAGTTGTCCGGTTCCGGAAAAGCGGTCCGGCGGAGGGATGCGTCAGGCCCGGACGCGGGTGCGTCCGGGCCTGACGGTACTTCCTGCGCGGGCCGTGCTCGCGGAGCTCTTAGCGGGCGGAGGCGCTCTGCTGCTCGGTGGCGTTGCGGACCGCCTGCTGGCCGGCCTGCTGCAACGCCTGGGACACCCGGGTCAGGGCCGCGACGTGCTCGCCGTTCCACTCGCTGCGGAACTTCTCCGCGTCCGGACCCATCCACTGCGTGCCCGCCAGGACCTTGGTCAGCATCGACTTCTGGTTATCGATTTCCTGCGACCCGGCCTGCAGCTTGGACCCCAGCGCCTTCAGCTGATCAACATCTGCACCCCAAATAGCCATGCGAAAAATCTCCTTAGATCGTCGGACCCGAACCTCTCGGCGTCCCCAGCGGCCCCCGGCTGATCCGGAAGTTCCTATGCCAAGAACCTACCCTGCCGCCTCCGCCAGCGTCGATGGGGACCCCTGCCCATCGGCCTTGCGGGCGTAGCTGAGGGAGCGCCGGCTGGTGAGGGCGATGATCAGCAGGATGTCCAGGGACAGGCCCACCAGGTTGGTCTGGAAGGTCACGGCGGGTCCGCCGGTGAGCACGTCGACGGCCTGGGCGATGATGGCCAGGGCGCTCAGCAGCATGGTGGCCACGCGGGCGCGGTTGCCGCCGCGGAGCACGAACCAGCCCAGCGCGAGCTCGGCCAGGCCGAACACGGCGATCACCGCGACGACCACCGGCAGCTGTTCCCCGGCGCGGTCCGCCAGCGGCAGCGAGCCCGGGTCCGAGACAGCCATCAGGGCCGCGAGAGCCAGGGCGGCGAGGCCGCGGAGGGCGGCGAGCCCGACGCCGAAGAGGGTGGGCGCGGGCGGGCGGACGGCCGTCACGGCGGGCGGCGGCACCGCCCCGGCGTCGGCCGTGACCCCGGTGAGGTCGACGACGGGCAGGTGCCCGTCGGTGGAGATGGTGTCTCCCCCGCCGTTGCGCGAGTGGTAGCCGGAGGAGAAGTCGCGCAGGATCCGCACCCCGACGGCGGGGTCGGCGGCGCGCAGGCTGGCCAGGACGAAGTCCCGTTCCCTGTCGATGTCCTCCTCGATCTTGTGGGTGACCTGCAGCGTGAAGAGGGACAGGCCCACGGAGCGGTCGTAGGTGCCGGCGGCCACCCAGTCCACGGCGGCACCGCCGGGCAGCACCCAGCCGGGCGGGCAGCGCCAAAACCGGATGTGGTGCCGCTTCCCCGGGTTGCCGTCCACCTCCTGCTGGTACGCGAAGTCCTGCTGCCGGCCAAAGAGGAACAGCGGGCTGACCGGCGCCTCGTCATAGCTGCGGCGGGTGAGGGTGGCGGTGATGATGCGCCGGCTGCTGGCCAGGTCGACGGGGTCGGCCAGGGTCCAGCCGGCCCGGTGCATGGCGGTGTGGACCTGTGCCGGGGAGCCGAGCAGCGCCACGTTCACCGGATCCCCCAGCAGGCCGTCGCTGGTCCGGGCGCGGCCGATGAAGTAGTCGGGCAGGTAGATGCGGGTGAGAATCCGGTGCAGCCGGGGCAGCACCAGGTACGCGAGCGCGGCCCAGAAGACGACGGCGAACCAGGCCCGGCTCCAGTCCAGGCTCGCCTCAAACAGGATGCTTGCGAGCCAGAGGGCGGCCACACCGCTGAAGACGAAGAGGGCGTTGTCCAGTGCCGTGTCGCCGCCGGGGGCCACCCTCCGCGCGGCCACCGCCCGATTCCTTACCCGGGTCATGCCCACACCCTACCGCCGGAGACGCCACTGCGTCCCCGGCGGCAGGGCTGGACGCCTAGGCCCGGTTTTCCGGCGGCAGGGCCACCTGGAGCTTGCGGACCTTGCCGCGGCCCACGATGTAGCCGCGGCCGGGGATGAAGTCCCCGCTGACCCGGCCCAGGGAGGTGTTGCGCAGGCTGTCGCCCTCGATGTCCCCGGGGTTGAGCAGCAGGCCGCGGCGGCCGGACTTGAACGGCTGGGCCAGGGACCAGGCGGAGGACCAGGTGGAGGTCTCGGATTCGCCCACCACCCACTGCTCGGCCTTGATCGAGGCGGTCACCAGGCGGCCCAGGCCGGATTCGGCCAGGGTGTCGGTGAACTCGGTGAGGCCCTCGATGAAGATCGCCAGCTTGCCGGGGGTGCCGGTGCTGTAGTCGACCAGTTCGTCGATCACCTCGTCGACATCGTCGGCGCCCACCACGGACCGGTCCCAGAGCTTCAGGGACGCGGCCGCGGAACGCCGGGAGCCCAGGTAGATCAGCTCCACGCCCGGGTTGGAGCGGCGCAGGGCGTGCGCCAGGGTCACCAGGGCCACGGTGCGGCCGGAACCGGGAGGGCCGGCCAGCAGCAGCGGGCCCTCGGCCAGGATCTCGGCGGGCTGCAGGGTCTCGTCGTCGACGCCGATCACGGGCAGGTCCGGGCTGCCGGCGGGCAGCAGGTCCAGGTCCACCGAGTCGGGCAGGCGCTCGATCTGCGGGGCGCGTTCGACGCCCTGGCGCAGCATGGCCTCCCGGAGCTTGTGCACCTCGCGGGCCTGGACGGCCAGGTTGGAGTTGCCGCCCAGGACGGCCAGTTGCACCTCGAGGCCGCCGAGGAGGCCGCGGCCGGGCGGGCTGCCGGCGCCCAGGACGTCGCGCGGGACGTCCATGGACAGGTAGTCCTCCTCGGAGGACAGCCGCAGCACCAGCCGGCGCTGGATGGAGGCCAGCAGGGAGGCCGGGACGGCGTTGGGCCGGTCACCGGTGACCACCAGGTGGATGCCCAGCGGCCGGCCGTCGGTGGCCAGCTGCAGGAAGATGTCCCAGAGGCCGGAGAGCTTGCTGTATTCGAAGGTCTCCCGGAAGGCGGAGATGCCGTCCACCAGGATGAAGATGCGCTTCTCGTCCGCCATCCCGGAGAGCCTGCGGTACTCGACGATCGTGCTGGCGCGGACCTCGGCGAAGCGGGCGGAGCGGTCGTCGGCCAGGTCGCGGAGCCAGCGCAGCAGGCGGCCGACGCGTTCGACGTCGTCGCCGTCGATCACCTCGCCCACGTGCGGCAGCTCGTCGAGCATCCGCAGTCCGGCGGAGCCGCAGTCGATGCCGTACACGTTTACCGGGCCGCCGCGCGGGGTGACGGCCGCGGCGATCGCGATGCCACGCAGCGCTGCGGACTTGCCGGAGCCGCCGGTGCCGTAGATGGCCATGTTCCCGTCCCGGTCCGGTTCGTAGAACACGGTGGGCTGGTCCTGGTGCGCGGGGTCGTCCGCCACGCCCAGGAGCAGCCGCTCGTCCGTCCGCGGGTTCGGCAGCAGCGAGAAGTCGTAGGTGGTGGCCAGCTCGTCCAGCCACGGCTTGCGGGGAGGCTCGATGGCGAGCACGTCCGCGGCGCGCAGGATGTTCTGCGTCATCCGGGCGATGTCGTTCGGGCCGGCCGGCTGCTCGGCCGCCGGGTCCGCCTCGGCCGGGGCGGCCCAGGCCGGGCCGGAGCCGAACGCCATCTCCACGACGTCGATCCGGGGCCGCTGCGGCTTCTCCGTGGTCCAGCCTCCGGCGTAGCCGGTCTGGAAGCCCTGGATCCGGCCGGGACCGGTCTTGACCGCGCCGCGGCCCGGGATGGACGGGTCGAAGTAGGCGGCGGTGGGGACGCCGAGGATGTCGACGGCGTCGTCCTCGTCCGCCATCCGCAGGGCCACGCGCAGGTTGGTGTTGGCGCGCAGGCTCTCCTTGATCACGCCGGCGGGGCGCTGGGTGGCGAGGATCAGGTGCAGGCCCAGGGAACGGCCGCGGGCGGCGACGTCCACCACGCCGTCGACGAACTCGGGCACCTCGGTGGCGAGGGCGGCGAATTCGTCCACGATGATGATCAGGTACGGCGGCGCCTCCGGGTCGGCCCGGCGCTGGAGTTCCAGCAGGTCCTTGGCCTTCTTGCGGTTCAGCAGCTTCTCGCGGTGGTGCAGCTCGGCCCGGAGCGAGGTCAGGGCCCGGCGGACCAGGTGCGGGGACAGGTCGGTGACCAGGCCCACGGTGTGCGGCAGCTGCAGGCAGTCGGCGAACGCGGCGCCGCCCTTGTAGTCCACGAACAGGAAGCTGACCCGGTCCGGGCTATACGCGGCGGCCATGCCCATCACCCAGGACTGCAGGAACTCGGACTTGCCGGCGCCCGTGGTGCCGCCCACCAGCGCGTGCGGGCCCTCGTTCTTCAGGTCCAAGTAGAGCGGTTCGATGCCCTTGGAGCCCACCAGGGCGCGGAGCGAGCCGTTGTCCTTGCGGTTGGGCGAGGCGGAGGCGTGCACGGAGTTGTTCTCGCTCCAGCGGTCAGCGACGGCCTGCGGGTTGTCCAGGAAGTCATTGCCGATCAGGGTGGCGTAGGAGACGGCGCGGGGCAGGTCGGAGTCGTCCTCGAGCGGCTTGCCGACGTCGACGACGGGGGCCAGCATGCGGGCCAGCTGCGCGGCGAGGCCGGCGTCGAGGCTCTCGCAGGAGACCGGGAAGGTGTGCCGGCCCAGGCGGACCTGGCCGGTGGTGGTGCCGTGTTCGCCGTCGACGGCCATGAAGTCCCGGCAGGCGGCGGGGAGCTGTTCCACCGAGGCGGCCACCCAGATCACGTGGACGCCGGCGTCGGGACCGCGCTCAAGGACGCGGGTGAGCCGGCCGCGGTCCACCGGGGCGTCGTCCTCGACCACCAGCAGCACGGTGGGCAGCTGCGGGGCGGGGACCTCCGCGGCGGTTTCGCCGGGCCGGTCGGTGAAACCGGGGCGCAGCGCCGGGGCGGGTTCGCGGGAGGCGGCCTCGCGCTGGTCGATCAGGTCCTCGAGGCGGGACAGCAGGGCGGTGCCGCCGGCCGGACCGGCGGCCAGGTGGTCCCCGGCGAGCGGGCTGTGGCCGGAGCCGGCGTGCGGGAGCCACTGCAGCCAGTCCCAGCGGTCCCGGGACTGGGCGGAGGTGATCGCGGTGAGGACCACCTCAGCCGGCGAGTGCAGGCCCACCAGCTGCAGAACCATGCCGCGGGCGACGTCGTCCACCAGGCCACGGGCGCCGGCCAGGCCGAAGGAACCGGCGGTGCGCAGCTGCGAGACGATCGGCACGCCCTCAACCTCGGCGAACCGGTGCAGGCAGTCCTGGATCTCGGCCATGAATTCGGGGTCGGTCTCGTTGTTCTGCGGTTCCTCGAACTGGATCCGGGACGGGGCGGTGCCCAGGCCGAAGCGCAGGCCCAGGAAGCCGGTGTGTTCGGGGCGGTGGGTCCACAGCAGCGGGCCCAGCTTGTAGATCGAGTCCACGGTGTCGCTGACGGAGGGGGCCTCCTGCAGCCGGACGGCCCGTTCCACCTTTTGCAGCCCGGTGATGTCGGCCTGGAACGCGGCCATGGCGGCGCGGAAGGACTTGAGCTGTTCCTTGCGTTCGCGCCGGGACTGCATCCTCTGGTCCATGTAGTGACCCACGACGAACAGCGGCATCATCAGCATGAAGATCACGGACATCATGTTCTGCGTGACCGCGAAGACCACGGCGCCCATCATCAGCGGGGCGATCAGCATAATGTACGGGAAGGGCTGGCGTTCCTGGCGGGTGGGCCCGGACGGCACGGTGCGCTTGCGCGGTTCGAACCGGGGCACCACGCGGGGCGAGCGGTTGAAGTCGATCAGCGGGGAGCTCGGGGCGGCGCCCTGGCTGCCGCCGAGCGAGACCACCGAAACCGTGGTGTCGCCCAGGGTCACGGTGTCCGAGGAGGTCAGGGTGGCACGGGTGACCGGCAGCCCGTCCATCAGCAGCCCGTTGGCGGAGTTGGTGTCCACGATCTCGATGCTCTCGCCCACCGTGATCCGGGCGTGCCGCTTGGAGGTCAGCGGGTCGGTCAGCCGGATATCGACGTCGCGGTCCCGGCCCACGTAGCTGGTGCCCGAGGGCAGCGGGAATTCGCGGCCGACGTCGGGCCCGGAGAGGATCCGCAGGGTCGCCGCGGCGGGGCCCCGGTTCGCCCCGGGGACGGCGAACTGCTCGCTGACCTGGGTGAGGGAGATGATCGAGCCGGGCCGGAGGCCGGATTCGAGCAGGCCGTCTTCCCGGTTCAGGACGGTGCCGGTGGAGCCGCCGGCGGCGAAGGCCTCCTCGATCCGGAGCGAGAGGTTCGCCGGCGCGGGGGTGCCGCGCCGGGCCGGGTCGGCGGCCCAGAGTTCGGTGGCGATGTCCGCCACGGTGGCGAGGCCGTCGACGGTGACGGCCAGGTCCTTGGCCTCGGCGGGGTCGCGCCGCAGGGTCAGCCGGATCCTCATGCGTCCCCGCTCCCGCGCTGGGTCTCCAGCAGCCCCAGGTCCGCGGGGGTGACCAGGTGCGAGGTGACGGCGTGCTCGACGAGCCGGGCCCGGCGGTTGGTGGCGAGCTTCCCGCCGCCGCCGCGCAGTCCGGCGACTCCCACCCGGTCAAGTTTGTCGCACACGTTGTCCAGCTTTCTGTTGAATCGGGTCAGGGTCCAGCCCAGGGTCTTGGCCGCCTCCGCGGAGGAGGGGATGGCGCTGAAGCCGGTGCCCTCGCGGCGGAGCATGGGCTCGGCGAGGGCGACGATCAGGGCCTTTTGCGAGTCGGTGAAGACCACGGGGCCGATGGTGGTGTCGCCCCCGCTGTCCTCGCCGCGGGATTCCTGCCGGAAGGACGGGGTGCGCAGGTGCACGGCGAACTCGTACGTGGTGGGGCCGGCGGTGAAGATGACGTTGGTGTGGCTGAAGACCAGCGGGATCCGGGCACCGGGGGCCAGCCAGGCCTGCATGCCCCCGGAGGCATCGGCGATGGTGGCGCAGAGCATGCTGCCGACGTTGCTGAGCCACCAGATGCCGTCGTAGCGGGCGATCTGCAGGAACTGCCGGTGCAGGTACGGGTTGTCATCGACCTCCAGGTCGCCCTCGCGGCCGATGCTGAAGATGTCCTCGTCGGATGGTTCGTGCCATTCGCCGCAGAAATCGATCGCTAGGTCCCCCATGATGCTTCTCCTTCTCGGGTGGTAGTCACGGTTTCTTGGCGCAGCCGATGGAGGGCTGTTCCATCGGTGAGGAGGCACCGTCGGCGCGGACCATCATCACCTGGATGCAGGTTTCCCCCGAGGGATTCGGTTCGACCTGCACCTTGGGTTCGGCGGCCGCCTGGAACTCCCCCGTACCCTGGAGGGAGTAGGTCCGCCATTTGTACTTGTCCCCCGGCTTGGGCTGCGGGTTCTTCCAGGTGAAGGTGACCTTCCCGGCCGCGTCCACGGCTCCGGTGAGGTTCTCCACGTCCGGGACCGTGCCGTTGTCCAGGGCGTCGGCGGGCGGCCGGCTGACCTGTTCGGCGGGTTTGGCGGCGGGCGCCGGGCGGGTGGTTCCGGCCACGACGCCGACGACGCCGGCCACCACCAGGACGGCGCCGGCGACGACGGCGAGCACCAGGTTGCGCCGGCGGTGGTCGGGGGCGGCGGCGCTGTCTCCGACGGCGTCGGCTGCCGCCGCGTCAGTGTCCCCCGAGGCCTGCCGGCTGGAACGGCTGACGGTGGCCGCGACGTCGTCGTCCTCCGCGGGGGCGGCCGGCGTGAAGGAGGGCACCGTACCCGGCTTCCGGACCGTGTCGGCCCCCTGCGGCGCGGCGGGCGCTCCGGCGGGGCGGCGGACGGTGTCGCTGCCGGACCCACCCTGCGGGGCCTGCTGTGGCGCCGTCGTGGGAGCCGTTGTGGCGGTGTTCGGTGCCGTTACCCCGCCGAACCGGGTGGGGAACGTGGGGCCGTGCCCGGTGGCGTCCGGGTCGATCGCCGCGATGCTGCGGACCCGGGTCTCCTCGAAGCTGTCGTCCGGGTGCGGTTCGTCGGCGCGGGGTTCCTCGAGGACCTCGAAGGGGGTCACCGAGAGATTCAGTTCGGCCTGGATGCGCTGCAGCGCCAGGGCGAAGGCATGCGCCGAGGAGTACCGCGACGCCGGGGCCTTGGCCATCGCGGTTGCCAGGGCCAGTTCCAGGGACTCGGGCACGTCGGCGCGGCCCAGCTTGGGCACGGGCATGCTGGTGATCCGGGAAATCAGCTCGCGCTGGGAGTTATCCGCGCCCGGCAGGACGAACGGGGACCGGCCGGCCAGCAGGGTGTAGAGGGTGGCGCCGAGCGCCCAGACGTCCACCAGGACACCGTCGACCTGGCGGTCGCTGAACTGTTCCGGCGGGGACCACGGGATGGACATGCCGGCGTCCTCGTCCTGGTCCCCGGCGAGTGTGCCGGAGATGCCGAAGTCCGTCAGCGCGGGCCGGTTGTAGTCGGTGACCAGGATGTTCGCGGGCTTGATGTCCCGGTGGGCGATCCCGGCCCGGTGCGCGGTTTCGACGGCGGAGGCCACCTGGATGCCGACGGCCAGGACCTCGTCCACGCTGAAGCGCTGGCGGCGGTAGCGGACGTCCAGGCTGGGCCGGGAGCAGTACTCCATGGCCAGGTAGGAGTGGCCGGCGTCGGTGATCTCGGCCTCGAAGATCGTCACGATGTAGGGATGCGAGGAGAGCTGGGCCATCAGGTTGGCCTCGGACTCGAACCGGCGGCGGGCGCCCTCGGTCTTCAAATCCGAGAGCAGTACCTTGACCGCCACCTTGCGGCGCGGACGGTCCTGTTCGTAGAGGTAGACGTCGGAGAAGCCGCCGGATCCCAGCAGGCTGACGTAGCTGAAGCCGGGGATTGTGGGCGGCGGCGCGGCGGGGCGTTTGGCGTTCACAGCAGCTCCTCGAAGCGCAGCTGGATGCCGTCACCGAGTTCGGCGATGTCGCCGTCGAACACGATCGCCATCTCGCCCTGGGCGAGCCGGCGCGGGGCCTGGCCCTCACGCAGGAGCACGGTGCCATTGGTGGCCTTGAGGTCGCAGAGCATCACGTGCCAGCCCTCCAACCGGACCTCCACGTGCGAGCGGGAAATATCGCCGCCGGGGCTGGCCACCTGGATCAGGCGGGGCATGACCGCGCCCTGGACCCGGGAGACCGAGGGCTGGCGGCCGATGATCAGGGACTGGTCCAAGTCGATCAGTTCGCCGGTGGAGAGCCGGACCCGGCCGAGGCGCGGCCGCCGGACCTGCACGCCGTCGCCGGGCAGGGCCTGGCCGCAGTAGGCGCAGGCGGCGCTGGTGGGCGGGTTGGCGTGGCCCTGGGGGCAGACCCGGGCCAGGACCATGGGGCCCGTGCCGGGAGCCGGCTCCGGGGGCGACTGCAGCGGGGCCGCTCCCCTGCCGGGCAGCGCGCTCTTCATGATGGTCTGGCCGTCGTGGTCGGTATCGCCGGCGGCGGGCTGAGCCAGCGACGCCGACGCGGGGCTTTCCGGGGCCGTGTCCGGCCGGGCGAAGGCGTGAATCAACGACGGCGGACCCTGCTGGGCCCGCGGCGTGGGTGCAGTAGCAGGAGCCGGCGCGGGGGCGGCGGCCGCGCGGTCGCCGCCGGTGGCCCAGGGCACCGAATCGATCAGGCCCCCGGGCACGGCGGGCGGCGCGGGGGCCGGGGCGGGCGCGGGCTCCGGTTCCGGGGCGAAAACCGGCTCCGGTTCGGGGGCGGGCTCCGGTTCCGCGGCGGGTTCGGCCGCGGCCGTCGCGGGTTCACCGTCGGCATCCGGGTCCTCGCGGACGGCGGCGTCCTCGATGGTCCGCAGCACCGTCCGTTCCCAGAGGTGGTCGTAGCTGCTGGTGGGTTCGGCCTCGGCGGGTTCTGGCGCCTCGGGCACATCCTGGCCGGCGGCTGCGGCATCGGCAGGTTCAGAAGCGGCGGCTGCGGCATCGGCCGCTTCAGACTCCGCGGGTGCCAGATCCTCCGGCAGTTCCAGCACGGTGTCGGCAGAGCTGCCGGCGTCGCCGGATTCAGCCTCAATCCGGTCGTCGGTAACGTCTGCGGCCTCATCGGCCTCATCGGCCAGCTCAGCCTCGACATCCGCCGCCGCGGCGGCGAGCAGCACCTCGTCGCGGGGTGCCGCAGCCGCTGGTGCCGCCGCTGCCGGGGTCTGCATCGTCCCGGGCGTCCCGCCGTCGAGCGCGCAGACGAGCCCCCGGAGCATCACGACGCCCTCGGCCAGCGGCAGCCGCTCCGCGGCCGCAGTCGCAGTCGCGGCCGCAGCCGAGTCACCCCCGGCCGCGGGCAGTACGGCCTCGAAATTCTCAGCCGCCGGCAGCCGGCGCTCGGTCCAGGTGGTCACGTCGCGGCCGCTGAGTTCGGTAGTGGTGCCGCCGTCGAGCCGGACGGTCAGGTCGATCTCGCCGCGGAGGAACACCCGCAGGGGCGCCGCCAGGCCCACCACGCCGAACCACGGCAGCCGGAACAGCGACCCGCCCGAGGCTGCGGTGACGGCGTCGAGCACCTCGTGGATTTCCGGGGACCGGCCGAGCAGCGCCCACAGCGGCTCCACCAGGGACCGGCCGGTATCCGGCGGCAGCAGCACGACGGTGCCGCCGCGGACGATTCCCAGCCAGTCCCCCGGCAGGTAGCTCAGCTGTGCCCGATCCTCAGCAGCGTGAGCCGCTGCGGCGTCAGCGCTTGCCATGGCTGTCCCGGTCCGGGGTGTCGGCCACCGCGCCGTCGGGGGCCACGTCCAGGACCTCGGTCGCGGCGGAGTCGGCGGTGATGTCCTGCGTTTCAGAAATGCTGGCCGGGAGAACGTCGGTGTCGACCAGTTCGGGCCGCGGGAGCGTGTTCTCGTCCTCGGCCTCGCCGGGGGTGCGCGGGGCGGTGTGGGCGCCGCCGTCGCCGGCCACGTTGCTGGCGTCCACCACGATGCAGGTGACGTTGTCGCGGCCACCGCTGCGCAGCGCCGCCTGGATGAGCTGGTCCACCGCTGCCTGCGGGTCCGGCTCGCCGGCAAGGATGCCGGCGATCTGCTCGTCGTCGAGCTCGCCGTTCAGCCCGTCGGAGCAGACCAGCATCCGGTCGCCTTCCTCCACGGGCAGCAGCCAGTAGTCCGCTTCGGTCTCGTCGCCGGTGCCCAGCGCCCGGGTGACCACGTGGCGGCGGGGGTGCACGGCGGCCTCGGCCTTGGTGATCTCCCCGGCGTCGACGAGTTCCTGGACCTCGGAGTGGTCCACGCTGACCTGGCTGAGCTTGCCCTGGCTGAGCCGGTAGGTGCGGGAGTCGCCGATGTTCATGACCAGCCAGTACGGCACGCCACGCTGTTCCACCACCACGACGCCGGTGAGGGTGGTGCCGGCCCGGGAGCCGGTGGCCTCGCGGATGTCCGCGTCCGCCTGGACCAGGTACTGCTGGAGGCCCGCCGCGGTGGCGTCGCGTTCCCCGGTGGCCAGCTGCGGGATGCCGGCGAGGGTTCGGACGCAGATGCCGCTGGCGATTTCGCCGGCCTCGTGTCCGCCCATGCCGTCGGCGACGGCGAAGACCGGGTCCGCGGCGATGTAGGAGTCCTCGTTCATCTCACGGCGGAGGCCGCGGTCCGTGCCGTAGCCGCAGTTGAGCCGGAGGCTGGGAACATCGCCGGGGACACCGCTGGGGGCGCTGCCTGCTGCGCTGCTGGCTGCACCCACGGGGGCTTCGGCGGAGGGAACGGGAGACGGCTGTGTTGTCATGCCTGTCCTAGGTAGAAGGAGCGGTCACCGAAGTGCACGGTGGAGCCGGGGCGTACGTGGGTGGGCTCTCCGGGGGCCAGCGCGGTGCGGATGCCGTCCGGGGTGGTGACGGCGCTGCCGTTGGTGGAGTTCCGGTCGGTCACCCAGATACCGCCGTCGCCGGCCTGCAGGTGCAGGTGGGTCTTGGAGATGGAGCGGCCCGGGTCGGCCACGGGGATCAGCTGCACGGCGTCCTCGCCGGGGTGGCCGGCGGGGTTGCGCCCGATCAGCGAGGCGCGGTCGAGCTCGATTTCCCGGCCGTCGTCGATCCGGATCCTCAGCATGGCGAGGGTGATCGGCGCGGAGGAGTCGCCGCGGACCTGGGTGCGGTCATGATCGTCGTCGGGGTGGACGCCGAAGGCGCGGTTGTTCGCAGGCGTGCTGCGGACGGCCTCGATCGGGGCGAACCCGGCGGAAGCGGGGACGGCGGCGGGCGCGGGCGCCGCGGCACCGGGTTCAGCCGCCGGGGCCGGGGCGGGTGCAGGTGCAGGTGCAGCAGTCGCAGGCCGGGCATTCAGCCGGGCGGCACCCGCGACGGGCGAGGCGACCTGCTGGACCGGCGGCAGGTCGAGCGGGGCGAAGCTGTAGGGGCCCTGGATCCCGCCGGTGGTGATGGGGTTGCGTCCGGCGGCGACGTCGAACACCAGGGTCTTGGCGGCGGCGTCGTGCCAGCCGCGCAGCCCGTTGTTCTTGTCCCACCGGTTGGAGATGACCACCAGGACGGCCCACACGGCGGCAATCACGACGGCGGCCCCGAGGATCCACTGCGCGGCGCCGAACCACTGGAAGACCACCACCAGGACCGCGGCCACGGCGGCCAGCAGCACCCCGGCCCCGGTGATCAGCCCGCGCAGGAACACCGCGCCGCCGCCGGGGGCGTACCCGTCGGCGTCGGCGGTCCGGAGGCCCAGCACGCGGTTGCCCAGGGTGACGCCGGAACGGGACTCGAGCACCGCCTGGACGATCACGTACACCGCGGCGATGCCCAGTCCGATGCCGCCGAACAACACCAGCGAGGAGGTGTTGTAGATGATGGTTCCGTTGCTGCGGGTGCGGGTGACCTGCGAGAACCCGACGGCGAAGAGGATCGTCAGGACCGCCACCGGGCCCGTCCAGTCCAGCACCGCGGCCCCCAGACGCCGCTGCGCGGTCGCTGGAACCAGCTCAAGCTTGTTCGGCAACGCGGTACCTCCCCCTGGTCCGTGGACGTCAGCGCCGGCCGTCCGGGCGTCCCGTGATGTCGCGCCGCCCGGACTGTTTGGCGCTACCGGGATAGTACCGGGTCCGGGGACACTCCGCGGGGCGGAGGGGACGGCGTGGGCGGCGCGGTTGGCCAGCGGCGTCCCGCAGGCGGGGCAAAATGTGGCGCCCGGGCGGATCGGCTGCTGGCAGCGCGGGCAGCGGCTGGCGTCGGTCATGGCTCGGTGCGGGTCTTCCTGAAGCGTCACTGTGGTTCCTGGGGCGGACCGGGCTCCACTGTACTAGCTGACTTCCGGCCGGCCCGTTTCCTGCCGGGCAGCACCGGCCTGAGGCTGCGCAGCGTAAGCGCGGCGCGGCCCTCGGCCAGCAGTGACCGGGGCGAGAACCTCGCCTGCTGGCGCCGCCAGAAGCCCATCGTCCCGGTCATTTCCTTGAGCGACCCGTCCACGATCTCCCAGTACTGGCGCACCTGGTCCTCACTGGGTTCGCCCGCGCCGAAGATGGCGGCGTCGGCGCGGTGGGCCAGCAGCGTCGTCGTGCCCTTGCTGGCGGGGAACGCCTCGCCGAGCACCGCGGAGGTTTCCCGCCGGGTGGCGCGGCCGTCCACGCCGGCGCCCAGGTCGGTGGCCAGGCTCAGCACCTCGCTCCAGCCGCCGCCCACGCGCTGGGAGGGGTTGCCGGTGGTGAAGCGGGCCTTTCGCCGCCGGGACTTCAGCAGGGCGATCAGCAGCAGTGGCAGCGCGATCACGGCCACCGGGATGAGGGCGACGCCGATCGCGGAGAGCAGCGGTCCCCAGAACAGCCAGGGGTTGTTCTTCTTCTCATCCGCGTCCAGGGCGTCCGGGGAGGAGTCCGGCGGCAGCTCGGCCGGCTCCTGCGGCGGGGGCGGCGGCTGCAGCACCTGCGGCTTGGGCTTGGACTTGTTCTCCGGGTCAGGTGGGATCGGGACGTTGTCCTTGGGCGGGGTGGGGTCGAAGGCCACCCAGCCGACGCGGTCGAAGGCCACCTCGACCCAGGCGTGGACGTCCTTGCCGGTGATCTGCACCTGGCCGGCGCCGTTTTCCGGGCCCTTGGGGTCCGGGTAGAAGCCCATCACCACGCGGGATGGGATGCCCAGGTGCCGCAGCATCAGGGACATCGCCACGGAGTACTGCTCGTCGTCGCCGAGCATCTGCTTGGCGGTCAGCAGGGCGCGGATGCGGTTGGAGCTGTGGCCGGAGACGCTGGGCAGCTGGCCGTCGTCGATCAGGCCGTTGCTGAAGGCGCCCTTCTTCTGGAAGTGGGCCTCGATCTGCCGGACCCGGTCGATCGCGGTGGGCGCGTCCGCGGCGAGGTCGTTCGCCTGGGACCCCACCACGGGCGGGACTTCCTCGGGGTCCGGCAGGGAGTCCTTGGCGAAGTCGTACTGCGTCAACTGCCCGTGTTCGAGCATCACCGGGTCGGCCACCTGGACGCTGTAGGAGTCGCCCTTGGCCAGTCCCCTGGTGGTGACGGCGGTGTCCGTGCCGGAGTTGAAGTACAGGCCGGACGCGGCGCCGGAGCCGTCGTTGGTGAAGCTGATACCGGTGGTTTTCCGGCCGCCGGGCAGGAAGTAGCCCTGGTAGTCCCCGATGGTCACGTCGAGGGTGTAGTCCCGGGTAGGCACGACGCCGGACGAGTCGGCGAGGGTGTTCAGCGACTTGGCGTCCCCCACCTTGCTGAAGCTGCCGGAGCCGTTGGGATCCATGGAGTAGTTGGTGCCGTTGAAGGAATCCAGCGCGGCCAGGCGGACCCGGCCGTCCTTGGGCAGGCCCTTGACCAGGAAGAGGTTGTCGTCCTTTTTGTCCTTGACGAAGTTCCGGAAGCTCGCCAGCGGCGTGACGTAGTCCTTCGGGTCGAACGGCGGGACGACGGCGTTGCGCAGCACCCGACGATCGTCCCCGCCGGTGAGCAGCGGGGAGGTCACGGCGGTGGTGCCGATGGCGACGGCGATCACGCCGGCGGCGGTGCCGAGGCGCCGAAGCCGGGCGGCACGGGCCGCGGCCGGGTCCGCGTCCGGCCGGTTCACCGAGACGGTGCGGGTGCTGTTGCGGCGCAGGGCGTCCCGGCGGAAGGTGGCCCAGGCGATCGCGATCACGGTCAGGGCGGTGCCGCGCTCCACGGTCAGGAATACGGCGTTGGTGCTGAAGGCGATCCCGGTGATGAACAGCACCAGGACCGGCAACAGCGGCCAGTACGGGTTCTTCAGCCGCCAGATCAACAGCCCCGCGGCCAGGGCGGTGAGCAGCGAGCTGAGGAACGGCACGATCAGGGTGCCACCCGCGGTCCCCACCGGCACGCCCACGGTGAGCATGTCCTTCCAGGCGAAGACGATGCCGGTCAGCAGGGTCCGGAGCGATTCCAGGCTGGGCAGCACGGCGGCCAAGGCCGCGCCCGGGACCGCCAGCGCCGTGCCGAAGACCAGGTAGGCGGCGAGGGTCAGCGCGGCGGTGGCGAGGCCACCGAGGCGCAGGTGCACGGAGGCGGCTGCGACGCCGAGGCCCAGCAGGACGCCGCCGAGGCCGGCCACGAGGTAGTACGGGTCGCCGCCGAAGCTGAGGCTGAAGCCCAGGACGCCCAGGCCCAGCAGCACGGTGAGGACGCCGGCGTCGAGCAGGTAGTGCCAGGCAGGCTGCCCGTCGCCGAACCCCGACATTGTGGCGGCGGAACGGGTGGCGGGCTTGCGGCTGGCGGGGTTGCGGTCGCGGCGCAGCGGGGTGGCACTCATGCGGCCGCCTTTCGGAGCACGATGGCGAGCTCGGCGAGGTCGCCGAGGGTGAGGACGGTCAGGTCCGCGATGTTGGCGCGGGAGGGGGCGGCGCCGGCCTGGACCCGGACGGCGAGGCTGCGGACGCCCGGCGGCACGGACGCGGCCGCGGAGCGCAGCTGCGTTGGGGTGACGTTGCTGCCGACGATGAAGAACACCACGGAGGCGTTCGGGACGGTATCGGCGAGCGTCCGGGCGAGGTCGACGGCGGTCTTCCGCTGCGACGCGCCCACGATCCGGGTCATGTCATCGAGCATGTTGCGGCCGGTCTCGCAGCGCAGCGGGCCCTGCTGGGTGAGGACGTCGAGGTTGCGCTGTTCGCGGATGGCCTGCAGGCCGATGGATCCGGCGGCGGAGATGGCAAGCTCGAACTCCTTCTCGGAGGCGTATTCGTCCGTGTTGGTCGACAGCGAGATCGCCAGGTGGGCGCGGCGGGTCTCCTCGAACTGCCGGACCATGAGCTTGCCGGTCCGGGCCGTGGTCTTCCAGTGGATATGCCGGCGGTCATCGCCCGGCACGTAGTCGCGCAGCGCGTGGAAGGACACGTCGGCGCTGGAGAGTTCGGTGGTGGGCATGCCCTCGAGGTCGCGGATGAAGCCGGCGGCGGACCCGGCGAGGGCCACGGTGCGGGGGTGCACGAACAGGTCGCGCGGTTCGGTCCAGAGCACCTGGCGGCGCAGCAGGTGCAGCGGGTCGGCGCGCACGGACCGGACCGGACCCACCACGATCACGGCGCGGCGGGCGGTGGGGATGGTGAAGAGGTCCTCGTGAACCTGCGCCGGCTTCATCCGCGGCAGGTGGAACACCGCCGTCGCGGACCCCACCGGCAGTTCCAGGGCGGCGGGCAGCAGCGGCCGCGCCGAGGTGTTGGACACCGCGATGCTGCCGACGGCGCTGTCCCCCACCGCCACCCGCATCCGGGCGAGGTCCAGCAGGACGCCGTAGGAGGACCGGCCCAGGATGAAGCCGACGGCCAGCACGAAGAGCACGAACGCGGCGATCGCCGCCGCCTGCGCTTCCGCCCAGCCGTAGGCCTGGCCCAGGATCCAGAGCAGCACGGAGCCGGCCAGCACGGCCCAGCCGAGGACACTGACCACGGCCAGGACCGGCTGGACGTGCCGCCGGAAACGATCGCGGACCAGCCGGGCGGCGGGGGCCAGCGCCAGGGCGGCGGTGCCGCGGGCCTCGGCCCAGACGGCGGAGGGGTGCAGCCGCGCGGGCACGGCAGCCCGGGAAAAGGGCTGCTTCAGACGGTCAGCAAGCCGGGTCAGCGGAGTGCCGGTGGACATAGGGGTGGCCTTCGTTCGTGCGGGACGTGCGGAGTGAAGCGGGACGTTAGACGGCGGCGCGCTGCTGCGGGGCGGCGACGTCGGCCAGCACCCGGGTGAGCACGGCGTCGGCGGTGGCGCCGGAGAATTCCGCTTCCGGGTCCATGACCAGGCGGTGGGTCCAGACGACGGCGGCGAGGTCCTTGACGTCGTCGGGCAGGACGAAGTTGCGGCCTTGGGCGGCGGCCCAGACCTTGGCGGCGCGGACCATCGCGAGGGCGCCGCGGACGGAGACGCCCAGGCGGGTCTCCGCCGCGTTGCGGGTCTCCTCGCAGAGCCGGGAAATGTATTCGAGCACCGCGGTGTCCACGTGCGTGGTGGCGGCCAGATCGGCCATGTCCGCGACGGCCTGGGTGGTGATCACGGCGGTGATCTCCTTGGACCGGTCCTTGAGGTTGGCGCCGCCGAGCAGCTGCACCGTGGAGGCGTGGTCCGGGTAGCCGATGGAGGTCTTGATCAGGAAGCGGTCCAGCTGCGCCTCCGGCAGCCGGTAGGTGCCGGCCTGCTCGATCGGGTTCTGGGTGGCCATCACCATGAACGGCCGGCCGGCCTCGTAGGTGGTGCCATCCACGGTCACGCGGGACTCCTCCATGACCTCCAGCAGCGCAGACTGGGTTTTCGGCGAGGCGCGGTTGATCTCGTCGGCCAGGACGATGTTGCTGAAGATCGGGCCCTTGTGGAACTCGAACTTCTGCGTCTTCTGGTCGTAGATGGTCACGCCGGTGACGTCGGAGGGCAGCAGGTCCGGGGTGAACTGGATGCGGCTGTTCGAGCCCTGCACGGTGGCGGCGAGGGCCCGGGCCAGGGAGGTCTTGCCGGTGCCGGGGGCGTCCTCGAAGAGCACGTGCCCCTCGGCCAGCATGGCCGTGAAGGTCAGCCGGATGACGTGCTCCTTGCCGAGGACGGCCTGGCCGACGTTGGCGACGAGCTTTTCGAAAGTGCCGGCAAACCACTCGGCCTGTTCGGTGGTCATGGTCATGGCGTGGTCCTCTTCTGGATCGGTTGGTTCATGGGTGGGGCGGCCTGGAGGGATTCCCGGCGGCGGCCGGCGTTCGAGGCGGTGTCGGCCATCAGCAGCCGCCGGGCTTCGGACCATACAGGTCTACCGTGGTGGACTTCACGAACCAGCCCGGGTGGCTTCCCTCGGTCACGCGGTACCACGGGGTGCCGTTGCCGTAGATGTCCTTGGTGCAGTTGACATCCAACCTGCCCTCGGAGTTCCGGACCCAGCCGACGCCGCAGGTGGGGCCGCTCGGGTTATAGGTGTCCGGCTCGCCGGGCTTGCCCGGGCAGGTGCTGTTGTGGGCCTGGATCTGGGACAGCGCCGGCGGCGGCGCGGGGTCAGACCCGGAGGTCGAGGCGGCGCTGCCGGAGCCGCCGCAGCTGGTGTCGTTGCAGGCCCGGACGGCCAGGGTGTGCCGCTTGTCCCAGCCGCCGGCGTTGTGGTCGTAGCTGCGGTTCAGCCCCACGCCGGTCCAGCCGCCGCCATCGTAACTGACCTCGTAGCGGACGATCGGCTTGCCGTTGTCGGCGGGCTGGGACCAGGTCCAGTGCACCTGTCCGTCGCCCGGCTGCGACGTGCCGCCGTTGACGTTCGGCACCCCTGGGGGACCGTAGGGGACGGCAGAGCCGATGGCCTGGGCGTCTCCGGAGACGTTGTTCTTGGTGGACACCGCAATAATGTTCACCGTGACGTTCCTGCCGTTGGGCTGGCCGCCGATGGTGCCGCCGCCCGCGTTGATCGGCCCGGAGCCGTAAGCGGTGTTCCACCGGTAGGCAATCTCCGAGGCGGTGGAGCCGTTGCGCTGAGCCTGCGTCAGCGGGGTGAAGGTGACCTTCAGGTCCCCGCTGTTGCCGGTCGCGGCCACGCTGCCGCCGCTGACCATGCCGGGCTTGCCGGCCGCCCGGACCGGGGCCGAGCCCGGGCTGGTACCGGAGGTGCCGGCCTTGTTGGTGGCCGCCACCGTGAAGGTGTAATTCGCCTCCGAATTGTCCACCGTGACGTTCTGCGAGGTGCCGGCGACTTGCTGGGTGTTCACCACGGATCCGCCCCGCAGTGTGGTGAGGGTGTAGGTGGAGATCGCGTCGCCGTTGTTGTTCGGCGCGGCCCATGAGACCTTCATCTGGCTCTGCGAACCCACCGAGCCGGCCTGGCTGGCGCTCGGCGCCGCCGGGGTGACGGGCACGCCGGCGGGGGTTTCCGGCGCCGAGTAGGCGCTCCATTCCGAGGGGTCCTTGGCGTCGTTCCGGGCCAGCAACCGCACCGTGTAGGCCACGCCGTTCTTCAGGCCTTTCCAGACGTAGCTGGTGGTGGTCAGGTTCTGGATCTGGGCATTCTGGCCCGCGGGGGCCGGCGAAATCTCCAGGTCGTAGGACTTGATCGCCGAGCCCTTGGAGGCGGGCGCCGTCCATGCCACGGCCAGCTGCTTGTCACCGAACTTCAGGGTCGGCGCGGCCGGGGTGTCCGGCTTGACGTCCGGTCGCACCTCGGCGGAGGCCGGGGACGGGTCGGAGGTGTTGATGGCGTTCGTGGCCGTGACGGTGAAATGGTACTTGGTGTTGTTGGTCAGCCCGTTCAGGGTGCACGAATTGGCCGGGCAGTCCTGGCGGAAGCCGCCCTCCCCTGTCACCGTGTACTTGGTGATCGGAGAGCCGCGGTCGGCCGGCGGGGTCCAGGTCAGCAGCGCCGTCCGGTCCCCCACGCTTTGGGCCTGCGGGGTGCTGGGGGCCAGCGGTTTGTCCTTGACGGTGAGCCGGATCCGGGCCGTCGAGTAACGGGCAGAGTCGTTGGTCTTGTCACCTACTGTGTAGGACACCACCATGGTGCCGGACGCGGACGGGGTGACCTGCACGCTGTCCCCGGCCACGGAGACGTTGCCGGAGCCGGTCTCCGCGGTGGCGGCGAGGATCTTCAGCGGCGTCTCCGGGAACGGGTTCGCGTCGTTGGCCAGCACGTTGACCGTCACCGGCTTGCCGACGGCGGCGTTTTCCTCGACGTCGTCGTTGGCCACCGGCTTGGGCCGGTTGGAGGACGTCGCGGTCAGCTGGTAAGTGGCCGTCGATTCCAGGCCGCGGCGGTCCTTGGCCTTCACCTGGACCGCGCCGGTTGCGCCGGAGGCGGTGCCGTCCTTGACCGTGACCTTGAGCGTCTTGCCGTCGATCGAGGCGTCGAACCCGGCGGGCGCGTTGCCGGCGAGTTCGTACTTCATGGCGTCCACGTCACCGTCGTCCGGGTCGGTGGTGAGCTTGGCCAGGTCGGTGCTGGCGGTGTCGCCCTTGGGCACGTCCACCTGGCTGCCCAGCAGCACCGGCGGGTTGTTCCGGTTGGGGTCCGGGAGCACCTTGGTGCGGATGCTCAGGGTGGACTTCAGGCCGGCCGGGTCGTCCGGGCCGGAGCCGTCGGTGACCTCAAAGCTCAGTGATCCGGGGCCAACGTAGTCCTGGCCGGCGGTGTACTTCAGCGCGGTGCCGTCGCCCGCGACCGGGTCGGAGCCGTCCGCGCCGATCAGCTTGATCCGGTCCGTCTGGGTCAGCCGCGGCGAGCGGCCGTCGCGGACCTTGACCCATTCCTTGAGGTCGACCGTGACGGACTGCCCGGCGACCACCTCGATCACGTCGTTCTTGGCGAGGGTGGGAACCTGCTGGCCGATGCCTGGGACCCAGATGATGGCGGTGGACTTCAGCCCGTCCACGTCCTCCACGGTGTAGGGGATCAGCTGCGGCCCCTCGGTCAGTTCGACGATCACGTTCCCGTCGGTGCCGGGCCGGGCGGTGGGCGACTCGGTGGAGATCTTGAGGTTCTCGCCGACGCCGTCGGGGTCCTCGTCGTTTTTGAGCACGGGCACGTCGACGGCGGTCTTGCCCAGCGTCTGGGCGGAGGTGACCCGGTCGTCGCGGGCGATCGGTGCCTGCAGCGGCACGTCCTTCAGGACCTTCACGGCGATCGAAGCCTGGGCGGTGGCTCCGCGGTCGTCCGCCACGGTGTAGCGGACGTTGGTGGTGCCCTCCTCCCCCGGCGCCAGCACGATGATCCGGCCGCTCTGCTTGCTGACGGTGGCCTGCAGCTCCTGAGGGGCCTCGATCTCGTTCGCGAGGATCTTGATCGGGTCGCCGTCGGGATCGGTGTCGTTGCCCAGGGCGTCGACGGCGATCTGCCGGCCGGGCCGGACCTTGACCTCGTCATCCACGGGTGTGGGCTTCTGGTTGACATCCCCCCGCGGGGCGATGCCCACCGTGACAGTTCCGGTGTTCACGGCGCCCTGCCGGTCCACCACCTTGTAGCGGAAGGTGTCCGTACCCGCGCCGTCGCCGGCGGCGGTGAAGTCGATGAAGTTGCTGCCCACGGTGGCCGTGCCCATCGACGGGGAACTGTCGATCCCGGTCAGCTGGACCGAATCGCCGTCCGGGTCGATGCCGTCCAGTTCCACCGGGATCCGGACGGTGCCGGCGGCAACCACGCGGGCGGTAAGGTTCTTCGGCTGCGGGCGGGAGTTCTGTGCCCCCTCCAGCGGCAGGATGTGGATGGTGACCGCGGCGGCGCTCTTCTGGCCCTGCGGGTCCACGGCGTTGTAAATGGCGCGGACGGTCTTCGGAACGGGGCCTGCAATGAACCGCAGGGTGTTCTCGGAGACGAAGCTCTTGCCGTCGGCCTCGGGGACGGGCTGCGGGAGCACTGGGTCCACCGTGAGTTTCTGGCCCTGAGGGTGGGTGTCGTTGGCCAGCACCGGAATCGTGACGACGTCGTTGACGCGCACGTTGACCTCGTCCGGCTTCGGCTGCGGGGCCTCGAGCACGGCCGGGGCGGGCACCGGGACCACGGAGACGCTGCCGGTGGCGGACTTGCTGCCGTTGGACATGGTGTAGCGGAAGGTGAACGGTTCCCGCGTGCCGACGATGTCGGTGACGCGCAGGACGCTGTGGTCGATCACGCTGACCGAGGCGGTGGAGTTCTCCGGCACCTGGACGGACTGTAGCACCAGGACGCCGCCGGCCGGGTCGGAGTCGTTGGCCAGCGGGTCCACCAGGACGCTGCCGCCGGTGGGCATGAGGGCGACGTCGTGCACGGCCACCGGGTTGCCGGTGTCCTTGCCGGATTCGACGTCCACCCGGATGAGGCCCTGGGTGCTTTGCGGGCCGTTGCTGGCGATGTAGGTGAGGTAGACGGGACCCGGGGTGTCGCTGCGGAAGGTGAAGGTTCCGCCGTCGGTCACGGGACCCAGCTGGGCCGGGCCTGCAGCTTCCACCTGGGCCAGGCGCAGGGCGCCGCCGTTGGGGTCGACGTCGTTCTTCAGCGGCGCGATCACCAGGTCCTGGCCGACGACGGCGGTGACGTGGTCCGCGTTGACCACCGGCTGCAGGGCGCCGGGCGGCTGGACGTTGACGATCACCTTGCCGGTGGTGGTGGCGCGGCCGTCCCAGACGCTGACCGTGACGGTCTTCTTGCCGGGGGCGGCGCCGGAGTCCTGGTAACTGAGCAGGCCGTCGCGGCGGACCTTGACCTGGTCCTGCTCGTTGTCCGCCTTCGCGTCCAGCAGCACCAGGTCATCGCCGTCGGGGTCCATCCAGTCGGTGAGGATGTTCTGGCTGACGGACTTGCCCTGCTCCACCAGCATGGTGGTGGGCTCGCCACGCTTGAACAGCGGGGGCTTGTTCTCGTCCGGGCCGACGACGCTGAGCGTGACGGTGCCGGCGGCGGACAGGCCGCGGCCGTCCGCGGCGTTGTAGCCGAAGGTTTCGGTGCCGGGCTTAGCGTCCGACGGGACGGTGATCTGGAAGGCCGTGCCGCCGTAGATGCTCTCCAGGCTGCCGGATTTGGGGCCGTTGCCGGCCACGGAGGCGGTGAGGACGTCGCCGTCGGGGTCGGAGTCGTTATCCAGGACCGAGAGCACGGTGGTGCGGCCGGGCCGCACGCCCACGGTGTCCGGCTTGGTTTCCGGCGGCCGGTTGGGCTTGGTGCGGTCCGGGAGGATGTTGATGGTGTTGTTGTCCGCGGATTCCTGGTCCTGGTCGTTGGACTGGTTCTTCGGCGGGATGACGTCGTCCCAGTTGTTCACCAGCTGCATGTTCTGGTTGACCAGCCACACGTTGCCGGAGTTCACATCGTTGAGCACCACCAGGTCCCGGTTGACTCGGAAAACATAGCTCGGCGACGCCGAGGCCTTGGGCACGTCGGAGGTCTTATCGTCCGCGTTGTTCACGCAGTCGCGGACGTACTTGTTCGCCCCGGACCAGGCCGCGTGCACACAACCGCCCAGCTGCACCGGCGCCGCCGGCACCCCCTGACCACCGAACGTCACCGTCCGCGCCGTCGAACCGTCCAGCGGGACCTCCAGCAGCGCCTTCGGCGTGGCCACGGCCACCGCGTCCGAACCCGGCCCGGGCTGCTGCAGCTTCGCATCCTTCGCATCCGCCAACGCCAGTTCCCGGCCGCCGGGCAGGAACAGCTTTGACCGGCCGGCGTCGAGCACCACCGGCTGGTCCCCCACCACGGTCAGCTGCACCGTTCCGGCGCCCTTCAGCCCATCCCAGGTGGCGGACTGCGAGTCCGCCGTGGGCTTCCCGGCCGTGTCGACACCGGTGACCGTGACCTTCCCGGACTTCGGGTCGACGCTGTAGATCCGGTCATCGGAGCCGACGACGGAGACCACGCCCTGGCCGCCCTGGAGCACCGGTTCCACGTTCTCCGGGTCAAAACTGTTCAGCGACGACGGCGAGAGCGCCCAAACCGACCCCTTCGCCGGGTCGGTCACGGCGATGACCCTCGAGCCGAAGCTGACCTCGGCGGATCCGGGCAGCTTCCGGTCTCCGCCAAGGCGCATCTGCGCGGCGGAGACCTGGTTCAGCGTCGCCCCGTTGGCGTCGTCGACGAACACCGTGCCGGCATCCTGCAGGACATCGAAAGAAGTCGACGCCGGCGTCACGGCACCATCGAGCACGCGGGACGGGTAATTCAACCGGCCGACGGCGTTCTTCGACTTCGAGACCACCCAGACGCCGCCGTCATTCAAATCCACCTCAGTGGTCTTGAAACCCGGGTACAGCACCGCGGCCACCACCGGGACGGCGAGCGACACCACAAACCCCACAACAGAGAGCAGGCGGCGTCGGGCACGGCTCAGTCGCCGGAAACGGGGCAGCAGGGAGCCCGGTTTCCTGGCTTTCAGAGTGCTCAGAAGTCGTGTCACGGCGTCAGTTGTCCCTCAAAAAAAATGCGGCATTGGGTTCCGGGCGGATGCCCCGGGCAGGGCTCTACGCCCCGCGACAGCCTACCGAACGGCCCGCGGCGGCGCGATGGGGAGCTCTGCCCGCCGGCGGCTCCCCCAGTGGGCTCCGGCCCGGCTGGGCCTCCACGACTATGACATAAGACCGGCGACTTTAGAAACCCCGGGACTTAGTCCAGGACCAGGCCCTTGCCCTGTCCGCGCTGCAGTTCCACCGGCAGGATCTCGCCGAAACCACGCACGTTTTCGGCTTCCCGGGGCAGCAGGACGAAGCGCTCGTCGTGCTCCAGGGCGGCGGCGGTCATGGAGTCCACCAGCACGGTGCCGGGGTCCGCGAGCGCTGTCAGCCGGGCCGCCAGGTTGACGGTGGGCCCGTAGATGTCGCCGAGCCTGGAGAGGATGCGACCCCAGACCATCGCCACCCGGGCCTGGGGAAGGATCTCGTCGTCGTTGAAGGCCTGTGAGAGGGCCAGGGAGATCTCCGCGCCCGCGGCGGGGGTCTCGGCAATATAGAGGACTTCGTCGCCCACGGTCTTGACCAGGCGGCCGCCACCCACGGAGATGATCTCCGCGCACTTGTTTTCGAACCGCTGCACTAGCTGGGCCAGGGTCTTCTCGTTCATCCGGCGCGAGAGGCTGGTGTAGGAGACCAGGTCGGCGAAGCCGACGGCGCGGGCCAGGGGCAGGGGTGCGTCGTCCTCGTCGCCCTCGCGGCCCTCCTCGCTGGAGGCCAGTCCGGCCTCGGCGCGGACGGCCAGGCGCTGCACGCCCGCGTTAAGCTGCCGGCGCCAGGAGTAGACGAGCACCTCCTCGAGGGCGTCCACCAGGGCGGGCAGCTGGCCGACCAGCTGCTTGCGGGCGACGGCGTCGCTGACGCCCTGCTGGTGGACCATGTCCTCGACCAGGGCCTCGATCTGCCAGACCACCATGCGGTCCGTCATCTGGCCGATGGCGCGGGTGACGGAGATGGCCGCTTCCTCGGTGAGTGTGCCGGTGCGGACCAGGCCCACCACGGTGTTCAGGGCGGTCAGGTCCGCCTCGGTGAAGGCCACGTCCTCGTCTCCGAGGTTCGGGAAGCCGAGGGCGCGCCATAGCTTCCGGGCCGAGAGCAGGGACAGGCCGGCCCCGGCGGCCACCTCGCGGCGGCGGAGCTTGCGTTCGCCGCCGAGCAGCCGCTGTTCGAGGGCCTTGATGGCCAGCCGTTCGGGCGACATGGCGCCGGTGGCGGGGTGGGCGGCGACGGCCTGGGCGCGGGCCGAGGTCGCCGCGGCGTCCGCATCGGCGTCGGCCGGGTCGGAACCGGCATCGGCGGCGTCGTCGGTCAGGGTTTCGGGATCGACTGTCCCGACAGCAGCGCCGTCAGCGGCACCTTCAGCAGCGGCGTCGCCTGCCGTGTCCAGCACCGCGGCCTCCAAGGCGGCGGGGTCAACGACGGCGTCGGGCACGTCGGAGGGCTCGGGAGCCAGGAGTCCGGTGTCCGGGTGCGCGTTCTCAGCGGTCATCTCGTCCACCTTCCCTCATCTCCCATGGCCATTCGTCGGAGCCGTCGTCCGTACCGCCGTCGTTCATCACTTCGCCCTCCGGAAGCTCTTCCATCGCCTCGAGGATGAAGCGCCGGAAGGTCATGACTTCCGGGACGTCGGGAATCACCGTGTTTGCGGGGTACCCGGTGTCCAAGGATATATTCCCGGACCGCAGGCTCCGCTGAAGCAACGACTGATCGACAAACACATTACGGACTGCGACGAGCGGAACCTGCTGGTCGCGGCGGCGGAGCATGCCGTTGCGGGCCACCAGGCGCCGGCTGGTCAGGATGTAGCGGCTGCCCTGCCAGGCCACCAGCCGGGGCAGCCCGTAGGAGAGCACGGCCCACGCGGCCACCACCAGGCACGCCCCGGTCAGCCAGGGCGTCCATTCCGCGGTCACCAGCGGCAGCAGCTTGCCCGGTCCGCCCTTGGTGATCCAAGCGCAGGCGTAGGCGGTAAGGGCCGCTACGACGATCAGGAGCAGCGCCGGTCCGATCAGGGTCCGGGGCTGCGGGCGGGTGGCCACGATGACCTGCTCGCCCGGGAACAGCTCTTTACGCATAGCCGCTTTCGGTGCCGGGCGGGCTCCACGGGCGCAGGTGGACGACGTCGCCGGCGGTCACCACATGCTCCCGGCCGCGCTCGTCCACCACCAGCAGCGAGCCGTACTCGTCCAGCCGGCTGGCGTGGCCGATGATCTCGTGGTCGCCGGGCAGCTGGGCCCTGACCTGCTTGCCCAAGGTGGTGAGCACGTGCTCCACCCGCTTGTGCAGGGCGGGTCCGCCGGCCAGGCCCGCGGCGGGGTCGCCGTCGGCGTTGCAGAACCCGCGGTACAGCGTGCAGAAGCGGGACAGGTAGCTCTTGAGCAGCTCGGTCCGGTCCACGGTGCGGGGGTTCTCCAGCAGCACGGACGTGGCGGTGGGTACCGGCAGCTCCGCGCCTGTCAGGGTGACGTTCAGTCCGGTGCCGAGGATCACCGGCGGGACGGCACCGTCGCCCACGGGGCCCAGCTGGGCGAGGATGCCGGCGATCTTCTTCCCGCGCACCAGCACATCGTTGGGCCACTTGAGTTCGGCCGGGATCCCGGCGGTTTCCAGCAGGGCCTCGCGCAGCGCCAGCGCGGCCAGCAGCGAGAGCCAGGAGTAGGAGTCGGTGGGCAGCGGCCGGCCGTCGGCGTTGACCGGGCGGAGCACAATCGAGACGGAAACCGAACTGCGGGCGGGCGCCTCCCAGTGCCGGTCCAGCCGGCCGCGGGCCGCACTCTGGTGCTCGGCGGTCAGCACGGACAGGTCCGGATACGCCGCCGGGTCCACGGTGACGCCGCGCAGCAGGTCCGCGTTGGTGGAGCCGGTGGAGTCGACCACACTCACCCCGGCGAGCCCGTTGCCGGCCAGGAAGGCAGGATCGGTCAGGGCCGCCCGGTCCAGCGGCGGACGGTCAGGGTTTCGCTGCTCGGCTTCCATGCTTGAATCCTACCGAGTTGCGGCCTCCCCGGCGCCGGTGACAGCCCGTCACCGGCGGCATGGTCGGGGAACTCAGAGGAAAATGTCAGGAACCAGCTGATCCTCCGGGGCGCCCATGCTGTACGGGGTGAAGTCCGTGACGCCGGCGGCCTTGAGGACCTGCTCGTCGGTGTAGAAGTTTCCGCTCCAGCTGCCCGACTCGGGGATGGCGTTGCCCGCGGTGAGGATGGCGTGCGCGGCGTCGGCCATGATCTCCGGGCCGCGGGCACCGCGGACAATGCGGTCCCCGCCGGGCATGTTGCGGATGGCGGCGGTGTCCACCAGCGTGCAGGGCCAGAGCGAGTTGACGCTGATGCCGTCCACCTTGAGCTCCTCGGCCAGGCCCAGGGTGGTCAGGCTCATGCCGTACTTGGCCATGGTGTACGCCAGGTGCAGGCCGGCCCACTTGGGGTCCAGGTTCAGCGGCGGCGAGAGGGTCAGGATCTGGCCGGCCTCGGACTCGCGCAGTGCCGGCAGGGACAGCTTGCTCAGCAGGAACGTGCCGCGGACGTTGATGTCCTGCATCAGGTCGTAGCGCTTCATGTCCACGGTGTCGGTCTTGGACAGGTCGATCGCGGAGGCATTGTTGATGACGATGTCGATCCCGCCGAACCGCTCCACCGTGGACGTCACGGCGCCCTCGACGTCGCCGTCGTTGCGCACGTCCCCCACCAGCGGCAGGGCCCGGCCGCCGGCCGCCTCGATCTGCTCGGCGGCGGTGTAGACAGTGCCCTCCAGCTTGGCGTGCGGCTGGCCGGTCTTGGCCAGCAGGGCGATGTTGGCCGCGTCCCGGGCGGCGCGCAGGGCGATGGCCAGGCCGATGCCGCGGCTGCCGCCGGACATCAGGATGGTCCGGCCGGCCAGGGACCCGGTGGCGCGGTAGGGGCCCGGCCGCTGGGCGGCGGAGGTGTCCAAAGCGTCATTGCTGGAAGTCATGGCACTACCCTAACCGATGTTACCCGCCAGTAACATCCCCTTTTTCCCGTGTGCCGTACGGCCCCACCCGCCGCGGATTCGGTCGAAAATTGTAGGGTTTCTACAGCGGCAAGCTCGAATACCGTTACTAGACTTGCCACAACGGCCCCGCTTTTGTGTGGATTCACCTAAACGGCGAATTCCCCGCACGGGCCCGGGCTAACGCCCACGACCGACAGAGAACGTCAGCACAGAACAACAGAGCCGGAGACACCTGATGAGCCACGATCTGACCACGACTGCGGGAAAGATTGCCGATTTCCGCGACCGCCAGGCCCGTGCCGAGCAGCCCTCCGGCCCCGAAGCCATCGCCAAGCAGCATGCCCGCGGCAAGAACACCGCCCGCGAGCGCATCGACCTGCTCCTCGACGCCGGCTCCTTCGTGGAGTTCGATGCCCTGGCCGTGCACCGCTCCACCGCGTTCGGCATGGAGAAGAAGAAGCCCCTCGGCGACGGGCTGGTCTCCGGCTACGGCACCGTCGACGGCCGGCCGGTCGCCGTCTACAGCCAGGACTTCTCCGTCTACGGCGGATCCCTCAGCCAGGTCAACGGCGAGAAGATCGTCAAGGTCCAGGAATTCGCGCTGCGCAACGGCTGCCCCGTGGTCGGCATCCTCGACGGCGGCGGCGCCCGCATCCAGGAAGGAGTCGCCTCGCTGGCCATGTTCGCGGACATCTTCCGCAACAACGTCCACGCCTCCGGCGTCGTCCCGCAGATCTCCCTCATCATGGGCCCCTCCGCCGGCGGTGCGGCTTACTCCCCCGCCCTGACCGACTACGTGGTCATGGTGGACAAGACCTCGCACATGTTCATCACCGGCCCCGACGTAATCAAGACCGTCACCGGCGAGGACGTGGACATGGAGACCCTGGGCGGCGCGCGCCAGCACAATGCCAACACCGGCACCTCCACCTACCTCGCCGCCGACGAGGCCGACGCCGTCGAGTTCGTCCGCGAACTGCTGGACTTCCTGCCCTCGAACAACCTGGCCGAGGCCCCCGTGCTGGAGCACGCGCAGGAACTCGAGATCGACGACGATGACCTCGCCCTGGATGCACTCATCCCGGACTCGGCCAACCAGCCGTACGACATGCGCAAGGTGATTGAGCAGATCGTCGACGACGCGCACTTCCTGGAGATGCAGTCCCTCTACGCGCCCAACGTGATCATTGGCTACGGCCGGGTCGAGGGCCACACCGTGGGCATCGTGGCCAACCAGCCGATGCAGTTCGCCGGCACCCTGGACATCGCCGCCTCGGAGAAGGCCGCCCGCTTCGTCCGGCACTGCGACGCCTTCAACATCCCGATCATCACCCTGGTGGATGTGCCCGGCTTCCTGCCCGGCAAGGACCAGGAGTTCCAGGGCATCATCCGCCGCGGCGCCAAGCTGCTCTACGCCTACGCCGAGGCCACCGTGCCGAAGCTGACCGTCATCACCCGCAAGGCCTACGGCGGAGCGTACATCGTGATGGGCTCCAAGAAGCTGGGCGCGGACCTGAACCTCGCCTGGCCCACAGCGCAGATCGGCGTCATGGGCGCCCAGGGCGCCGTCAACATCCTGTACCGCCGCGACCTGGCGGCCGTGGCGGAGGCCGGCGGCGACGTCGAGGCCAAGCGCGCCGAGGTCATCCGGCAGTACGAGGAGGAGCTCCTCAACCCGTACCAGGCTGCCGAGCTTGGCTACGTCGACGCCGTGATTGCCCCGTCGGAGACCCGGCTGCAGATCATCAAGGGCCTGCGGGCGCTGCGGGACAAGCGCGCCAGCCTGCCCGCCAAGAAGCACGGGAACATCCCGCTGTGACCGCCGCTCCAGACCCCGCAGCCGCGCCGGCGGAGCAGCCCCTGCTGGCCGTCGTCAAAGGCGATCCCACCGCGGAGGAACTCGCCGCGCTTACCGCCGTCGTCCTGTCCCTGGGCAGCGGCGCGCCGGCGGAGGCGAAGCAGCCCAGCGCCCGTCACTGGATCCGCCGGCAGCAGCTGCAGCTGGCCCCCAAGCCCGGCCCGGGCTCGTGGAAACGCAGCCGCGGCTAAAAGTTCAGTAACCCTTTCATAACTGCGCGGGCCGGGCTAGTGTCGGTCGGGTGACTATCGAAACCAACACCCCCGCCGCCGGCACGCCGGCCCGCCCGCAGACCCGGATCGACGCCGTCGCCGACGCGTACACGGACGCCCTGATCCGGCTCAACCCGAGCTTCGCCACCGAGCTGGGCCTGCCCGGCCACGAGACCGAGTACCCGGACTTCTCCCCCGCCGGCCACGAGGCGTTCGCCGCCGCGGCCCGCGAGGCACTGGACGCCCTGGACGGGCTGGAGCCGGAGGACGACGTCGACGCCGTCACCTTGGACGCGATGCGCGAGCGCCTGGGCCTCGAACTGGAAATCCACGAGTCGGGCTGGGGCCTGGCCCAGTTGAACAACATCGAATCCCCGGCCCAGCAGATCCGGGCCATCTTCGACCTGATGCCCACGGCCACCACCACGGACTGGGAGCACATCGCCGGCCGCGCGCACAACATCGGCGGCGCCATCGACGGCTACATCGAATCCCTCCGCGCGGCCAAGGCCGACGGCAAGGTCTCCGCCGCGCGCCAGGTGCGGATCGTCATCGAGCAGACCACCAAGTACGCCGCCGAAGACGGTTTCTTCGCCAAGCTCGCCGCCGGCGCCCGCACCGATGACGGCCCGCTTCCGGCAGACCTGCAGTCGTACCTCGACGCCGGCGCCGCGGACGCCCGCGTGGCCTACTCCCGCCTGGCCGGGTTTCTCGAATCCGAGCTGCTGCCGGTCGCCCCGGACAAGGACGCCGTGGGCCGCGAACGCTATGCCCTGGCCTCCCGCCAGTTCCTCGGCGCCGCCGTTGACCTCGAGGAAACCTACGCCTGGGGCGTGCAGGAACTGGACCGGCTGATCGCCGAACAGGAGCGCGTCGCGGACCAGATCCGCCCCGGCGCCAGCATCGAAGAGGCCAAGGAGATCCTGAACAACGATCCGGCGCGCCAGCTCAAGGGCACCGACGCGCTTCAGGCATGGATGCAGGAACTCTCGGACAAGGCAGTGGCGGATCTCGCCGGCGTGCACTTCGAGATCCCGGACATCATGAAGACCCTGGAATGCCGGATCGCCCCCACCGACGAGGGCGGCATCTACTACACCGGCCCGTCCGAGGACTTCAGCCGCCCCGGCCGGATGTGGTGGTCCGTACCCGCCGGCGAGGACACCTTCACCACCTGGGCCGAGACCACCACCGTCTTCCACGAGGGCGTCCCGGGCCACCACCTGCAGGTTGCCACCGCCGTCTACCGCCGCGAGCTGCTGAACAAGTGGCGCCGCAGCGTCTGCTGGACCTCAGGCCACGGCGAGGGCTGGGCGCTGTACGCCGAGAAGCTGATGCAGGAACTGGGCTACCTCAAGGATCCGGGCGACCACATGGGCATGCTGGACATGCAGCGGATGCGGGCGGCCCGCGTGGTCTTCGACATCGGCGTGCACCTGGAGCTCGAGGTCCCCGAGCGCTGGGGCAGCGGCACCTGGACCTCGGAGAAGGGCTTCGAGTTCCTCAAGGCCAACCTGCCGATCAGCGAGGGCCAGCTGAAGTTCGAGTTCACCCGCTACCTGGGCTGGCCGGGCCAGGCCCCGTCCTACAAGGTTGGCCAGCGGCTCTGGGAGCAGATCCGGGCCGAGCTGGAAGCGCGCCCCGGCTTCGACTTGAAGGCGTTCCACACCAAGGCGCTGAACATGGGGTCGGTCGGGCTGGACACGCTGAAGCGGGCGCTGCTGGGCTAGTTATTCCGAGCCGGCCTTGCGGGTCAGCTCAGGCAGAGGCAGAAGGGGTGGCCGGCCGGGTCCAGGAAGACCCGGAAGGTCTCCCCCGGCTGGTGCTCGTGCCGGGTCGCGCCAAGCTCCAGCACCGCCGCCTCGGCCGCGTCGAGGTCGTCAACGGTCAGGTCCAGGTGCATCTGCTGCGGCATTTCCTGGCCCGGCCACTGCGGCGGGACGAAGGATTCCACTTTCTGGAAATTGATCGAGTCGCCGTACTCGGCGCGGATGGAGGTCCACCCCTCGTCGTCCTGCTCGATGGTCCAGTCGAGCAGGGCGCCGTAAAACCGCGCCAGGGCCCGGGGGTCGGGGCAGTCGAGGACGACGGCGGGAAAGCGTGCGATAGCCATGGCGCCACTCTAGGGCGCATCCTGCCGAGAGACAATCACCACACTCCGGGCCGGAATAACTTCACAATGGGGCAGTCTTTCGGCGTCGTTGCAGGGTTTTTCGAAGCACAACGCAAAATCTGCCGCGTAACATTTCTCAACATTGGTTCGTCGTGGTAAGGGCCGTGGTCCTAGCGTATTCGGGTGACCACTCAGACAAGTACCCCCGCAACCGCAGGCAAGCCCGGTTTTCGGCTGCCACGCTGGGCCGGCTCGTTCGGCTTCCAGATCATCGCCGCGCTGATCGTCGGCCTGGGGCTCGGCCTGCTCGCGAAGTACACGGGCAGCACCAAGACGGCCCCGAACGCCCTCGGCGCCACACTGCAGACCATCGGCTCGAGCTACGTCTCGCTGCTGCAGACGGCCGTCGTCCCGCTGATCTTCACCGCCGTCGTCAGCTCCATCTCCAACCTCCGCGCCGTCTCCAACGCGGCCCGGCTGGCTTGGAACACGCTGCTCTGGTTCGCGATCACCTCGCTGATTGCGGTGCTGATCGGCATGGGCCTGGGCGTCCTGCTGCAGCCCGGCGCCGGCACCGGCATCACCCAGGAAGCCAAGTACACCGGCAAGTCCGGCGACTGGTGGGCGTTCCTGATCGGCCTGTTCCCGAAGAACTTCCTGGGCCTGGGCGCCAGCACCACCGTCGCCGACGGCACCGCCACCACGGCCGTGAGCTTCAACGTCCTCCAGATCCTGGTGATCGCGATCGCCGTCGGCATCGCCGCGCTCAAGGTAGGCAAGGCCGCCGAGCCGTTCCTGAACCTCAACGCCTCCGCCCTGGCCGTCATCCAGAAGGTCCTCTGGTGGATCATCCGGATCGCCCCGCTGGGAACCGTCGGCCTGATCGGCAACGCCGTCGCCGTCTACGGCTGGGACACCATCGGCTCGCTCGGCAAGTTCGCCTTCGCCATCTACGCCGGCCTGGTGCTGGTCCTGTTCGTGGTCTACCCGGTCCTGATCCGCAGCCACGGCCTGTCCATCAAGCAGTACTTCTCCGGTGTGTGGCCGGCCGTGCAGCTGGCCTTCGTCTCGCGCTCCTCGGTGGGAACCCTGCCGCTGACCCAGCGCGTCACCGAACGGTCTCTGGGCGTCCCCCGCGCCTACGCCTCCTTCGCCGTGCCGCTGGGCGCCACCACCAAGATGGACGGCTGCGCCGCGATCTACCCGGCCGTGTCCGCGATCTTCGTGGCCCAGTTCTTCGGCATCCAGCTGGACTTCAGCCAGTACCTGCTGATCGCACTGGTCTCCGTCCTGGGCTCCGCCGCGACCGCCGGCACCACCGGCGCAGTCGTGATGCTGACCCTGACGCTCTCCACGCTGGGCCTGCCGCTGGCCGGCGTCGGCCTCCTGCTGGCGATCGACCCGATCCTCGACATGGGCCGCACCGCGGTCAACGTCGCCGGCCAGGCGCTGGTCCCCACGATCGTCGCGAAGCGCCAGGGCATCCTGGACGAGGCGCTCTACAACGCCCCGCGCAACGGTGACCCCTTTGCCGACGACGACGCCGAATCCGAGGGCTCCGACCCGACCGCCGCGGCCATCAGCCGCGAGGCCGACGCCGACGAGTTCGAGGGCGGGCGCCTGGTGGGCAGCAAGGCCTGACCTACCCGCCACAAGGAAAGGTCCCCGGGAGGTATGTCTCCCGGGGACCTTTCTTTTAATCCCGCCTCATCGGCGTCGTTTCGTTTTCGGTCAGCGTCCGCCGCCGCCGATGACGCCCTTCTCGACGGCCTTGGTGACGGCATCCGCCTCGGCCTGGGTGAGGGTGCCGCTGCTGACGGCCTTGTCCAGCTTCGTCTTCAGCGCGGCCGCGTGCTTGGCCTGGGCCTCGGACTTCAATTCATCCAGCGCCGCGGTGACCTTGGCTTCGTCGATTCCCAGCGAGGAGGCGAGCGACTTGGCCAGCTCCGCCTCCATCGCGGCGCGGTCCGGCTTGGTGCCCTGGGCCGGCGGCGTGGACGGCTTGTGCGCGTCACGGAAGGCCTTCAGGGCATCGACCACCTTGGTCTTGTCCATGCCCAGCTTGGTGGCGAGTTCCGCGGCCTTGACGCCGGCCATGCCTTCGCGGTCGCCGCGGCCGTGGCCGCCGCGCATCCCGTCGCCGTCGCCCTTGGTGGTGCTGCCGTCGGCGGGCGCGCTGGAGCTGGCGCTCGGGCTGGGGGCGGGAGTGGTGGTGGCGGAAGCCATCCCGGCCACCCCGAGGCCTGCGCCCAGGGCCAGGGCGGTGGCCGAGACGCCGAGCGTGATTCTCTTGGTACGTGACATGCGATGTCTCCTGGTCTGCCGTCAGCGACGGCGGTGTCAGTCTTACGGTGTGCGGCGGCCCGGAAACCATGGTGGCCGACGGACCGGCCGCTCTTCCAGTGTGTACTGCCCTTTTCTGCTTGGGCTGTTGGGAACCTTTTAGCTTCCTGTGAATGCTGATGACTGGTTAGGCTCAGGGCATGCTGATCGTCACCACCAACGACATCCCCGGCCACCGCATCGACGCCGTCTTCGGGGAGGTCATGGGCCTTACCGTCCGCTCGCGCGACGTCGGCGCCCAGGTGGTGGCGGGCTTCCGTTCGCTGGCGGGCGGAGAACTGCGCGAATTGACCGATGTGCTCTACGAGAGCCGGCAGGAGGTCATGGCCCGAATGGTGGCTGAGGCGGCCCAGCGCGGCGCCAATGCGATCGTGGCGATGCGCTTCGACACCGCCCACATGGCCAACAACTGGTCCGAAATCTGCGCCTACGGCACGGCGGTCTACGCGATTCCGCTGACCAGCGGCGAGCCGGGCGCCACCGGACAGTCGATCCAGCTGACGACGCCGTCATAAAGTTGCCCGGAGTGCAAAGATGCACTTAGTGTAATTCCATGCCCCCATCCGCGACCGGTCCCGGCGCTCCCGCGGCCACACCCTCCCGGCGTGAACTGAACAAGGCCGCCACCCGTCAGGCCATCATTGACGCCGCCCTCGGCTTGCTGCGCGCCAGCGGCCCGGGCAACTTCACGGTCGAGGAAATCGCCGACGCGGCCGGAATCTCCCGCCGCACCTTCTTCAACTACTTCGGCAGCACCGACGCTGTCATCGCCTCGGTCACGCACGGCTTCCTGGACACCGCGCTGCAGCAGTTCCGGCTGCGACCGGTCAGCGAACCCATCCTGGAGGCAGCCAAGGCCTCGCTGATGGCCCTCGCTGATCCCATGACCATCGCCCCGCTGGCAGAGCTGTACACGCTCGGCCTCTCCAACCCGCAGCTGAACCGCTCGGAACTGGAGGCCTGGGACCACTGCACCGCCGAGATCATCGACGCCGCCCGGTCCCGCTTCACCGGCCCGGCCGGGGCGCTCGACGAGCTCTATCTGCGGGCGCTGGCCAGCTCGGTCATCGCCTGCGGGAAGGCCGCCATGGACCTCTGGTTCGACCGCTGCCACGGCGACCTCTCCCCCGCCTCGCTGTCCACCCTCCGCCAGCTCCTTATTGACTCCATGAGCCTGCTGGGCTCCGGATTCGCTTCCCCGGCGGCCGCCCCGGCCGCCGCTTCCACCGCCACCCCTTCCCCAGATCGGCTCTGACATGGCACTCCTGCTGTACCGCCTCGGCAAGTTCTCCTACCGCCACCGCTGGCTGGTCATTTCGCTGTGGCTCGCCGTCATGGTGGCCGTCGGCGGGGCCGCCGCCGCCTTCCACGGCACCCTCAGCAACAACTTCCAGATCCCGGGCACCGAGACCCAGCAGATGGCGGACAAGCTCAAGAAGGACCTGCCGTCGTCCTCCGGCGGCTCCGCCACGGTGGTCTTCGAGGCCAACGACGCGCAGTTCAGCCAGGCAGGCAGGGACGCGGTGTCCGCCGCCCTGGCCAAGCTCAAAACCATTCCCGACGTGCAGGGAACCGTGGACCCTTTCACCACCCAGGCGCAGCTGGACAAGGCAGGCACCGACCTGGCCGCCGGCGAGCAGCAGGCAGCCGCCGGCAAGGCCCAGTTGGACGCGTCGGCAGCGGAGTTGGCCGCCGGCAAGGCCAAGCTGGACACCGCCGAGGCCCAGCTGAAGGCCGCCGGCCTGCCGGATGCCGCCATCGAAGCCCAGCTCGGCCAGCAGAAGGCGGCCCTCGCAGCCGGGCAGGCGAAGCTCGACGCCGGCACCAAGGACCTCGCCGCCGGCGACGCCAAGCTCGCGCTCGGCAAGCGCCAGCTGGAGGCCTCCAAGGGTCTCCGGTTTGTCTCCGAGGACGGCAAGGCCGCGATCGCCCAGGTGCAGTTCAAGACCTCGATCAACGGCCTGAAGCCGGAGGTCCGCCAGCAGGTCCAGGACATCGTCAACGAGGTCTCCGCCGCCAATGTCACCGCCCTGCCCAGTAAGGAAATCAGCGAGGACATCTCGGAACTCTTCGGCGCCGCGGAGGTCATCGGCATCGCCGTCGCCACTCTGGTCCTGATCGTCATGCTCGGCACCCTGGTGGCCGCCGGACTGCCGCTGCTGATGGCAATCGTGGGTGTGGCCGTCGGCGTCGGCGGGACTTTCGCGCTCAGCGGCGCCGTGGACATGAGCTCCATCTCGCCGATGCTGGCCCTGATGCTGGGGCTCGCCGTCGGCATCGACTACTCGCTCTTCATCGTCAACCGGCACCGCGGCCAGCTGCTCTCCGGCATGGACACGGAGGAGTCCGTGGCACTCGCCACCGGCACCTCCGGCAACGCAGTGATGTTCGCCGGGCTGACCGTCATCATCGCCCTGGCCGCCCTGGTGGTGCCCGGGCTGCCGTTCCTGGCCGTGATGGGCCTCTCCGCCGCCGCCACGGTGGCTGTCGCCGTCGTCGTCGCCCTGACGCTGACGCCGGCCATCCTCTCGCTGGTGGGCCGGAAGCTGATCTCGAAGCGGGCCTGGGCCAAGGCCGAACGGCACAACGCCGACCCCGGCCACGACTCGGAGGACCGGGAGCGGGACGAGTACCGCGGCAGCCACGGCTGGGGCGGCGTCGTCACCAAGCACCCGTGGCTGGCGCTCCTGGCCGGCGTGATCCTGCTGGGCGTCGTGGCGCTGCCGGCCAGCCAGCTGCGGCTCGCCCTGCCGGACGCCAGCTCTGAACCGGTGGCCTCCACCGCGTTCAAGGCCTACGACGTCACCAAGCGCAGCTTCGGCGAAGGCATGACCGGGCCGATCATCGTGGTGGGCGACCTCCCCGAGGGCCTGGACGCGGCCGCCGCGCAGGCCAAGCAGTTCGACGTCGCCGACATCCTGCGGAAGACCGAGAACGTGGCCGCCGCCGTGCCGTTGGCCCTCAGTGAGGACCGCCGGACCGCCGTGTTCCAGGTGCTGCCGAAGGAGGGTCCGGCCAGCGCCAGCACCGTCCAGGTGGTGGCCGATCTGCGGGCCGAGAAGGGCCAGATCAAGGACCAGACCGGGGTGTCTATCGGCCTGACCGGCCAGACCGCGGGCAACGTGGACGTCTCCACCAAGCTGGGCGACGCGCTGCCGCCGTACCTGGCGATCGTGGTGGGGCTCTCGCTGATCCTGCTGCTGCTGGTGTTCCGCTCCGTGGTGGTTCCGCTGCTGGCCACCGGCGGCTTCCTGCTCTCGCTCGCGGCGGCGTTCGGCGCCGTGGTGGCCGTGTACCAGTGGGGCTGGCTGGGGTCCGTGTTCGGTGTGGAGAATCCGGGCGCGGTGCTGAGCTTCCTGCCCATCATCCTGATCGGCGTGCTGTTCGGCCTGGCGATGGATTACCAGGTGTTCATTACCTCCGGCATGCGTGAGGCCTACATGCACGGCGAGACCGCCAAGCACGCGGTCCGGTCCGGCTTCAGCCACGCGGCCGCCGTGGTGACCGCCGCCGCGATCATCATGGTGAGTGTGTTCTCCGGCTTCATCTTCTCGCACCTGAACATGGTCCGGCCGCTGGGCTTCGCAATGGCGTTCGGCGTGCTGGTGGACGCGTTCGTGGTGCGCATGACGATCGTCCCGGCGGTCATGTACCTGCTGGGCAGCAAGGCGTGGTGGCTGCCGCGCTGGCTGGACCGGATTCTCCCGGACGTCGACGTCGAAGGTGCCAAGCTGCGCAAGGCCGACGCCGACGGTGAGGCCGCCGAGTCCGAGCCCGCCGGGGTCGCCGTGCGGTAACGAGGTCCCCGAGCGGGTCCCGCTCCCCGACGGCGCCTGCGCACCGCGGCTGTCGCCGCCCAGCGAATGCCGCCGCTCGGATGCCGACCAACGAACGCCGCCCGTCGATCCGCGTGATCGGCGGGCGGCGGTCGTCATTCCGGGAAGTCTTCCCTGCCTGATGACCATCTCCTCGTCTGCACGGCACGGGCCTGCGGCAACAATTAACTTGCCGTCTGAGAAAGTTATTTATTACTCTTTCCATCATGGAAAATCATTCACGCCCGCTTCCGTCCCCTGAGGACGCCAACGCGCTCCTTGCCGAACTGGGCTCCGACCGGAATGTCCTCGCTGATAGCGTCCGGGTTCCCACCACGCTTATGGCCGCTCTCGGAGCCTGCGCAGCCTGGTGGGTCTCCGCCGCGGCCGCGACAACTCCGGGCGCGGGCTACCAGCCGCCGACGTCCGGCTGGCTGGGCCTTGTAGCCGTCCTCATCATCGTTCATCTCATCCGCCGCGAGACGGGCATCCGGTTCCGCACCCTGGGTCCGCGGGCCACCGTGTTGCTCGCAGTCATCCTGGTGGCATGCCTCGCGTTGTTCTCGGTGTCCTTGGCCCTGGTTTCCCTTGGCGCTGCCTGGGCCGTGGCTCTGACCAGCCTCTCTGCGTTCGGGGCCGTCATGTGGCTGTCCGGGGCTGCCTTCCGTTCCGCACTGGAGCACCTCCGCCGTGGCTGAGGCACGCTTCGACGAGCTCATCCACGCCCCGGTGCGGCTTCGGATCTGCGGACTCCTGCGCCCGGTCGACACGATGGATTTCGCGATTCTGCGGGACACCCTGGGAGTCTCCGACGCGACCCTGTCCAAGCATCTGAAAGCCCTCACCGACGCCGGGTACGCCAGCACCACCAAGTCGGCCTCGGCCGCCCGCAGCGACGCCCGCCGGCTTACCTGGGTGGGACTCACCCCGGTCGGCCGGAAAGCGTTCGGGGCTCATGTCCGGGCCCTTCAGGACATCGCGGGTACCTCGGGCTGAGGTCCGCAGGGTGACGAGGACCCACCCCGCGGCGCCCCGCCCGAACATCCCTTCTACCCTGCCCGTGGAACGGCGTCGGCTCCGCGGTATCTCTTGAGCTCCTTCCTTCGCCCGGGGCTCTCACCCCTGCCCGACCGCATCGGAACCTCCGCTGCCGCGGTTCGCGCCCTCGCGGCAGTACCGGGAAGCACCGGGGCAATCGACGAGTAAGTGTGGCCGGTGGGCGTCATCAGTTCAAAGGCGTGGCGACCCTCTGACGGTCTGCCATCGGTCCGGGCTCTGTCTGCCGATCGGGCGGTCCAGCCGGGGGTTTCTTTGGTGTGGTTGCAGGCCTCGCAAAGTCCGGCGCCGTTGGCTGCCGTGGTCTCTCCGCCGCGGTACCAGGGAACGACGTGGTCCAGGTGCCGGATGGGCGCGTCGCAATAGGAGGTGCGGCAGGTGTCGTCGCGGATTACGATGAACCGGCGCAGCCCGGTGGGGAAGAGCCGGGCCCGGGAGTCCATGCCGACGAGTTCGCCGGTGCCGGGCGCGGTGTAGAGCCGCCGGATCCAGACCTCGAACCCCTTGCCGTTGGGAGCGGTGCCGGCGGCGTTCCTGTGCGTCCCCTTCGGTTGAGACGGTTCACTTACACCGGCTCTCTTCCCTCCCGATGCCACGAGTTTCCTGGCCCATCCGGCCGGCACAATGCCGTAGCCGGCAAGCCTGGCGGGTTCACTGTCTCCGGCGAGGAGGGTCCGGTCGGTCATAACGAGCTGAACCTCGATGCCGGTGATCCCGCCCGGTGTGCCGGTGATGCGTTCGACCAGGGTGTCCGCCATCAGCTGGGCGCGGGATCGTGGGTCTCCGGTGGCGCGGGCGGTGTCGGCGTGCCGGGTCAGGGCCGCGTAGGCGGCGACTCCGGCGGCGACGGGGAGCAGAGCGGTGAGGTAGCACATGGTGTCCGGGGCCGGTCGGAGACTGACACTGCGTTCGGTTTCGGCGTGGGCTGCCCGTTGGGTGACGGATCTCGGGTCGTGCCGGTAGGCGGCGGCCTTGGCGGCGGAGATGATGGCACGGTCGCCGACGCCGTCGAAGGTCCCGGTGTCGGCGGCGAGTTCCTCATCCACCGCGGCACGGTCAGCAGAGTCGAGGAAGGCGGTTTCGCGGACCAGCAGGGTGGCGCGCCATTCGTTCAGGCGCCCGGTGTCGAGGGCGGCCAGGGTGCGCGGCATCTCCGTCACCAACGCCCGGGCCAGACCCAGCAGCCGTGAGCCTTTGGCCGGGGATTCCCGCCGCGCCAACGCAACCGCCGCCCCCACCCCGGCACCGAGCTGGTCCGCGGGCAAGCCAAGAGCGGCCTGTTCCCGCCGCCGGACCAGATCCAACGCCATTGCCAACCTCGCCTGCCGGGCCGCGATCGCCGACTTCCGGTCCTCCAGCACCCGGAGCTCATCAACGATCGCCGCCGCGTCCCCCACCACCGGGGGGACCGCGCCGACTGACTCCTCGAAAAGCTTCCGACTGCCTTCCATAAAACCAATTCAATTGGAGGGGTCTGACAATATAAGGCCGCCCCCCGCCATAACGTCGAACCCCCGCCGCAGTGGCTGAGACCTGACGACGGTCATGCGGCCACGCGGCCGGAAGCCGTCCTCGGCCACGCACCGTCGTCGTCCGCTGCGCTTTGATGCGCGGCGGCCGCCCCGACCAAGCCCGCACCCCACCGGATACCCACCGAACCCGCCACACTGTCAGCCCGAGGAACTACGCTGGTTCCGTGACCCGTCTGATCCTCGCCTCCCAGTCCCCCGCCCGCACCAAGCTGCTCAGCAACGCCGGCATCGCGCACACCGTTCTCGTCTCGGACGTCGATGAGGACGCCGTCCAGGCCCGCTACGGCGTAACCGACCCGCACGACACCGCCCTCCTCCTGGCCCGCGCCAAGGCCGAGGCGGTCGCGTCGCTGCCCGAGGCGGAGGGCGCCCTGGTGATCGGCTGCGATTCCGTCTTCGAATTCGACGGCGAAGCCCACGGCAAGCCCTACACCCCCGAGGTCGCCAAGGAACGCATGCTCCGGATGAGCGGCAGTATGGGCATCCTGCACACCGGCCACTGGCTGGTCGACTGCCGGGACACGGACGAAGCGGACGACGACGGCGGCACCGGTTCCGGTGCGACGCTCGGCTCCGTCGCCTCGGCCGAGGTGCACTTCATGGAGATGAGTGAGGCGGAGATCGACACCTACATTGCCACCGAGGAGCCGCTCCTCTGCGCCGGATCGTTCACCATCGACGGCTACGGCGGGGCGTTCATCCGCAAGGTCGACGGCGACCCGCACACCGTCGTCGGGCTCTCCATCTCCACCCTCCGCGGCCTCCTGGCCCAGGCGGGAGTCAACGTCACACAGCTGTGGACTGGCGGCGCCGCGAATCCCGCGGAGGTCCGCGCCGAGTGAGGCAATTCGCATGGCCTTGTAGGAACCCCACAAAGGAATAGCGGTTTACGCGCGGGATCCGCAAGGAATCTCGGCGGAACCCACAAAACCGCGCTAGGCTCCGTGAAGGAAAGAAGGAGACGCCTTGTCAGCTATTTCGGAGCAGTCCGTCCAGTCCGCGCCCGCCTCAACCCTGCCGGGCACCCGTCGCCTGAGCAAGGTGCTGATCGCCAACCGCGGCGAGATCGCGGTGCGCATCATCCGCGCCGCCCGTGACGAAGGCCTGGCCTCGGTGGCCGTCTACGCCGATCCGGACCGCGACGCGCTGCACGTCAAGCTCGCCGACGAGGCCTACGCGCTCGGCGGCAACACTGCGGCCGAGTCCTACCTGGTCATGGACAAGCTGATCGAGGTGGCCCTGCGCTCCGGCGCCGACGCCGTCCACCCCGGCTACGGCTTCCTGGCCGAGAACGCCGAGTTCGCCGCAAAGGTCATCGCCGCCGGCATCACCTGGATCGGCCCCTCCCCCGAGGCCATCTCCGCCCTCGGTGACAAGGTCCAGGCCCGGCACATCGCCGAAAAGGTCGGTGCGCCCCAGGTTCCCGGCACCGCCGACCCCGTCAGCTCCGCCGAGGAAATCCTCGAATTCGTCGACAAGTTCGGCCTCCCGGTCGCCATCAAGGCGGCCTTCGGCGGCGGCGGCCGCGGCATCAAGGTCGCCCGCACCCGCGAGGAAATCCCCGAACTGTTCGAATCCGCCGTCCGCGAGGCCACCGCAGCCTTCGGCCGCGGCGAATGCTTCATCGAACGCTTCCTCGACGCTCCCCGCCACGTCGAAACCCAGTGCCTGGCCGACGCGCACGGCAACGTCGTCGTCGTCTCCACCCGTGACTGCTCACTGCAGCGGCGCAACCAGAAACTGGTCGAAGAGGCCCCCGCACCGTTCCTCACCGACGAGCAGAACCAGCGCCTCTACGAATCCTCCAAAGCCATCCTTAAAGAGGCCGGCTACCTCGGCGCGGGCACCTGCGAATTCCTGGTCGGCCAGGATGGCACCATCTCCTTCCTCGAGGTCAACACCCGCCTTCAGGTGGAGCACTGCGTCTCCGAGGAAGTCACCGGCATCGACCTGGTCCGCGAACAGTTCCGGCTGGCCCGCGGCGAGGAGCTCGGCTACGGCGATCCCGAGGTCCGCGGCCACTCGATCGAATTCCGCATCACCGGCGAGGACCCGGGCCGAAACTTCATGCCCGCCCCCGGCACCATCACCGCGCTGAAAAACCCCACCGGCCCCGGCGTCCGCATCGACTCCGGCGTAGAGCAGGGCGACGTCATCAGCGGCAACTTCGACTCCATGCTCTCCAAGCTGGTCATCACCGGCGCCACCCGCGAGCAGGCCCTGCAGCGCTCCCGCCGCGCCCTCGAGGAGATGGTGGTCGAGGGAATACCCACCGTCATCCCGTTCGACCTGGCCGTCGTCAGCAACCCCGACTTCGCCCCGGCGGAGGGCCCGTTCAAGGTCCACACCCGCTGGATCGAGACCGCGTTCGTCAACGACATCCCCGCCTGGACCCCGGGCGGCGCTACCGCTGAGGCGGCTGACGCCGGCGAACGCCAGCGCGTCGTCGTCGAGGTCGGCGGCAAACGGATGGAAGTTGTGCTGCCGGCATCGCTCGGAACCGTCAGCGGCGGCGGCAAGCCCGCCAAGGCCAAGAAGCGCTCCCGCAGCGCCGCCGGTCCCACGGCGGCAGCCGGCGGCAACGCCCTGACCTCCCCCATGCAGGGCACCATCGTCAAGGTGGCCGTCGCCGAGGGTGAGCGCGTCGCCGAGGGCGATCTTGTGGTGGTGCTGGAAGCCATGAAGATGGAGCAGCCGCTGACCGCGCACCGCGCCGGCATCGTCATCGGCCTGTCCGCCTCCGCCGGAGAGACTGTCTCCGCCGGTGCCGTGATCGCCATGATCGAGGATGGCGAGAGCGCCGAATAGCGGCCGCGTCGGCGGCGGTGCAGACTTAGGTCTGTGAAGCCCTTCCTGCTGCTCGCCTCCCGCGCGGAGGACGCCGCCGCCGACGACGAATATCTCGCCTACCTGCGCTACACAGGGCTGGCCGAGTCCGGGCTGCATCGGATCCGGATGGAGGCCGCGCCCCTGCCAACTCTGGACCTTGAGCGGTACTCGGGCGTGATTGTCGGCGGCAGCCCGTTCACCTCCAGCGACCCCGCGGAGGACAAAACCGACGTCCAGCACCGGGTGGAAAAGGACCTGTTCGCCCTGCTGGACCGGATCGTGGCCGAGGATTTCCCGTTCCTGGGCGCCTGCTACGGCGTCGGTACCCTGGGCCTGCACCAGGGCGCCGTCATCGACCGGACCTACGGCGAGGGGCTGGGCGGAGTGACCGTCAGCCAGACCGACGCGGGCCGGCAGGACCCGCTGCTGCGCGGACTGCCGGAATCATTCACCGCGTTCGTCGGGCACAAGGAGGCCTGCACCGTGCTGCCCGGCGGCGCGGTGCTGCTGGCCAGCTCCGAGACCTGCCCGGTGCAGATGTTCCGGATCCGGTCCAACCTCTATGCCACCCAGTTCCATCCGGAGCTCGACGCCGACGGCCTCACCACCCGGATCGATATTTACCGGCACGCCGGCTACTTCCCGCCGGAATCCGCCGAGGAACTCATGGCCCAGGCCCGAAGCCACAACGTGACCGAGCCGATGGCCATCCTGCGCAACTTCGTGGAGCGGTACGCGCGCTAGCCCGCCCAGGAGGCCGCCGCCGTCGTACGCTCCTCCCCGGTTACCGCCCACCGCACCCTCCCCGGACACGGAAATGCCCGGCGTGTCGGGTGTACACGCCGGGCATTTGCCGCAGTAACCGGGGAGGAGCGTCAGGCCACGTTGTTCTCGTAGTCCAGATCGCGGGTCTCGCGGCTGATGAACAGCGCGATCAGCGTCAGCACGGCCATGACCGAGAGGTAGATGCCCACCAGGACGGGGCTGCCCTTGGCGGACTCCCACAGCCAGACGGCGATGAACGGAGCCACGGCCGCACCCAGGATGGAGGAGACGTTGTAGCTGATGGCGGAGCCGGTGTACCGGACGTTGGTCGGGAAGAGCTCCGGCAGCAGCGCACCCATCGGTCCGAAGGTCAGGCCCATCAGGGAGAAGCCGATGATCAGCAGGCCCATGGCACCGGCGAACCCGGCGCTGAACAGCGGCACGAAGAGCAGGCCGAAGACGAAGATGCCGGTGGTGACGGCGAGCAGCATCTTGCGGCGTCCGTACTTCTCGGCCAGCGGGCCGGAGACCAGGGTGAAGATGCCGAAGAACACGACGCCGGCGATCAGCATCCAGAGGAAGTCGTTGCGGGAGTAGCCCAGGCCCGGGACGAACGCGGCCGCGGCGGCCTCGCTCATCGGCTTGCCGGCCTTCTCCGCGGCGGCCTGCGCGCCGGCCAGGGTCGGCTTGGTGCCGTAGGTCAGCGTGAACGTGGTCATCAGGTAGAAGAGCACGTAGGTGGCGAGCATGATGAAGGTGCCCAGGATCAGCGGGCGCCAGCTGGTCTTGAAGACCCGGCCCAACGGCAGCTTGGCGACCTCGTTGCTCTCCAGCACCTTGGTGAAGGCGGGCGTTTCGATCAGCTTCAGCCGGACGTACAGGCCGATGATGACCATGACGGCGCTGACCAGGAACGGCACGCGCCAGCCCCAGTCGCTGAAGGCCTGCGGGCTCAGGGTGTAGCTGAAGACCAGGAAGAGCACGTTGGCGATGATGAAGCCGATCGGCGCGCCCAGCTGCGGGAACGTTCCGTAGATCGCGCGCTTGTTGGCCGGGGCGTTCTCCGTCGCGAGCAGCGCGGCGCCGCTCCATTCGCCGCCGAGGGCCAGGCCCTGGGCGAAGCGCATGACCACCAGCAGTGCCGGCGCCCAGAATTCCCAGCCCGGAACCAGGGCGGTGGGGAGGCAGCCAATCAGGAAGGTGGCGATGCCCATGGTGAGCAGCGAGGCCACGAGGGTGCCCTTGCGGCCGAATTTGTCACCGAAGTGGCCGAAGACGATCGAGCCGAGCGGACGGGCGACGAACGCGACGCCGAAGACGGCGAAGGAGCTCAGGAGCTGGGTGGTCTCGTTCTGGCCCGGGAAGAAGAGCTTCGGGAAGACCAGGACGGCGGCCGTGGCGTAGACGTAGAAGTCGTAGAACTCGACGGTGGTGCCGATCAGGCTGGCAACGATCACGCGGCCGCGCGAGTTCACCTGCTTGGCGGATCCATGCTCCGTCGACATGGCGGTGGGTGACATGTGAGAACGCTTTCATCAAGACCGGTGGCCCGTGGGGGCCGTCCGGCAAAGGAGTGGAATATATCTGCCATATTACGCGGCACTGTCCACGAGTTGGACATTTATTTCACTATTTGGACATCTGCGTGTCGCCCGGATCAGGGGTTGACTGGACCGCGATGCCGCCGGGGTCTCACGCCCTGACTGAGCCCCGGATAGGCAAACGTCACAGCACGTTTACATTCGGCGAGCGTCCCGGAAATGCGGCCTCCCTAGCTTTGAGGGAACATCCCCAAGGAGGTCCCCGTGACAGAACGCACCGCAGACACCGCCACCCTCACTCCCCCGACCGTTCCCGCCCTGGAACACCGGCCCGGCCGCTGGATCGCCAACTGGGACGCCGAGAACCCGGCCCAGTGGGAGTCGGTGGGGCGTGGGATCGCCCGGCGGAACCTGAACTGGTCCATCTTCGCGGAGTTCCTGGGCTTCGTGGTCTGGCAGCTCTGGTCGATCGTAGTCGTGCAGCTACCGACGGCCGGTTTCCGTTTCTCCACCAATGAGATCTTCTGGCTCATCTCGATGCCCAGCCTGGTCGGAGCGACCCTGCGCATCCCGTACACCTTCATGGTCCCGCGCTTCGGCGGCCGAAACTGGACGGTCGTCTCGGCGCTCCTGCTGCTGGTCCCCTCCACCGGGCTGGCGTTCTGCGTGGCCAACCCGGGCACCCCGTTCGGCGTCATGCTGCTGGTGGCCGCCCTGGCCGGTTTCGGCGGCGGCAACTTCGCCAGCTCGATGGCGAACATCAGCTTCTTCTACCCGGCCCGGGAAAAGGGCTGGGCGCTGGGCCTGAACGCCGCCGGCGGAAACCTGGGCGCCGCCGTCGCCCAGCTGGCCGTCCCGGTCGCCGTCACCCTGCTGGCCGCCGGCACCATCAACCTGCCCGTGGCCGGGCTGATGTGGGTGCCACTGATCCTGCTGGCGGCATTCGGCGCCTGGAAGTACATGGACAACCTCACCAGCGCCAAGGGTGACGTGGCCGGCTCCCTCGCCGCGGTCCGGGAACCCCACCTGTGGGTGATGGCGCTGCTGTACATCGGCACCTTCGGCTCGTTCATCGGCTTCGCGGGCGTCTTTCCCAAGCTGATCAAGGATTACTTCCCGGCGTTCTCCTCCTTCGGGGTGGGAACCGTGGCGCTGTCCCTGGCCTTCCTGGGCCCGCTGGTGGGATCCCTGGCGCGGCCCTACGGCGGACGGATGGCGGACCGGCTGGGCGGGGCGCGGATGACCGTGGCCGCGTTCGCGGCGATGGCCGCCATCACCCTGACCGTGGTGTGGACGCTGCCGCTGAAGAACTTCTGGCTCTTCCTGGTCCTGTTCCTGGCCCTCTTCACCGCCAGCGGCTTCGGCAACGGCGCCACCTACCGGATGATTCCGGTGATCTTCGCACTGCACAGCCGCGCCGCCCGCACCGGGGCCGCTCCGGCGGCCACGCAGAAACTGGCATCCTCGGCGCTGGGGCTGATCTCGGCGATCGGCGCCTACGGCGGCTTCGTGATCCCGCAGGTACTCAACGCCGCGAACACCGCCACCGGCTCCTACACGCCGGCGTTCTACGGCTTCGTGGCGGCCTACGTCCTGATGCTGGCCGTGTGCTGGGCCTGCTACCTGCGCCCCGCCCGGCACGGCAAGGGGCACGTCTAGATGGCCGACGGCGCCGCGACCCACTGCCCGTACTGCGCCCTGCAGTGTGCCATGACGCTGACCGTGCCGGGGGCCGCGGAGGTCCCGCTCGAGGTGACCGGCAGGGAGTTTCCTACCAACCGTGGCGGGCTCTGCCGGAAGGGCTGGACCTCGACGTCATTGCTCGAGCACCCCGGGCGGGTCACCGAACCGCTTCTCAGGGGCGCCGACGGCGTGCACCGGCCGGTCGACTGGGATGCCGCCTTAAACCTCATCGCCACCGCGGTTCGGAAGACCCGGGGCGCCCACGGCCCGGACGCCGTCGGCGTGTTTGGCGGCGGCGGGCTGACCAACGAGAAGGCGTACCAGCTGGGCAAGTTCGCGCGGCTGGGGCTGGGGACCTCGCGGATCGATTACAACGGCAGGTTCTGCATGTCCTCCGCCGCGGCGGCCGGGATCCGCGCGTTCGGCCTGGACCGTGGGCTGCCGTTCCCGGTGGCCGACCTGGACGGTGCGTCGACCGTGCTCCTGCTGGGCTCCAACGTGGCGGAGACGATGCCCCCGTTCGTGCAGCACCTGCGCGGGGCGCGCGACGCCGGCGGCCTGATCGTCGTCGACCCGCGGCGCTCCGCGACGGCCGCGTTGACGTCCGACGGCGCCGGACTGCACCTGCAGCCGCTGCCGGGCAGCGATCTCGCCCTGCTGCTGGGGCTGGCACATGTGGTGATCCACGAGGGCCTGGCGGATCACGCCTACATCGCCAAGCGCACGGCCGGCTACCCGGCCCTAGCCCCCAGCGTGGCTGGCTTCTGGCCCGAGCGGGTGCAGTCCCTCACCGGAGTGCCGGCCGGCCTGGTCCGCGAGACCGCCCGGCGGCTGGCCGACGGTGCGCGCCGCGGCGGCAGCTACGTCCTGACCGGCCGCGGCGTGGAACAACACGTGGACGGGACGGACACCGCCACCGCCGCGATCAACCTGGCCCTGCTGCTGGGCCTGCCGGGTTCGGCCCGGAGCGGCTACGGAACGCTGACCGGCCAGGGAAACGGACAAGGCGGGCGCGAACACGGCCAGAAGGCGGACCAGCTGCCCGGCTACCGGAAGATCACCGACCCCGCGGCGCGGGCCCACGTCGCGGGCGTCTGGGGAGTTCCCGAGGCGCTGATCCCGGGTCCCGGGGTCCCCGCCGTCGATCTCCTTGCCTCCCTGGGACAGCCCGACGGCGTCCGCTGCCTCTTCGTGCACGGCGCCAACGTTGCGGTGTCCGCCCCGGATGCGAACGCCGTGACCGCGGGCCTGCGTCGGCTGGATTTCCTGGTGGTCTGCGACTTCTTCGTCTCCGAGACGGCGGCCGAGGCGGACCTGATCCTGCCGGTGACCCAGTGGGCCGAGGAGGAGGGTACGGTGACCAACCTCGAGGGCCGGGTGCTGCGCCGCCGCCGGGCCGTGACTCCCCCGGCCGGGGTCCGCAGTGAATTGTGGATCATGGCCCGGCTGGCCGAGTTGCTGGACGCGCCGTCGACCTTCAGCGAGGACCCGGAGACGGTGTTCGAGGAACTCCGCCGGGCCTCCGCCGGCGGACCGGCAGACTACTCCGGGATCGATTACGCGATGCTGGACCGCGGCGAGGAGGCCTACTGGCCGTATCCCGCGGGCAGCGCCGGGACGCCGCGGTTGTTCCTGGATGCCTTCGCCCATCCCGACGGACGTGCGGTGTTCACGCCGGTGACGCCCCGGCGTCGTACGCCGTCCGCCGACTCGGCCGGTTCCGCAGGTTCCGCGGGTTCCGGCGACGGGGGCGCCCCGATGACCCTGGTGACCGGACGCTGGCTGGAGCATTACCAGTCGGGAGCCCAGACCCGGCGTGTGCCCGCGTTGGTGGACGCACGGCCCGAGGCGCGGCTGCAGCTGCATCCCTCGGCCGCCGCGGCGCAGGGCATCGACGACGGCGGCCTGGTGCTCGTGGCGAACGGCCGCGGTGAGGTGCTGTGCCGCGCCGACGTCAGCCCGGACATCCGCCCGGAAACCGTGTTCCTGCCGTTCCATTTCGCCGGGGTGGAGAGCGCGAACCGGCTCACGGAGGCCGTAACGGACCCCGTCTCCGGGATGCCGGAATTCAAGACCAGCCAGGTGTGGGTGCGGCCGATTGCTGCCGCAGCGCCCGCCGTGGCCCTGCAGAGTGAAGGTGCCTCATGAGCGAGCGTGTTGTGGTGGTGGGCTTCGGCCCGGTTGCGGCGAGGCTGGTCGATGAACTGCTGCCGGCGGTGGCGTCCGGGGTGGTGGAGCTGACCGTGGTCGGCGAGGAACCGGTGGCCGCCTACAACCGGGTGCTGGTGGCGGACTTGGGCGTCGGCCGGACCAGCGCGGACGCCCTGGCCCTTGCCGATGCGGCGTCCCTGGTGGCCGCGGGCGTCGACGTCCGGCTGGGCGTGCGGGTCCGCCGGGTGGACCGGGCCCGCCGCCTGCTCCTGCTCAGCGACGGCAGCACCCCGCGCTATGACCGGCTGGTGTTCGCCACCGGCGCCCGGCCCGTGATTCCCAACCTCACCGGGCTGAACCCGGATCCCGGACGGCCCGCCCTTCCGCCCGGGGTGACCGCGCTACGCGACCTGGGTGATGCGGCGGCGCTGCACGCAGCGGTGGCCGGCGGCAAACGCGTGGTGGTCCTAGGCGGCGGTGTCCTGGGCCTGGAAACCGCCCTGGCCGCCGCCGAGGAGGGCGCCACCGTGACCGTGGTGCACAATGGCCCGTTCCCGCTGGGCCGCAGCATCGACCGCGGCGGCGGGGCCGTGCTGGCGGCATCGCTGCGGAACTGCGGGGTGCGGATGGCCGGCAATGCTCGATCCGTGGGCGTGGAGACGGACGACGACGGCGGCTTCTCCGCGCTGCTGCTGGACGACGGCTCCGCGATCGACGGGGACCTGCTGGTGCTGTCCTGCGGCGTGCGGCCCCGCGTTGAGCTCGCGGAGGGCTGCGGGCTGCCGACGGCGGCCGGCATCCTGGTGGACCACCGGCTTCGCGCGCACCACGAGCCGCACGTCTTCGCCGTCGGGGACTGCGCGGAGGTCCGCTGCCCCGATCCGGACTGCGTGGACTGCCGGGTTCCCCGCGGACCGTCCGGACTGGTGGGGCCGGGATGGCGCCAGGCCGAGTGGCTGGCCGGCTACCTCACTCTGCTGGCGTCCGGTGCTCTTGCGGAGGCTCAGGCGATGCCGCCGCTACCTTCGGAACAGCCAGCCGTGGTGGTGCTCAAGGCGCGCGGGCTGACCATGGCCGTGGCCGGTGACGTCACCGCGGATCCTTGGGACGAGGAGGCGCTGTGTTCCGGGTCGGCCACGGACCGGCCACGGCTGCAGGTCTCGCAATGGGCCGACCCCGAGCACGGCCGCTACGTCAAAATGTCCACCCGCGCCGGGGTACTTGAGGGTTTGGTGGCCGTCGGGATGCCCCGCACCGCGGCCGAGCTGGTGCAGCTCTTCGAACGCGGTGCGGAACTACCGGCGGACCGGTCGCTGTTGCTCAGGCTGGACGGTCCGGAGGCTAATACCTCGCAGGCCGCCCACGACCCGGCGCGGACCGTTTGCCGCTGCGCCGGGATCAGCGGAACAGCCATTGCTTCAGCCGTTTCCTCCGGATGCTCGACAGTTGCCGAGGTCTCCGGGACCACCCGCGCCGGCACCGGCTGCGGCAGCTGCCACGACGAGATCAGGGGCCTGATCGAAAAGCACTTCCAGGCGGCGGTGGCGTAGGGAGCGGCCCGGTGGGGGTGCGCCGACGTCGCGAACCTGAGACCGGCCTGAACAGCTGGTAGCTTATGACAGCGGCCCAGTCTCAGGCGCCGCCTTCCAAGGGGGAAATTTTGAAGAAATCACTCGCATTTGTCGTGCTCACCGGGCTTCTGCTCACCGGGTGCGGCGGCAAGCAGATGTCCGCACCATCTGAAGCATCACCCAGCATTTCCGCAGCCGCGGCTGTGGAAGGCGCCATCTCCGTTCCCGGCCTGGTCGGGATGACCCTGGACAAGGCCACGAACCAACTTCAGGATCTGGGTCTCAAGGTCAAGGCAACCGACGTTGATAACGGCAAGTCGATCATGGTCAAAAGCAACTGGACCGTCGCCCGCCAGGGCACAGCGGAAGGCACCAAGGTAGACAAGGGCGCGACCGTTGAACTGGGGGTCCATCACCTCACCGACTCCACCCCGACGCCGACACCGACTCCGACGCCGACTCCGGTCAAGGTCGTAGAGGCTCCGCTCGCGCCGGTGGTCCCGGCCGCTCCTCCGGCGGTGGCTGAGCCGCCCGCTCCCGCCTACGTTCCGCCGGCACCGGCCTATGTCCCGCCGGCACCGGTTCAGGCTCCGCCCGTCTATGGCGGAATCATCTGCAAGGACGGCTACGCATGGCCGTCTTCAACCCGTCGGGGCGCTTGCAGCGGTCACGGAGGCATCAGAAACTAGCCCGAGAAAGGTGCCGGGCCACCCTGTGGCCCGGCACCTACACTCCGGTCAGGCGTTCCTGGCAGCTGGGCGAGACGACCCGCAGCGTGCTGGCCGGGTTGGCGACGAGGGCCGCGGCCGGCCTGACCGGACGCCGCTCGAGGTTACCACCGCAGTTGGGGCACGCCCCGTCGCGGAAACGGGCGACGCAACCGGGGCACCACGTGCACTCGAAGGTGCAGATGTAGGCCTCGTCGGTGGGCGCGATGTCGCGATCGCAGCATTCGCAGTTCGGTCGGATCTCAAGCATGCGACCAGCCTACCGGCCGGTAACTAATGCGCCGGACGGCTGGGGCTCAAGCAAACCCAGCACCGCCGGCTGGCTGCTGCTGAAGCTCGGCGCCCCGCCCGGTGCTGATCACGGCCGTAGACATGTCCAACACCGCGCACACAGCGTGGAACGGCTCTTGACGGCGGCGTCCGGACAGCATGTGATGGACGGGAACTGATCCCGGACCACTCCTCTGCCGGACGCCCGCCGTCCGGAACGCCGAAAGGACAACGAATGTCCCTGCTCGACTCCGCCCTCTGGAACGGCAAGATCTACCTCAACGGCTGGCGGGACGGGGGCGGCGGGACCGGCACCGCCGTCGAGCCGGCCACGGGCGAGGAGCTGGGCAGCTACGGGGTCGCCTCGGCGGACGACGTCCGGGAGGCCGCCGCCACGGCGGCGAAGGCTCAAAAGGAATGGGCTGCCCGGAATCCGGAGGAGCGTGCCGCCGTCCTGCGCCGCGCCGGGCAGCTCTGGGAGGAGCACGCCGCCGACATCCAGGACTGGATCGTCCGCGAATCCGGCGGCATCCCTCCCAAGGCCGGCCTGGAAACGCACATCGCCGCCAACGAATGCTACGAGGCCTCCGCGCTGCCCTCGCTGCCGGCCGGGGATGTCCTGACCTCCAACGAAAACCGCTGGTCCTTTGCCCGCCGCCGGCCCGTCGGCGTCGTCTCCGTGATCTCCCCGTTCAACTTCCCGCTGATCCTCTCCATCCGCGCCGTCGCCCCGGCCCTGGCCCTCGGCAACGCCGTGCTGCTCAAGCCGGATCCGCGGACCACGGTGTGCGGCGGCGTCAGCGTCATCCGCATCTTCGAGGAGGCCGGGCTCCCGCCGGGGCTCCTCTCGCTGCTCCCCGGCGGCGCGGAGGTGGGTGCCGCCGTCGTCGAGGCCGAGGGGGTGCGCGTGATCGCGTTCACGGGTTCGACGGCGGCCGGCCGGAAAATTGGCGAGACCGCCGGCCGGCTACTCAAGCGCGCCCACCTGGAACTGGGCGGCAACAACGCCCTGATCGTCCTGCCCGGTGCGGACATCGCCAAGGCGGCCTCCGCCGCCGCGTTCGGGTCCTTCATGCACCAGGGCCAGATCTGCATGGCCGCCGGCCGTCACATCGTGCACGAGGACATCTACGACGAATACGTCGCCGCCCTCTCCGAGAAGGCCGCGCACCTGCCCGTGGGCGACCCGAAAAGCGGCACCGTGGCGCTCGGCCCGGTGATCGATGAACGCCAGCTTCAGCGGGTGGACGGGATCGTCCGGGACGCCGTCGCCGCCGGCGCGAAGCTCGCCGCGGGCGGCACCCACGACGGCCGCTTCTACCAGCCGGCCGTGCTGGTGGACCTGGACACGGACAGCCCCGCCTGGAAGGACGAAATCTTCGGCCCGGTGGCCCCGGTGATGAAGTTCTCCACCGTGGACGAGGCCGTGGCACTGGCCAACGACAACGAATACGGCCTCTCCATCGGCATCCTGGGCGACGTCGGCCTGGCCATGACCATCGCCGACCGGCTGGACTCCGGCAAGGTCCACATCAACGAACAGACCGTCTCCGACGAGGCCAACTCCCCCTTCGGCGGCACGAAGAACTCCGGCAACGGCTCCCGGATCGGCGGCCATCACGCCAACATGGAGTCCTTCACCGAGATCCAGTGGCTCACCATGCGGCCGGACATCGCGCCCTATCCGTTTTAGGAGCGGGCCACCCGCGCGGCGGCGGTCTCCACCAGGGCCTCGAGCCAGTGCTGGTGCTGCTTCTCGATGCTGCGCCGGACCACCGGTCCCAGCAGCGTCGCGAGGACGCCGCCCTGGACCTCCTCGGTGACGATCAGGGTGCCGCCGTCGTCCGTGCGCTGCAGGTCCCAGCGGTGGTAGCCGGTGGAGCCGCGGCCGGCGCCCTCCCAGCCGAGCCGGGTGCAGGGGGCGAACTCGCGGACCGTGCTGGCCACGCGCAGGCCGAAGGTGGTCCAGTCGAACCGGGACGAGGCCTCAAGTTCCGTGCCGCCGCCGTCGAGCACCACGTCCTTGGCATTGCGGTACCAGGCCGGCCAGCGCGGCGCCTCGATCAGTACGGGCCAGAGCTGCTCCGGCGTGAGGTCGGTGCGGAGCTCGTTATAGGCGTACACCCGGGCCGAGGCGGGGTCGAAGCCGGCGGGCCAATCGGTGGTGGGGTTCACTTGCTGCTCCTGAACTGAAGACGGAGGTAGGCGTCGAAGAGGCCCGAGCCGAGGAAGCGGCGGGACTGGACGATCGCCTTGGCGGCGGGGGTGACGGTGTAGCGGGACCGGGGTTTGCGAGCCGTCGCGGCGTGTTCGACGACGGCGGCCACGGCGTCGGGCTCCGCGGCCAGCAGCGGGGATGCGTAGGAGACGGCCATCTGCTCGTCGGCCGCGGCCCGGAGCTGGGCGTACGGGCCGCCGTCGGCGCCGGAGGCGGCGAGGGTGCGGGCGGCGGTGGCGCCGAAGCCGGTGCGGATCAGGCCGGGGGCGATCAGCGAAGTGCTGATGCCGAAGGGCGCCGTCTCGAAGCGCAGCGCGTCGGTGATGGCCTCCACGGCGTACTTGCTGGCGTGGTAGTAGCCGCCCACCGGGAAGGTGACACGGCCGCCCATGGACCCGATGTTGACGATCCGGCCGGAGCATGCGGCGCGCATGCCGGGCAGCACCAGCTGGATCATCCGGGAGAAGCCGAAGACGTTCGTCTCGAACTGGCGGCGGACGGCGTCCAGGTCCGCTTCCTCGATGGTGCCGTATTCGCCGTAGCCGGCGTTGTTGATGAGGATACCCACGCTGCCGTGCCGTTCCTCCACGGTGCGGACGGCCGCGGCCATGGAGTCCTCGTCGGTGACGTCCAGGGGCAGGACGGTGGCGCCGGCGTCGGCGAGCACGGCGAGGGTTTCGGGCCGACGCGCGGTGGCGTAGACGGTGAAGCCGGGCCGTTTGAGCAGCCGTTCGGCGGCGGCCCGGCCGATGCCGGAGGAGGCTCCGGTGATCAGAACTGCGGTGGTCATGGCTGGTCCTTGGGTTCGTGGGGATAGATGGTGAAGCCTGCGGTGAAGATGGCCACGCCGCGGCGCAGCCGGTCCGGGAGCGCGTCGGGGGCGGCGACGCCTGCTTCCAGGCCGCGGGTGAAGGCGAACAGCATTTCGGCCGCGTCCCGGGCATCGGCGCCGGGATAGGCCTCCTGTACGGTGCGGGTGAGCAGATCCAGCATCGCCTCGTCGTACCGCCCCAGCGCCTCGGGGGCGAGCCGGGTTTCCACACCCAGCAGCTCGGCGGCGTGTGCCGGGCTGTCCCGCCAGATCCGCATCACCAGCTCCAGCTTGGCCAGCAGGATTCCCGCCAGCCGCTCCTCCGGCGCCGTGCCGGCAGCCGCGGCCGCCTCCGAGGCGGCGCGGGCGTCGGCCAGCAGGCGTTCGACCAGGGCGCGGAAGACGTCTTCCTTGCTGCGGAAGTACTGGTACAGCGCGGGCCGGGAGACTCCGGCCTGCCCGGCGATGTCGTTCATGGTGGTGCGGCGGGCCCCGTGCCGGGTGAAGCACACGTAGGCGGCCCCGACGATGTCAGCACTGCGGTCGCTCATGCCTGACACTTTAGGCATTAAACGTCAGAATGTAAAGCATGCCGTGTCCGGGATGCCCTGGCGCCGGTTAAACGCCGAACGCCGGCGGCCCCGAGGGGCGCCGGCGTTCGGACCGTGGGTGGAGCGGTGCTACATGTGCACGTGCAGGCGGCGGGCCGCCTCGGAGATCGATCCGCTCAGGGACGGGTAGACCGTGAAGGTGCTGGCGACGTCGTCGACGTGCATCTTCTGTGTCACGGCCAGCGAGATCGGGAAGATCAGCTCGGAGGCGTTGGGGCCTACGACGACGCCGCCGATCACGGTGCCGGAGCCCTTGCGGGCGAAGATCTTGATGAAGCCGTCGCGGTGGTTGCGCATCTTGGCGCGGGCGTTGCTGCGCAGCGAGAGCTTGACGACGTCGCCCTGGTACTTGCCGGAGTCGATGTCCGCCTCGGACACGCCCACGTTGGCGATCTCGGGCGAGGTGAAGATGTTGGACGCCACCTGGTGCAGCTTCAGCGGGGCGACGCTGTCGCCGAGGAAGTGGGCGATGGCGATCCGGCCCTGCATGGCGGCGACGGAGGCCAGCGCCAGGACGCCGGTGCAGTCGCCGGCGGCGTAGATGTTCGGGGCGGTGGTGCGGGAGACGCCGTCGACCTTGATGTGGCCGCTCTCGGTCAGCGCGACGCCGGCATCCTCCAGGCCGATCCCCGCGGTGTTCGGGATGGACCCGACGGCCACCAGGCAGTGGCTGCCGCGGACGGTCGAGCCGTCCGCCAACGTAACGATGACGCCGTCGTCCGTGCGTTCCACGGTTTCGGCGCGGGCCCGGGACAGCACGGTCACGCCGCGGCGTTCGAAGACGCCCTCGAGGACCTCGGCGGCGTCCGCGTCGGAGCCGGGCAGGACCCGGTCGCGGGAGGAGATCAGGGTGACCTTGGAGCCCAGGCCGTTGTACGCGGAGGCGAATTCGGCGCCGGTGACGCCGGAGCCCACCACGATCAATTCCTCGGGCAGCTCGTCGAGGTTGTAGATCTGCGCCCAATTCAGGATGCGTTCGCCGTCCGGGCGGGCGGTGGGCAGTTCGCGCGGGTGGGCGCCGACGGCGAGCAGGACCGCGTCCGCCTCGACCGTCTCCACGCCCTCCGCGGTCAGGACCTCGATCGTGTGGTTGTCGAGCATCTTGCCGGAGCCGAGCATGATGCGGACGCCCTGGCCCTCGAGGCCGCGCTGGATGTCGGCGGACTGCTGCCGGGCCAGGCCGAGGAGCCGGTCGTTGATGTGCTTGAGGTCCGCGCGCATGGTGGGCATGCAGTCGCCGCCGTCGACGTCGAACTTCACGCCCAGCTCCCCCGCCTCGCCCACGCGGGTCATCAGGTCCGCGGTGGCGATCAGGGTCTTGGAGGGGACGACGTCGGTGAGCACGGCGGAGCCGCCGAGGCCGGCGCGCTCGATGATGGTGACCTGCGCTCCCAGCGAGGCGGCGACCATGGCCGCCTCGTAGCCACCCGGCCCTCCGCCGAGAATCGCGATACGGGGTGCACTGAAATCGGGATGCGTAGTCACAATCATCCATTCTCCATCATCCGGACCGGCGCCACCAAGCCACGGTGCTGGGCAGCGCGGGGGCGGCAGGGTAGCTTGTTCCAGTGAGCAACACGGAATTCCTGAACACTGACCCCTTCGACGCCGCCCGCGCCGCCGCCGACTACATCGCGGAGGAGACCGGCGTCGACAGCCACGACATCGCCCTGGTGCTGGGCTCGGGCTGGGGGGACGCCGCCGAACTGATCGGCGAGACCACCGCCACCCTGTCCGCGGACGAGGTCCCGGGCTTCTCCGCCCCGTCGGTGGTGGGCCACGTAGGCACCATCCGCTCGGTTCTCACCCGCGAGGGCAAGCGCGCCCTGGTGCTCGGCGCGCGCACGCACTACTACGAGGGCAAGGGCGTCCGCGCCGTGGTGCACGGGGTCCGGACCGCCGCCGCCGCCGGCTGCAAGACCCTGGTCCTCACCAACGGCTGCGGGGGCTTGAACGAAGACTGGGCTCCCGGTACACCGGTGCTGATCAGCGACCACATCAACCTAACCGCTACCTCCCCGCTGGAGGGCGCCACCTTCGTGGACCTGACCGACCTCTACTCCTCACGCATCCGTGGCCTGGCCCGCGAGGTGGATTCAAGCCTGGACGAGGGCGTCTACGCGCAGTTCACCGGCCCGCACTACGAAACCCCGGCCGAGGTGCAGTATGCCAAGCGGATCGGCGCTTCCCTGGTGGGCATGTCCACCGCGCTGGAGGCCATCGCCGCACGTCACGCGGGCATGGAGGTTTTCGGCATCTCGCTGGTGACCAACCTCGCCGCCGGCATCAGCCCGGTACCGCTGAGCCACGAAGAGGTCCTCGAGGCCGGCCAGGCCGCGGGCCCGCGCATCTCCAAGCTGCTCGCGGAGATCATCGCCAAGCTCTAAGTCGGCCGGCTCAGCCTGCCGCCAGCTGCGCCACGGTCCGGGCCCGGTCCTCCGGGAACCGCCGCTCCATCGAGTCGGCGATCCCGGCGATGGTCTGCCGGGCCAGGGTCTGCCGCCACACCAGTTCCGCCTGCCGCATCGTCTGGGAGACCAGGCAGGACCGGGTGAAGTCGTCCCGCGTCGCGGCGCCCGGGACGTTGCCCAGGATGCCCTCGCAGCGGAAGGCCGGTTCCTGGCCCTCGATGGCCAGCACCACGTCCAGGACGGTGATGGCATCCGGCCGCCGGGCCAGCGCGAACCCGCCGCGCGGGCCGGAGACCGAGACCAGGATCCCGTCCCGGACCAGCGCCTGCAGCTGCTTGTTCAGGTAGGCGGCGGGCAGGTTATACAGGGCGGCGATCCGGCCGCTGTTGACGGCCTCGCCGGCGGGGGTCCAGGACATGGCGACGCACGCGTGCAGCGCCCATTCCACCCCTCGCCCCATCCTCATATTCCAGACGCTATGTGTCCGGAAATTGGGGTGTCAACGGGCCGAGGGGCCCTGTGGGGGTCTCCTGCGGCAATCCTGAGCCAGCCCTGCGGAGGGTCCGGACGTAATGGAACTGTAAGGCCGCCCGCGCTTGTCGCGGCGCGCCGGCCCCCGGTTTGCCGCTAGTTTGGTATTCATGACGTCTTCCGATGCCGCACTGAACGATCTCCTGGGCGAAGCCCGCGCCTGGGCCGGACAGGACCCGGATCCGGCCACCGCCGCCGCCCTGGCCGAGCTCATCCGCCTCACCGAGGAAGGCGCTCCCGGCGCCCGCCAGGAACTCGCAGACAGCTTCAGCGGCACCCTGGAGTTCGGCACGGCAGGCCTCCGCGCCGCCCTCGGCCCCGGCCCGAACCGGATGAACCGCGTAGTGGTCCGGCGCGCCGCCGCAGGGCTCGCCGCCTTCCTCACCGGCGCCGTCGGCCAGGCCGCCGCCGGCACCCGGCCGCGCGCCGTCGTCGGCTACGACGCCCGGCACAACTCGGACGTGTTCGCCCGCGAGACCGCCGCCATCTTCACCGCCGCCGGCATCGAGACGTTCCTGATGCCCGCCGCACTGCCCACCCCGCTGCTCGCCTACGCCGTGCGCGCCCTGGACTGCGACGGCGGCGTGATGGTCACCGCCAGCCACAACCCTCCGCAGGACAACGGGTACAAGGTCTACCTGGGCCGGCACGCCGTCGAGGAGTCCGGCCGCGGCGCCCAGATCGTGGCACCCTACGACGCCCGGATCGCATCCGAGATCGACGCCGTCGGTGCACTCGAGTCGATCGCCCTCGCCGAGGACGGCTGGACGGTCCTGGAGCCCTCCATCGCCACCGACTACCAGGCCGCCGTCGCGGCGCTGGTGATGCCGGAGCACTTCCCGGCCCGCGACCTGAAGATCGTCCTGACCCCCATGCACGGCGTGGGCGGGGACACCGCCGTCGCGGTACTGAACGCCGCTGGCTTCGCGGACGTTACCCTGGTCACCGAGCAGGCCCTCCCGGACCCGGACTTCCCCACCGTCAGCTTCCCCAACCCCGAGGAACCCGGCGCCCTTGACCTGGCGCTGGAGACCGCTGCCCGGGTGGACGCGGACATCGTGATCGCCAACGACCCCGACGCCGACCGCGCCGCGGTGGCTGCCAAGGACCCGGACACCGGCGCCTGGCGGATGCTGCGCGGCGACGAGGTGGGCGCCCTTCTGGGCGCGCACGTCGTCGCCCGGCTCGCGGCCGACGGCGGCACTGGGCACGGCAGCGCTGTTGCGGGCGCCGCGCAGGACGGCGATACCGCCGGCGTGTTCGCCAACTCCATCGTTTCCTCCCGGCTGCTGGCACGCGTGGCCACCGCCGCAGGCTACGACCACCAGGAAACCCTCACCGGCTTCAAGTGGATCGCCCGCGTCCCGCACCTGCTCTACGGCTACGAGGAGGCCCTGGGCTACTGCGTGGCCCCGTCCCTGGTCCGGGACAAGGACGGCATCTCAGCCGCCGTGCTGATCGCCGAACTCGCCGCCGCGGCCAAGGCCGCCGGCCGGACCATCTTCGACACCCTCGACGAGCTGTATCTGGTGCACGGCCTGCACGCCAGCGACCAGCTCAGCATCCGGGTGGCGGACCTGGGCCTGCTGGACGCCATGATGAACCGGCTGCGGGTCAGCCCGCCGGAATCCTTCGGCGGCTCCGCCGTGGAGACCGCCGCGGACCTGTCCGAGGGCAGCGAACAGCTCCCGCCCACCGACGGCCTGCTCTACCTAACCCGCGACGGCAGCCGCGTGATCATCCGGCCCAGCGGCACCGAGCCGAAACTCAAGTGCTACCTGGAGGTGATCCGGGGCGTGGAATCCGCCGCCGGCCTGCCCCAGGCCCGGCAGGAGGCGCGCGCAGCGCTGGACGCCGTGCTGGCGGACGTGCGCGAGGCCCTGGGCCTCTAAATCCCTTGAGCCTCTAGCGCCCCCCTCGCGGGGACGCAGCTTCAAGAGATACGGGCCGTGGCTAAAGCCGGATTTCGATGAAGCCGTCAACGGCGCGCGCCGGATAGGTTGCCAGCCGCAGCTCCGGGTTGCCGAGGCACTCCCCGGTCAGCAGGTCGTAGACCTCCTTGTGCAACGGGGACGCCAGGGTCCGCCGGGTCCCCCGCGATCCGGTAATCCCCCGGGCCATGACGTGCGCGCCGGTGGCCGGATCGGCGTGGTCGACGGCGAAGACCTCACCGCCAGCCGTGCGGAACACTGCCACCTGCCGGCCCGCGACCAGTGCCGCCTCACCCCAGCCTGGCTCCAGGACCTGCACCGCGCAGATCCGGTGCCAGCCGGTCCCGTGCGTTCCCGTCATCTGCTCCGCAAAACTGCGGGCCGCGTCATCCAGTACGGCAGTCATCCGGGGCTCCTCCCTGCTTGCTTCCGGTTTCCCGGCCGCCGCTGCGGCCATTCCCCCACGCTAGGACCATCGTGTAACGGCCACATACAGCCCATGTGTCCGGCCGGTAAAAGAGACCTCACCCGGGCCGAAACCCGTCCGTGATGCAGAAGTTAAGACCACGAAACATTCGGGAAACTGACGCGAAACTGCCGCTGCCTAGGCTGGCCGGAGATGTTGCAGCACACCGCCTGCGGCCCAACGAAAGGCCACCCGTGACCGGACAGACCGCCAGCCCCCGCCCCTCCTCCCCCGCACCCGCCGCGGCGCGCCGCGTCGTCGTCGCCGGCGGCGGCCCCGCAGCCCACCGCTTCGTGGAGGCCATGCACGCCCGCGGTCTGGCCGGCTGGCAGATCACCGTGCTGACCGAGGAGGCCCACCTGCCCTACGACCGGGTGGCGCTGAGCAAGGCGCTGACGGATACCGGCGTGGACCTCACCCTGGGCGAACCCTCCCTGTGGGACCACGGGGCGCTCACCCTCCGGACCGGCGAGCGCGCCACCGGAATCGACACCGCCGCGAAAACGGTGCAGACCGCCGCCGGCACCGTCTACCCCTACGACGAGCTGGTGGTCGCGACCGGCTCGGACGCGGCCCGCCTGCCCATCCCGGGCGCCGAACACACCCACGTCTACCGCACGCTGGAGGACGTCCGGGCCATCAACGCCGAAATCGCGGACCTCACCGCGGCGCTGGGCCGCACGGTCAACGCCGTCACCATCGGCGGCGGCCTGCTGGGCCTGGAGGCGGCGGCCGGCACCGCCCAGCTCGGCGCCAACCCGGTCGTCATCAACGGCTCCCCCTGGCTGATGAACACCCAGCTGGACGAGGGCGCCGGGCAGGCCCTCGGCCGGCTGATCGAGGCCAAAGGCTTCACCGTCCACTGCGGCGTGTTCCCCGCCGAGGTGCTCTCCGACGACGCCGGCCGGGTCACCGGCGTGCTGCTGGCCGACGGGCGCGTGATCGACGCCGACATCGTCATCGCCGCCGTCGGCGTGCGGCCCCGCGACGAGCTGTTCCGCACCGGCGACGGCGGGCCCCAGCAGTTCCGGCTCGGCCCGCGCGGCGGCGTCGTCATCGGCGAGGACTGCCGCACCGAGGTCCCCGGAATCTGGGCGATCGGCGAGGTGGCCAACTTCGGCGGCATGTGCCTGGGCCTTGTAGCGCCGGCGAACACGATGGCTGAAATCGTCGCGGACCGGCTGCACGGCGGCGCCGCGACCTTCCCCGGCTTCGACACCGCCACCAAACTCAAGCTCTCCGGCGTCGACGTCGCCAGCTTCGGCGACGCCTTCGCCCGCACCGACCACGCGCTGGAGATCGTCTACGCGGACCCGGCCCGAGGCGTCTACCAAAAGATCGTCACCACCGACGACGCCGCCACCCTGCTCGGCGGGATCTTCGTCGGCGACGCCGCCCCGTACACCGCGCTGCGGCCGCTGCTGGGCCGCGCACTGCCGGCCGAACCCGGCGCCTACCTCACCGCGGCCGGCGGCGGAGTCGACGCCCTCGCGGCCGAACTGCCCGACGACGCCATCCTCTGCTCCTGCAACAACGTGGCCGCCGGGACCATCCGCGACGCCGTCAACGGCTGCGGCACCTGCGAGGGCAGCGAACCGGTCCGGGACCTCCCCGGGCTCAAGGGCTGCACCCGCGCCGGCACCAGCTGCGGATCATGCATCCCGATGCTCAAGAAGCTCCTCGACGGCGAACTCACCAAGTCCGGCGTCGAGGTCTCCACGGCGCTGTGCGAACACATCGGGCTCTCCCGCCAGGAACTCTTCGACGCCATCCGGGTCCTGGAACTGACCTCCTTCGAGGACGTCATGGACCGCTACGGCAGCGGCGAGGGCTGCGATATCTGCAAGCCCACCATCGCCAACATCCTCGCCAGCCAGCACGGCGCATACGTCCTCGACGCCGGCCGCGGCACCCTCCAGGACACCAACGACCGGGCCCTGGCGAACATGCAAAAGGACGGCACCTACTCGGTGGTGCCGCGGATCGCGGGCGGTGAGATCACGCCGCAGAAACTCGGCGTGATCGCCGCCGTCGCCGAGCAATACGGCCTGTACACGAAGATCACCGGCGGCCAGCGGATCGACATGTTCGGCGCCCGGCTGGAACAGCTCCCGGAGATCTGGAAGCTGCTGGTGGACGCCGGGTTCGAATCCGGCCAGGCCTACGGCAAGAGCCTGCGCACCGTGAAGTCCTGCGTCGGGTCCACCTGGTGCCGCTTCGGGGTGCAGGATTCGGTGGCCATGGCCATCCGCCTGGAACTCCGGTACCGCGGCCTGCGCAGCCCGCACAAGCTGAAGATGGGGGTCTCCGGCTGCGCCCGCGAATGCGCCGAGGCCCGCGGCAAGGACGTCGGCGTGATCGCCACCGCGGACGGCTGGAACCTCTACGTCGGCGGAAACGGCGGCGCCACCCCGGCGCACGCGCAGCTTCTCGCCAAGGACCTCGACGACGAGACGCTGATCCGCTACATCGACCGCTACTTCATGTACTACATCCGCACCGCCGACCGGCTGCAGCGCACCGCCCGCTGGCAGGAGGAGCTCGACGGCGGCATCCGCCACGTCGAGGACGTGGTGGTGCACGACAGCCTGGGCATCGCCGCGGACCTCGAGGCAGCCATGGCCAAACACGTGGACACCTACGTCGACGAGTGGGCCGAGACCCTGCGGGACCCGGACCGGCTGCGCCGCTTCCGCTCCTTCGTCAACGCCCCGGGCCAGGCGGACGACTCCATCACCCTCGTCCCCGACGACCGCGGCCAGATGCGGCCCGCCACCGCGGAAGAAAAACGCTCCCGGCTGATCGCCACGACCATCCCCGTCAGGTCGGCCGGCCCCGCCGCCGGCGAACCCACCGAAAGCAGGGTCTAAGCATGCAGCTCAGCATCGAACTCACCGGCCGGACCGTCCTGGTCGCCGGATCCGACGCCGCCGCACGGCAGGCCGTCCGGCGCTACCGGGCCGCCGGCGCCGTCGTCGGCCGCCTCACCGGCCCGGACGCCCCGGCGGCTCCGGGGCCGCTGCCCTTCCTGGTGGCCGCGGTGGACGACGGCCAGCCCGGCTGGCCGGCCCGCCTGGACCGGTTCCGCGCCGCCGGCGTGCCGGTCGCCGCCGAACCCGCGGCCGGCCCGGCCGGGCACGTCACCCTGGTGGGCGGCGGCCCCGGCGCCGGGGAGCTGCTGACCGTCGCCGCGGTGGCCGCCCTGCGCGACGCCGACGTCGTCTTCTACGACCGGCTGGCACCGCACCAGGACCTGCCGTCCCTGACCACCGCGGAGCTGGTGGACGTGGGCAAGACCCCCGGCCACCACAAGGTCAGCCAGGCCGGCATCGAGGAGTTGATGGTCAATGCCGCCCAGGCCGGCGCGAACGTGGTCCGGCTCAAGGGCGGAGACCCGTACGTCTTTGGCCGCGGCGGCGAGGAAGTGGCCGCCTGCGTGCGCGCCGGGCTGCCGGTCCGGGTCATTTCCGGGGTCACCAGCGCAGTCTCCGTCCCGGCCGCCGCGGGCATCCCGGTCACCCACCGCGAGGTCAGCCGCCTGTTCACCGTGGTCTCCGGCCATGCCCCGCTCACCGAGGACGAACACCGGCACCTGACCGGGCTCGGCGGGACCATCGTGGTGCTGATGGGCATCGGCACGCTCCACCAGCTGGCGGCCGGGCTGCGCCGGGCCGGGATGCGCGCGGACATGCCGGTGGCGGTGATCGAGCGCGGCTACCAGCCCGGCCAGCGCACCACCATCGCGGCCCTGGGCGGCATCACGGCGGCCGCTGCCGGCTGCGGCAACCCCGCCGTCCTGGTGATCGGCGAGGTGGTCCGGGTCGCGGAGGCGAACCGGGGCTGCGACGCCGCCGCGGCCGAACTGGACCGCCTCGCGGCGTCCCTGGTCGGGGCGTGAGCGCCGTGACCGTGAACAGCCTGGCCGGGACCGCCCCGGACACCGCCGGAACCGCCGACCAGCCGCTGGAGGGCTTCCGGATCGGCGTCACCTCGCACCGACGCTCGCAGGACCTGATTGAGGCCCTGGAACGCCGCGGCGCCGAGGTGCTGCACGCACCGGCGCTGAAGATCGCCCCGGCGCAGGAGGACCACCGGCTGATCGAGGACAGCCGCGCCATCATCGAGGCCCGGCCGCAGCTGTGCATCGCCACCACCGCCTACGGCATGCGCCGCTGGTGCGAGGCGGCGGACAGCTTCGGCATCGGCGACCAGCTGCTGGAGACCCTGGCCGCCACCCGGATGTTCGTCCGCGGGCCCAAGGCCCGCGGCGCCGTGCGCGCGGCCGGCCTGGCCGACGTCGGGATCAGCAGCGACGAGACCACCGCAACCCTGGTGGACATGCTGCTGGCCGAGGGGGTGCGCGGGAAGACCGTCGCCGTCCAGCTGCACGGCTACACCGACGTCCGGCAGCTGGAGCGGCTCCGGATGTCCGGGGCAAACGTCATGACCGTCACCCCCTACCGCTGGGTCAAGCCCGAGGGCGCCGGCCGGCTGCCCAAGCTGATCGAGGCCGCCTGCAACGGCAGCCTCGACGTGCTGACCTTCACCTCCGCCCCCGCCGTCGACGCGTTATGGAGCACCGCGCACGAGATGGGCCTGTACAAGCAACTGGTCGCGGCGCTGAAGACCACGGTGGCCACCGCCGTCGTCGGCCCCATCACCGCCCAGCCGCTGGTCGACGCCGGCGTGCAGCCGCTGGTGCCGGAACGGTTCCGGATGGGCGCACTGATCCGGCTGGTCTGCGAACACCTGGCCCTGAACCACGTCCGCCGGCTGGACACCGCCGCGGGCGCGGTGGAGCTGCGCGGCCGGTCGCTGCGGATCGACGGCGAGCCCGTGGAACTGGCGCCCGCGCCGCTGCTGCTGATGCGGGCGCTGCTGGGGGCCGGCGGCGCCGTCCTGTCCCGCGAGTCGCTCTCCGAGCTGCTGGAACTGCGCGGCTCGGTGCACGCGCTGGACATGACAGTCAGCCGGCTCCGGTCCGCGCTGCCGGACGCCTCGCTGGTGGAAACCGTGGTGAAGCGCGGCTACCGGCTCCGGGTGTGAGCCACGCCATTACCAGCTGGTAACAATTGGCGAACAGGGAGCGAAAATACCGCAACACCGCAGAAACGTGCGCGAAAAACCGGCCTCCTACGCTGGGGAACAACAGAAACAGGGGCCACACCAGCAGGCCCGCCAGCGAAAGGGCCAGCACATGTCCGCACCGAAATCCTCCGCCGCCAGCACCGCCTCCACCACCGTGGCCTCCTCGCCGCGGATCGTGATCGCCGGGGCCGGCCCGGCGGCGCAGGCCCTGGTCCGCCAGCTCACCCGCACCCCGTTCGGCGGCGCCATCACGGTCCTCAGCAACCGGGACGACGCCCCGGCGGAACTGCTGGAGCTGGCCGTGCTCCCCCAGGTCTCGGTCCGGTTCGGCCAGCCCGCCAGCTTCATCGACGCCGAGCAGCGGCGGGTGACGACGGCGGACGGCCTCGAATTCGGCTACGACCAGCTGGTCATCGCCACCGGCTCGGCCCCGGCCCTGGCCCCGATCGAGGGCTCGGGCCGGTGCCTGAGCTACTCCACGATCGACGACGCCGGCACCCTCGGCGACGCGGTCAAGGACGTCACCCGGGTCTTGGGCCGGCGGCCGCTGGGCATCCTGGTGGGCACCGGCACGGCAGCGGGACAGGCCGAGGCAGTGCTGCGGGCCCGCGGCGTCCGCCCGGTCCGCACCACGCTGCGGCCCGCCGCCGTCGTCCCCACCCTCGCCGGGTCCGTGCTGCCGGCCTCCGGGATCGTCTTCGAGGACGGCTCCAGCATGAGCGGTGACCTGGTGGTCCTCGCCGAGGAGCGGATCTCCCGGGACGCGCTGGCCCGCACCGCCGGGCTGGCCACCGCCGCCCAGGGCGGGATCCTGGTGGGCGCCGACTACCGCACCTCCGTGCCCGGCATCTGGGCGATCGGCGACGCCGCGGCGCTCGACGGCGTCCGGCTGGGCCTGTTGGTGGCCGCCGGTTCCGCCGCCAGCATCTGCGCCGCCGGGCTCGTGCAGGCCTGCCTCCAGGTCCCCGTCGCGGCCGCCGCCTGAGCGGGCTCCCTACCCCGAGACAGTGTGGTCCCATATGGCAAGATGGTGCACTGAGAAGCCACGACGCGCGCCGCGTCAGCAGCCGGGCCGGCCATGATCCGTCCCGTCAGGAAAGGGACCACCATGAGCAACGACGCCACCACGGCCGGGGCCTCCGGCACCGGCCAGGACCTCCACCACGGCACCGGCAACATCGCCGCGTTCATCGACCACACCCTGCTCAAGCCGGAGGCCGGCGAGGCCGACGTGCTCAAAGTCTGCTCCGAGGCCGCCGAGTACCAGTTCAAGTCCGTCTGCGTGAACCCGATCTGGGTCAAGACCGTCAAGACCGCCCTCAAGGGTTCCGGCGTGCTGACCTGCTCCGTGATCGGCTTCCCGCTCGGTGCGACGCCCAGCGACGTCAAGGCCTTCGAGGCCCGCGGCGCCGTGCTCGACGGCGCGGACGAGATCGACATGGTGATCAACATCGCAGCCGCCCGCGCCGGCGACAAGGGCGCCCTGGTCGATGACATCCGTGCCGTGGCCGAGACCGTCCACGCCGGCGGCGCCATCCTCAAGGTCATCATCGAGACGTCCCTGCTGGACGACGCGCAGAAGGTCCTCGCCTGCGAGGCCGCCGTCGAGGCCGGCGCCGACTTCGTCAAGACCTCCACCGGCTTCAACGGCGGCGGCGCGACGGTCGAAGACGTCACCCTGATGCGCCGCACCGTGGGACCGGACCTGGGCGTCAAGGCATCCGGCGGCGTGCGGTCCCTTGCCGACGCGCAGGCTATGATAGCTGCTGGTGCAACACGTATTGGCGCCAGCTCCGGCATCGCGATCGTCAAGGGCGAACAGGGTTCGTCCGCGTACTGACCGCCCCGCCGGAACCACGCCGCCACAGTTTTTACAGCCCCGCGGGGCCGAGGAGGAACGAATGTCCAGCAACAACGGCAAGACCGCCAAGACCCCCAGGTTCGAGAACAACCTGGCATCCAGCGTGGTGCTGTTTGTCATCATGATGGCGCTCTTCTTCGGCGCCCTGTACTCGCTGTCGTTCCTGACCCTGGGCAACCCCTGGCCGATGCTTGCCTGCCTGGTGCTGTTCGCCCTGGCGTTCTGGATCCCGCAGACCATCACCGGCCGCTCGGACTCGGCCGGCGAACACTAAGCCTCGTCCAAAGCGTGAAGCCCCGGTTCGCCGGGGCTTCACGCGTTTAACGGCCGGTTCCGGACGGGCGCGGCGGATTCGGACCCGCGCGGCGCGGACCCAGGGTGCGCACGTCCGGAACCGCAGCGGAAACGTGTCATGCCGACGGGCAGCCTGCGGCTAGCTTCCCGAACCGAGCAGCCGGCCAACGACGGCTGAGCCGAAGGCGACGGCCGCCGGGAAGTGGCCACGGGCGACGTCGACGGCCGCGACGCACATCCCCACCATGGCGTAGGCGCCGACGGGGATCAGCACCAGCCACTCGCGTCGCGAACCGGCCCGGCCCAGGAGCGGGATGGAGAACGCCCCGTTGGCCTTCCAGACGTCCTTGACCAGCGGCAGCCTCCGCAGGAACTTCGGCGGTTTGACCACGATCGGCCACAGCAGAGGCACTCCCCCGGTGGTGATCATGTCCCCAAGGATGTGCACCAGCACGCCGGTCAACATGGACACCGGCAGCCAGGACCACTGATGCGGGGCGAACCAGGTCACCAGCCCGGCCATGGTGAGCGCGAAGATCCAGTTGCTGACCACCCCGTATTTGGGGAAGAGCTTCAGGGCCTTCGCGGCGATGTTGATCAGGAACATGCACAGCAGCCCGGCGCCCACCGAGAGCAGGCCCCAGTCGGTCTGCAACTGGATCTTCCCGGCCAGCGCGGCGAGCAGCACGAAGAAGGCCGCCCCCAGCACCGAGTGGGTGCCCTGGCGGTGGCCGCCGGAGGCGTTCTCGATCCCCACGGCGATCAGGTTCGAGAGCGGCGGCAGCGCGTGCGCCACCGTGGACGAGCGGTGGTCCCAGTCGCAGATCAGCGCCGTCCCCGCCGTCGCCATCCCGCCGATGACGATCCCGGCGGGATCCAGCGGGTACCAGCCGAGCGTGTACGGCCCGGTCGAGGCAATAGCCACCCACGCCGCGGCACCTGACGCGGCGTGGTGTCCTCCCATCACGGCCTAGCCCGCGGCGGGCGGGACGTCGGTGAAGATCGCCTCGATCACGCTGTTGGCCCAGGCCAGGATCTCCGCGTCCTGCAGGTCGCGGCCGCCGATCCGGGCGGTCTTGGGCTTGGGAATCAGTACCGCGTCCAGGGCCGGCTTGGTCTGCGAGCCCGGGTACATGCGGGCCAGCCGCATCTGCTTGGACTCGGGCAGCTGGGCGGGCGAGAACTTGATGAAGTTCCCCTGCAGGGCGACGTCGGTCAGGCCCGCCTCGCGCGCCCCGACCCGGAAGCGGGCCACGGCCACGAGGTTCTGGGCGGGCAGCGGCAGCTCCCCGTAGCGGTCCACCAGCTCGGCCTCGACCTCCTCGATCGCCTCGTTGGTGAGCGCCGAGGCCAGCTTCCGGTACGCCTCCAGGCGGAGCCGTTCGCCGGGAACGTAGTCGTGCGGCAGGTGCGCATTGACCGGCAGCTCGATCTTCATTTCGGCGGCCTTCTCCTCGGCCTCGCCGCGGTAATCCGCCACGGCCTCGCCGACCAGCCGGATGTAGAGGTCGAAGCCGACGCCCTGGATGTGGCCGGACTGTTCTCCGCCGAGCAGGTTGCCGGCGCCGCGGATCTCGAGGTCCTTCATGGCCAGCTGCATACCGGCGCCAAGCTCATTGTGGGTGGCCACGGCCTTGAGCCGCTCCAGCGCCACCTCGCCCAGCGGCTTCTCCGAGGGGTAGAGGAAGTAGGCGTAGGCGCGTTCCCGGCCGCGGCCCACCCGCCCGCGCAGCTGGTGCAGCTGCGAGAGCCCGTACTTGTCCGCGCCGTCGACGATCAGGGTGTTGGCGTTGGAGATGTCCAGGCCGGTCTCGATGATGGTGGTGCAGACCAGGACGTCGAAGCGCTTCTCCCAGAAGTCCACGATGATCTGTTCCAGCCGGCTCTCGGACATCTTGCCGTGCGCCACCTCCACGCGCGCCTCGGGCACGAGTTCGCGGATCTTCGCGGCGGTGCGCTCGATCGTGGAGACCCGGTTGTGGACGAAGAAGACCTGCCCCTCGCGCATCAGCTCGCGGCGGATCGCGGCGGAGGTCTGCTTGTCCGTGTACGGGCCCACGTAGGTCAGCACCGGGTGCCGCTCCTCCGGCGGGGTCGCCAGGGTGGAGGTCTCGCGGATGCCGGTCAGCGACATCTCCAGGGTGCGCGGGATCGGCGTCGCGCTCATGGCCAGGACGTCCACGTTGGTGCGCATCTTCTTCAGCGCCTCCTTGTGTTCGACGCCGAAGCGCTGCTCCTCGTCCACGATCACCAGGCCCAGGTCCTTGAACTCGAAGTCCTTGGACAACAGCCGGTGCGTGCCGATGACGACGTCGACCGCGCCGGTCTTGACGCCTTCGGCCGTCTCCTTGGCCTCCTTGGCGGCCTGGAAGCGGGACAGGGGCCGGACCCGCAGCGGGAACCCGGAGAACCGCTCGGTGAAGGTCTCGTAGTGCTGCTGGGCGAGCAGGGTGGTGGGCACCAGCACGGCCACCTGCTTGCCGTCCTGGACGGCCTTGAACGCGGCCCGGACGGCGATCTCGGTCTTGCCGTAGCCGACGTCGCCGGAGACCAGGCGGTCCATCGGGATCTCCCGTTCCATGTCCGCCTTGACCTCGTTGATGGTGGTCAGCTGGTCCGGGGTCTCCACATAGGGGAAGGCCTCCTCCAGCTCGCGCTGCCAGGGCGTGTCCGGGCCGAAGGCGTGGCCGCGGGAGGCCATCCGGGCCGAGTAGAGCCGGATCAGCTCGCCGGCGATCTCCTTGACCGCCTTGCGCGCCTTGGACTTCGTGCTGGCCCAGTCGGAGCCGCCCATCTTGCTCAACACCGGGGTGTCGCCGCCGACATAGCGGGTGACCTGGTCCAGCTGGTCGGTGGGCACGAAGAGCCGGTCGCCGGGGGCGCCGCGCTTGGACGGGGCGTACTCGAGCACCAGGTACTCGCGCACACCGTCGCCGCCACCGGCCACCTTGCGCTGAATCAGCTCGACGAACCGGCCGATGCCGTGCTGTTCGTGCACCACAAAGTCCCCGGCGAGCAGCTGCAGCGGGTCGACGGCGTTGCGCCGCTTGGAGGGCATCCGCCGCATGTCCTTGGTGGACCCGGCGGACGTGCGGCCCAGCAGGTCCGCCTCGGTCAGCAGCGCCGTCTTCAGCCCGTCCAGGACGAAGCCGCGGCCCACGCATGCGGTGGTGACCTCGATCAGCCCCGGCTGCGGCTCCGCTTCGAGCGTCTCGACCCGGGCGCAGGGGATGTCGTTGTCGTGGAACAGCTCGGCGAGGCGCTGGGCGGGGCCGGGGCCCTCGGTGGCCACCACGATCCGCCACTGGTCGCGCACGTGCGAGCCGATGAAGTCCATCATCTCGGCGACGTCGCCCTGGTAGCCGCGCGGTTCGCGGGCGTGCAGGTTCACAACGTCGATGTCCGGCAGCAGCTCCTCGTCGCTGGACAGGGAGCTGATCGACCACCAGGACACCTGGTGCTCCAGCGCGGTGGCGCGGGTCTCGGCCAGGGACCGGAAGCTGGCCGAGTGCAGCGCCTCAGACGCGGCGGCGCTCAAATCCAGCGGTGCAGACCCGCCGTCGGACGCCGTGGACCAGGCCGCCTCGAGAAATTCCTCGTTGGTGGCGGCGAGGTCGTGGGCGCGGGTGCGGACCTTCTCGGGTTCGATCACGACGGCGATCGACCCGGCCGGGAACTGGTCCACGAACGGAACCATCGAATCCACCAGCACCGGGGCGAGGGACTCCATGCCCTCGACGGCAATGCCGCCGGCGATCTTCTCCAGCATGTCCGCCGCGGCCGGCAGCTGGGACTTCAGCGTCGCGGCGCGGGACATCACGGAGGGGGTGATCAGGATTTCGCGACACGGCGGGGCGTGCAGTTCGGTGGGGTGGTGCACGCCGGGGGCGGTCAGCGAGCGCTGGTCGGCGACGGCGAACCAGCGCATCTGTTCGACCTCGTCGCCGAAGAACTCCACCCGGATGGGGTGGTCCTCGGTGGGCGGGAAGACGTCCAGCATGCCGCCGCGGACGGCGAACTCGCCGCGCCGGGTGACCATGTCCACCCGGGCGTAGGCGGCGGCCGCGAGGTTCTTCACCACCTCGCCGAACGGGGCCTCCTGGCCCACCGTCAAGGTCACGGGCACCAGCTCTCCCAGCCCCGCCACGATCGGCTGGACGACGGCGCGGACGGGGGCGACGACGACGCGCAGCGGCGTGCCGGAGGCCTCCGGGTGGGCCAGGCGGCGCAGCACGGAGAGGCGGCGGCCGACGGTGTCCGAGCGCGGGGAGAGCCGTTCGTGCGGGAGGGTCTCCCAGCTGGGGAACTCGGCGATGCTGCCGGCGGGCAGGAACGCGTCCAGGGCCTGCACCAGGTCCTCCGCCTCACGCCCGGTGGCGGTCACGGCCAACACGACGGGTGCGGCGGTGCCGCCGGCGTCGGACGCGAGCAGGCCGTCCGATACCTCGGCCAGCAGGGCCGCGCGCAGCCCGGCCGGGGCGCTGAGCTGGTAGCCCTCGCTGCGGGCGGAGACCGGCCGGGACGCCTCGGCCTGCACCCGGGCGAAGGTTGAGTCCCGGGCGAGGACGCGCCGCAGGCCGGAAAGTGAGGGGCCGGGAAGGCTCATGGCGGAAACTCCTGAACTGATCGCTGACGTGCAGGCAACACGAATACCCGGAATTCGCAAGAATCCCGGGTGATTCCAGCCTACCGCCACCGGAGCGGACCGGGCACCCGGGCGCTAAGCTGGCAGGACGGGCCCGGCCCGTTCCGGCTCCCCATCCAAGCCTGTTTCGTGGCGGCGGGACGTCCGGCGGCCCCGCCGCTCCGAATGGCTAATATCCGCAACGAGAAGGAGCCACCCGCAATGACCGGCATCCCCCCTACCCCGCATCCGAAGACCGTCCTGGTCACCGGCGCCACCGGCTACATCGGCGGCCGGCTGGTCCCCCGGCTGCTGGAGGCCGGGCACAAGGTCAAGGTCCTGGTCCGGACGCCGGCGAAGATCGCGGGCGTGCCCTGGCTGGAGCAGGTGGAGGTGGTGCAGAGCAGCCTCGACGACGGCGCGGCACTCAAGGCGGCCCTGGCCGGCGTCGACGTCCTCTACTACCTGGTCCACTCGATGGCCGGCGGCTCGGGCTTCGAGGCCAAGGAAAAGGCGATGGCGGCCCTCACCGCGGAGGCCGCCGAGTCCGCCGGCGTGGACCGTATCGTCTACCTCGGCGGCCTGCACCCCTCCGGCGCGGAGCTCTCCACCCACATGCGCTCCCGCGAGGCCGTGGGCAAGATCTTCCTGGACAGCCCCGTGAACGCCGTCGTCTTCCAGGCCGGCGTGGTGATCGGCTCCGGTTCCGCCTCCTTCGAGATGATCCGGCACCTGTCCGAGACGCTGCCGCTGATGCCAGCCCCCAGCTGGGTGCGCAACAAGATCGAGGCGATCGCCGTCCGCGACGTGCTCTACTACCTGGTCGGCGCCGCCTCGCTGGAGGGCCCGATCAACCGCACCTTCGACATCGGCTCCCGGCAGGTGCTCACCTACGCCGGGATGATGCAGGAGTACGCCGCGGAGGCCGGGCTGCCCTACCGGATGGTGCTGGCCCTGCCCGTTCCGGCCCCGAAGCTGGCCGGCATGTGGGTGGCCCTGACCACGCCAATCCCGCTGTCCATGTCCCTGCCGCTGGTGGAATCTCTCCAGCACGACGCCGTGGCGCGCGAACACGACATCGACGACTTCATCCCGCAGCCCGACGGCGGCCTGACCCCCTACCGCCGGGCCGTCGCCCTGGCCCTGGGCCGGGAACGCGACGGGCAGGTGGAGACCACATGGGCGAACGCGGGCGCCGACGCCGACCCGCTGCCGAGCGACCCGGAGTGGGCCGGGCACCGGGTCTATGTGGACGAGCGCAGTTACTCCAGCCCTGCGGCCCCGGACCACGTCTGGACCATCATCGAGGGCATCGGCGGGCAGAACGGCTGGTACTCCCTGCCGCTGGCGTGGAGCGTGCGCGGCTGGCTGGACAAGCTGACAGGCGGGGCCGGGCTGGCCCGCGGTCGGCGCCACCCGCGGCTGCTGGCCGAGGGCGAGGTTGTGGACTGGTGGCGGGTGGAGCGGATCGACCGCGGCCGGCTGCTCCGGCTCCGTGCCGAGATGCGCGCCCCGGGCCGGGCCTGGCTGGAGCTCATGGTGGAACCGGAGGGCAACGGCAGCCTCTACCGGCAGCGGGCCATCTTTTTCCCCAAGGGGCTCAGCGGCAAGCTCTACTGGCTGGCTGTGCTGCCGTTCCACAGCCTGATTTTCCCCGCCATGTCGCGGAATATCGCGGCGGCGGCCCAACGGCTCGCAGAGACAGAACCAGAGGCGAAACCAGTGCCGGAACCGGAACGGGCGCCGAAGACCGAATCGGAACCGGCCGGGCCTAACGCGTAAGATGTTTGGAGCCCGAAACGACCCCTTCCACCCCCTGGAGGACCCTAATGGCCCTGAGCGCATCCACCACCCTTCCGCACACCGTCGAGAGTGTCACGGCAGTCTTCGCCAGCGAGGACTTCCTGCGCCACACCAGTGAGCTGGTCGGCGGCACCCTGGAATCGTTCGCCGTCGACGGCGATACGGCCGGCGCATTCAACACCACCACCGTGCGCACCATCCCCACCACCAGGATGCCGGACATCGCCCGGAAGTTCGTCGGCGAGAGCCTGAAGGTCACCCAGCTTGAGAGCTGGGGCGCCCCGGCGGCCGACGGTTCGCGGGAAAGCAACATCTCCCTCAAGGTCGCCGGCGCCCCGCTGGACGTCACCGCCGTGCAGCGGCTCGTGGCCGAGGGCGGCAGCACCCGGATCGAACTCGAGGGAACCGTGTCCTCCTCCGTGCCGTTCCTCGGCGGGAAGATCGCCGACGCCGCCGAGCCGATGGTGGGCAAGGCCCTGAACATCCAGGCCACCCAGGCGCAGGCCTGGCTCGAAAGCCACTAAGCCATGCAGCTTCCCGTCCTCGCCGCCGTCGTCCTGATCATCGCCGGCATCTGGTCGCTGGTGGTCTGGCCGCAGTTCCTGCGCCGCGTGCGCAACGATCCGCGGGCCCGTGACGCCAATGGCAAGGCCACCCGGTTCCTGACCGTGCACGTGGTGCTGGTCAGCATCTCGATGGTGCTCGGTGCGGCCACGGCCGGGATTGGGATCTCCGGGCTCTTCTGATTCCGCGGTCCCTTCCGGACCCCACCCGGCCGTCGCGAAATGTGAGTAGGTAACCCGCTCACGTAAGCGGCGGCCGGGTCTATTTTTGCGTGGACCGCACGCTGTTTCCGGCCGCAGGCCAGCCGTCCAATGGTGCTATGGACATGGACGGAATGGAACGGGTCTGGCACGGCAGCCACCGGAAGCCGGGCGGACGGAACTGGTCGATGTACACCGCTTTGGCCATGATGGTCCTGCTCTTCGGCATCATCGCCAGCTACGTGCCCTAGCTCTCCTGCCGGCCCAGCGCCTGGGTGAGGGCGTCCTCGGCGGCAACCCAGGAGAGCATGGCGCACTTGACCCGCGCGGCGTAGCGGGACACACCCTCGAACGCGGCCGCGTCGCCGAGGATCTCCGGATCCGCGGCCACCTTGCCGCGGGAGCGCAGCACCTCACGGAAGCTGTCGATGATGCGCTGCAATTCCGCCGTGTCCAGGTCCTCGGCGAGCTCGGTCAGGACCGAGGCGGACGCCATCGAGATCGAGCACCCCTCACCGTCCCAGCGGAGGTCGCTGACCTTCCCGCCGGCCACGGACACCCGCACGGTAATCTCGTCGCCGCAGGTCGGGTTCAGCTGGTGCGACTGGCCGGACGCGGCCCCCGCAGGGAACTCCGCCCCCGCATCCAGGCCGTTGCCGTGCCGTTCCTTGGCGTGCTCGAGGATGATTTGTTGGTACAGCTGGTCAAGGCTCACGGGCGGTCCTCAGGCGTTGAAGTAGGGACGGACACCGGCGACCGCGTCGAGGAACGCGTCGACGTCGTCGGTGGTGTTGTACAGGTAGGTGCTGGCGCGGGTGCTCGCCGTCAGGCCCAGGCGGCGGTGCAGCGGCTGGGCGCAGTGGTGGCCCACGCGCACGGCGATGCCGCGGCTGTCCAGGAACTGCCCGACGTCGTGGGCGTGGACGCCGGCGACGTCGAACGCGGCCAGGCCGATCCGTTCCCGGCCGGCGGCGGGGCCGAGGACGCGGATGCCGGGGATCGCCTCGAGGCCCTCGACGAGCCGCTGGCCGAGCGTGGCCTCCCAAGCGTGGATCCGGGCCAGGCCGGTCTCGGTCAGGTAGTTCGCCGCGGCCGCGAGCGCCACCGCCTGGGAGATCCGCTGCGTTCCGGCCTCGAAGCGCTGCGGGCTGGGCAGGAAGCCGGCGCGGTCCATGGTGACCGTGGTGATCATGGAGCCGCCGGTGAGGAACGGGGGCATGGCGTTGAGCAGCTCCGAGCGGCCGTAGAGGCCGCCGATCCCGGTGGGTCCGAGCATCTTGTGGCCGGAGAAGACGGCGAAGTCCACGTCCAGGGCCTTGACGTCGAGCTCCAGGTGCGGGGCGGACTGGCAGGCATCAAGGACCACCAGCGCGCCGACGGCCCGGGCCAGCGCGACCAGGTCGGTAACGGGGTTGATGGTGCCGAGGACGTTGGAGGCATGGGTGAAGGCCAAGACCCGGGTGCGGGGGCCGATCAGCCGGGCGGCGGCCTCCAGGTCCAGGGCACCGGAGTCGTCCACGGGGATGTAGTCCAGGGTGGCGCCGGTCCGGGCGGCGAGCTGCTGCCACGGGATGAGGTTGGCGTGGTGCTCCATCTCGGTGACCACGATCCGGTCGCCGGCGCCGAGGGCGAACCGGGCGGCCTCCGCGGGGGCGCCGGGCAGGGAGGCGTTGAGGAAGGAGTAGCTGAGCAGGTTCAGGCCCTCGGTGGCGTTCGAGGTCCAGATCAGTTCGTCGTCCCCGGCGCCGATGAACGCGGCGACGGTTTCCCGGGCGTCCTCGAAGACGTCGGTGGCCTCCACGGCCAGGTGGTGGGCACCCCGGTGCACGGCGGCGTTGCGCTGCTCGTAGAACTCCTGCTCAGCCTCGAGGACGCTGATGGGGTTCTGCGAGGTGGCACCGGAGTCCAGGTACACCAGCGGCTGGCCGTTCACGGGCCGGTTGAGGATCGGGAAGTCGTTGCGGATCCTCAGGACCTCGTCGTTCCCCAGGGCCGGGGCCGGGCTGGGCAGGTGGGCTGGTGGTGCAACCATGGGTGGAACTCCTGATCGGCAGTCGCTGCGTCGGCGGCCGCCGGCGGGTGAGCGCGGCGTGGGCGGCCGATTACGTTACACAGATTTAGCCTAATTATTCCACGGCCCGGCCGGATGCCCCACGGAGGTCCCCCTTACCGCCGAAACTTACCGCCGGAACGTGGGGCGCTCCCGGGCTTCTCCCCCGCGCTCCGGTCAGCCAAAGGCCACGTGCCGATCAGACAAGCGCCCTGTCCCGGGCAGCCAAACGCCCCGCCGGCGGGCCTTGGGTTCCCGGGCGGGGCGTTTGATTCCTGCGTCTGCCGCCGGATGGACCCGGCGGGAGACCGTAAAGGGAGCCGGCGGCGGCTGGGGGGAGAGCCTCGGTCTCAGAAGGCTCTGACGCCGCCGGCTCCGTCTAGGGGGTACGGCTGCCGGTTGGGGGCACCGTACGATTCCATCGAAGGAAGCCGGATGAAGCGAAAGCCAAGTGTGTGGAGCGTTGTCCTTTCGGGCCGTTCCCTTGACTGAGTCAAGTTAATCAAATCCCGCCGGTGCTCCACACGAGTAGGACTTACCCGACTTCCCTCCGCCGCTACCCTGCCGAACTACTTAGGCGTACTCCCGGCCGGCCGGAGCGCCGGCCGGGAACTACGCAGGACCTCCCGGTGGCCCCGTCCCCGGCCCGAATCCGGGTCCCGGCGGGGTGAGGAAGTCCGGTTCTGCATCGACGAGTTCTGAGCGCCGGCTGACGCCCAGTTTGGCGAAGACCCGGTACAGGTGGCCCTCCACCGTGCGGGTGGAGAGGGTCAGGGCGGCGGCGATCTCGACGTTGCTGGCGCCCTGGCTGACGAGTCGGAGGATCTCGGCTTCCCGGGCCGTCAGGTCCGCGTGGTGGTCCCCATGGACGATGTTGATGCTCTCCGACATCCCGGCCGCGACCATACGGTGGTGGACCTTGCGCTGGACCACCGTCAGCCTCCACTTGTGCGGATCGTTTTCCAGACAGCGGGCGGCCTGCTGGGCGGCTTCCAGGGCCAGGAGCAGGTAGCCGGCGGCCAGCGCCTCGTCGCTGAGGGTACTGAGCGCGCTGGTGTCGGAGTCGGCCACGGCGCGGGCGAAGGCGCGCAGCAGGGAGCCCTCGGGCCCCTCGATCGCGGCGCTGCTGAGGGCCAGCGCCTCCGCGGCGGCCGGGTCGCCTTCGCGCACGGCCAGCCGCCGGATCTCCGTCTCGACACCGAACAGGCCACGGTCCCGGGCACCGTCCGCCAGCCGGTCCAGCCGGTGCTGCCGGGCGGCCGGGCCTGCACCGCCGTCGTCCGCGGCGGTGCAGTAGGCATCGGCGAGCAACCGCAGCGGGGCCGGCCCGCCCAGCGGTTCCGCACGGTAGGCACGCGCATTGGCGGCGGCGTCGTCGTTCCGGCCGACGACGAAGGCGGCGTAGGCCGCGAGCGCGTGGGCCAGCGGACGCAGCCGCCACGGGTCGGCGACGGTCAGCTCCTCGACGCCGATCAGCAGTTCGGCCAGGCTCTCCGGGAACCGGCCCTGGCGCAGGCGGGAGAAGCCGCGCACCAAGTGCAGCAGCCCGCCGCTGTAGAGCAGTCGGAAGGGCAGGGCCGCGGCGTAGCCGTCCACCGCGGCGGCGAGTTCGTCCCACTCCCCTGCCCGGACCAGGTTCAGGCAGTGCCGGGCGAGCAGGTCCTCACGCACCAGCGGCAACGCGGCCGTCGCCGGGCCCGCCTGCGGCCATGCCTGCCGGTCCGTCCCGAGCCCGGTCACCACCTGCCCCCGCACCGACTGCAGCTCCGCCACCCGGAATGCCGCTGGGACGCCCAGCTCCTCCGCCACGCCGGGGAGGTTGGCCAGGGCTGCCCAGCGGCGCTGCAGCTCCCCCGCTGGCTCGTCGTCCGGGCCCAGCAGCAGCCGCGCGGCCAGGCCGGGCGCCGCCGAATCGGACCACTCCGCCGCGGTGTCCCGGCCCCCCGCGCCGGGGCTGGTGCCGTCGCCGTCGTCGTCGCCTGCCGGGCCTGTCTGGCCCGCCGGGCCGGTCTCCGGGGCAGCATTTCCCAGCCGCGCGGCCAGGAGGGCCGCCAGGTAGGAGGGTCGGCCGTAGGGAACGGCCCCCGCGGACCTCAGCTGCCCGGCGGCGGCCTCCGTCCGGCCCAGGAGGTACTGCGCGTAGGCCAGCTGGATCTTTGCCTCCGGCGCGCGGTCACCCCCGGCGGCGGCGGTGGCGGCACGGAGCGCGGTGACGGCGTCGAGGGCGGCGTTCGCCCGTGCGGCGCCGTACACCAGCTCGGCGGGGGCGAGCTCGGCGCCGGCGTCAAGCGCCCAGCGGAACCGGTTGAGGTAGGCCTCGGGGTGGCCGTCGCTGAAGCCCGGCAGTTGCAGCAGGCTGGCCCGCAGCCCGGCGCTCCGTCCGGCGGGGACCCTGCCGCGGACGATCTCGCCCACCATGGGGCTGGCCGGCCGGACCAGCCGCTCTTGGTCCCGGGAGACGGCAATGATCCCGGCCATTTCGAGGGCGTCGACGGTCTTGGGGTTGCTGAAGCGCAGGATCTCGCCGAGCGAGAGTGGTCCGGCGAGGGAGACGATCGCGGCCACGGTCTGTTCCTCGGCGGGCAGGGACCGTACCCGGTGGTCCACCAGGTCCGCGGCCGGTACCCGGGCCAGATCCGGGGGCGACAGGAGGATCCAGGTGCCCCGCCGCAGCCCGATGGAGCCGGTCTTTTGGGCATACCGGAGCAGGGACATGAGCAGGGCCGGCAGCCCGGCGGTCACCGTGCCGAAGAGTTCGCTCAGCCAGGGCGAGACGTCCGCGCGCAGGGCCTGCTCGCAGAACTGGTGCACCTCGGAGCGGGTGAGCGGGGCGAGGTCGTACTTGGCGATCAAGCCGTCGTCCCAGAGAGCCAGGAATTCCTCCGGCGTGGACGGGCCGGTCCGGCAGGCGGCCAGCAGCCGGGCGGCCCCGGTCGCCACGGCCTGGGCGATCAGCCGGACCGTCCCGGCGTCCAGGTCCTGGGCGTCGTCGATGACGAAGAGGGGCGGGGCGGGGCTCTTCTTCAGGCGCTTGGTGAAGGCCCGCGCGACGGCGGCCGAAGAATCGAGATCGTGCACCGGAAGGTCGATCAGGACGGGGCCGAGGGCGCCGAACGGCACGGCGGAGAGCATCGCCGTCGGGGCGAGCCGGATCACCTCGCCGCGGCCGGGAAGTTCACGCAGGATCTCGCGCACGACGGCGGTTTTCCCGGACCCGGCGACACCGACGAGGAGCGCCCCGGAGCGTTCCTCGTCCCGCAGGCACGCCACGGCGTCGCGGACGACACCGGACCTGCCGATGAGCGCCATCTGGTCCGTGAGGCTTTCCACCCAGGTCCTTTCCCCGCTGGCGGCTGGCGGCCGCCGGGCCCGATGAGCTGTGGCGCCCCGCTAGCCGATGCGGGCGTTGCCGGTGGTTCCGGCGATGGCATCTTTAAGTTCGGACCGGCTCGCCAGATGGAGCTTGGCGTACACCTGGTAGAGGTGGCCTTCCACGGTCCGGACCGAGACCTGCATCTGTTCGGCGATCTTGCGGTTCGACGTCCCGGCCGCGGCCCGGACCGCGACCTCGCATTCGCGTGCCGTGAGGATGGACGAGGTCAGGGCCTGGACGCCGTTGCGGGGCCCCCCAAACCGTTCGTCCAGCATGTGCTCGGTGCGCTGGGCGACCCGCAGGGCGATCCGGTTGCCGGCGTCGTTGGCGCAGGTGACGGCCTTGCGCGCCACGTCCCGGGCGAAGACGGCGTCTCCCGCGGCGTCGGCATCCTTGGCCACGGTCAGCAGGGCCTCGCTGGCGGCGTCCTTGACGCCGTTGGCCAGGCGCAGGCAGAGCATTGCGAACTGGCCCGTGACACTGCCGGCCAGGCCGCCGAGCTTCTGGCTGGCCTGGCGGTCACCGAGCCGCGCGGCGGCGGACTGGAACAACAGCGCGGTGGCCACGGCTCCCGCCTCGGAGTCGGCGTCCGCCTCGGCTGCCAGGGCGCGGATTGCAGCGGCCCGCTGGCCCAGTTCCGCGGTGGCGCCCAGCTCGAAGTAGCGGATGAGCCGCGCGGTGAGCCACGGGGCCGGGTGTTCCAGGGCGGAGAGTTCCGCCAGCTGGACGGCGGCCTCGTCGGCGTTGCCGTGCAGTCCGTTGGCGTAGGCGCAGGCCGCCGTGGCGAGTCCGGTGAGGGCGTCCCGGTCGTTGGTCCGCAGCTGCCAGAGCCCGGCCTCGAGGCTGTGCAGGGCCTCCTCGAGCCGGCCCGCGTGCAGGCTGATGAGTCCCTCACCGATCTCGAACATGCCGCCCAGGCGTGAATGCGGGTCCGGCACCTCGGAGGTGAGGGTCAGGAACTCGCCAGCCTCCTTGAACCGGGCGGAGAGCAGCATCAGCAGGAGCATCCGGCCGCGGAGTTCGCGCAGGTTCCGGTCCGTCATGGGGACCGTGGCCGCGGCGGAGAGGACCTGCTTGGCCAGGCCGGTGGCGCCCAGGACGTTGCCGGTCACCGCCATGGCCTCGCAGAGCAGGCCGCCGGCGACGACGCCGGATTCTGTGCTGAGGTCCGCGACGTCGAGGTCCTCGCGCATGGCCAGCACGTCGGTGTACCGGCCCTCCTGGACTGCCAGCCGGGCCTCGGCCAGCCGAAGCTGCGCCGCCGCGCGGTGTCCGGCGTCGGTCTCGGCGTCAGGCCGGGCCGCGAGCGACGGTCGCAGGTCCAGCACCCGTCCGGAGGCGGCGGGGGCCGTCCCGGGGCCTCGGTGTTCCAGGTCGGCGAGCAGGATGTTGACCCCCACCCACTCGGGGGCGGTGAGGTCGGAGCCCTGGCCGCCAACCAGCGGGTGCAGCAGCCGGCGTGCGGCCTCGTCGTTGCCGAGGCCCAGGTGGGCCCTGGCGGCTTCGATGACGGCCGCGGGCATCTCCGCCAGTTCCTCGACCGCGTGCAGGAAGCGCAGGGCGGCGGCGGGATCGGAGGAGTCGTTGGCGCGCCGGGCCGCCGCGAGGGCCAGCTCCGGGGTGATCTGCTCGCCGCAATCCAGCGCCCAGGCCACCCCGGTGGGGCCGCCGGGTTCGAGGCTATTGGCGGTTTCCTGCACGGCGGTGAGGCGGCGGCGCAGTTCGGCGCTGCGGCCCGGGGGGACGACGCTTCCGACGATGGCTGCGGTCACGGTGTTGGAGACCCGGACGGTCGGCGGGTGCTCGTGGCTGACCTGGATGAGGCCGCGTTCCTGCAGGGTGTCCATGTCGTGGGGGTTGAAGATGCTCATGAGCGTCTGCAGGGACACGGCACCGGCGAGCGCCAGCAGTTCGAACACGTCCCGCTGGCCGGGGCTGAGCCGGTTCAGGCGTGCCTTGACCACGTCCCGGACCTCGCCGGTGAGCGAGATCGGGCGGCGGCCGAGAACCCAGGTGCCGTCCTGCTTGGCGATCGCGCCCAGCTTGATCTGTTCGCGGGCCAGGGAGTGCAGGAAGAGTGCGTTGCCGCCGCTGGCGGTCCAGAGGGCGCGGGCCGCGGCGTGCGAGAAGTGGCCGCCGTACTCCTGGTTGAGGGTGGCCGAGGTCTCGGCGAAGTCGAACGGCTCCAGGTCCACGCGGCGCAGGAGGTCGTCCTTCCACAGGCCCATGATGTCGCCGCCGACATGCGGCAGGTCCACGCAGGCGGCCAGGAGGGTGACGTGGCCGCCGGCGCTGAGCTGGGCGACCATCATGCAGGAGAGGTCGTCCAGGTCGTGGGCGTTGTCCACGAACAGGGCGATGGTGCGGCCCTGGGCCTTGGCGTGCAGCAGCTGGGTCAGGCCGCGCAGGACCATGAGCGGGTGTTCGAGGTGGGAGGAGTCGAGGTCGTTAAGCAGCACGCTGAGCGCCCCGTAGGGCAGCTTCGAGGAGATCGAGCTGCCGCGGACCTGGACCACCAGGTAGTCCTCCCCCAGCTGCTCCAGCGCGCGCTGGGCGATGAAGGACTTGCCGGCGCCGTGCTCGCCTACCAAAACGACGCCGCAGCCGGACCCGGAGGTCAAGGTTTCCACGACGTCGTCAATAATGTGCTGGCGGGTTTGCTGTTTGTCGGGCCGCCCGCCGGCGGCATGGTGCGCGGGTGGAATCACATCTGTTTTACCGCTGCCGGCGGGCACGCCGGTGTCATGCTGAAACATGGGAGAGACCTTCGCAATCAATGGATAGCCAGTGATAGCTCCACCGTATGGATGAGCCCCGGCGATGACACCCGTAGGTAGTACCCGATTGGAAGACAGGTATTCGGAGGCCTTTACTTGGGTGTACTCAGTTCCTCGGCCGGAGGCTCCGGGATGGACCAAGTAGTCCCCCGCCGGTCCGCGTCACCGGGTACGCATCCGGGCGTAGGCGGCTCCGGCGGCCTGTTCTGTGCGTGGTCGGGTAGTTGCGGGCAGTGGCGGGCCGCACGCAAAACTGTAGCGGATTCCGGGTCAGTCGTCGGCGGCGAGGCGGCGCAGGTCCTCGCGGCCCTTGATATTCAGCTTGGCGTAGCTGCGGTAGAGGTGGCCCTCCACGGTGCGGACGGAGACCTGCAGTTCGGCGGCGATCTGGCGGTCGCTGAGGCCGCGGACGGCGCGGGCGACGATGTCCCGTTCACGCCGGGTGAGCAGCGCCAGGGCACCGTCCTGGGCGTCCGGCTCCTGGCCCGGGGTGCTGGACGCCCGGTCGCGGCAGCGTTGGCGCTGCGCGGTCGCTACCCGTTCCCGCAGGGTGTCCCCCGCCTCGCGGTACGCGGCGGCGGCGTCGTCGTAGGCCTGCGCCGCGAACCCCCACAGCTCGGCTTCCTCGCAGCCCTTGGCCGCCGCCAGCAGTTCCCCGGCGTCCCCGGTGCCCAGCGCCGCCGCATAGGCGCAGACCGCCGCCGGGCGCCGGCCGTCCAGGTCCGGCGCGAGTTCCCGCAGCCGGGCCGCGGCGCTCTTGTCGCCGAGGGCCAGCCGCCAGGCCAGCGACTCGAACTCGAGTCCGGCGCCGTCAGATCCCCCGGACTCCCCCAGCCGCCGCAGCTCACCGAGGGCATCCGGGTGGTCTTCCAGTTTCGCTTTCCCGTAAACCACCGCCATCGCAGCGAGGGTGCGCAGGTAGCGGGAGGCCGGCGGCCTGGCGGATTCGTAGTCCGCCAGCAGCCCCGCGGCCTTGCTCTTGGCCCCCACCTCCGCTGCGGCGGCGAAAGCCATGGCCGCGGTCAGGGCGAAGAGCTGCTGGGCATCCGCGATCCGCAGGGCCTCCAGGCCTACCCGCAGGGTCTTCTTCGCCTCGGCGGCACGGCCCTGGTAGAGCAGCATGATCCCTGCCGCCGTGTGGACGCCGCCGCCAAAGGCAATCAGGCTGGCCCCGTAACTGGCCGAGAAGCCGCCAAGCACTCCCTCCGCGCCGCTCCAGTTTCCCCCGTGCACCAGCGGGGTGGCCGCGCGGACGGCGAGGAAGTCGGTGAGGAAGGAGACCTCCTCATCGGCCTTCCCGGCGGCCTCGATCCCCCGGGTCGCGGCCGCGTAGGCGTCCTCGGTATTGCCCCGGACCAGCAGTTGCTCGGCCTCCAGGGCCAGCTCGAAGGCGCGCTCCAGGTGGTTGTCCGGGAGCCCGTCGCCGGTCTCCGCGGCGGGGAAGGATTCGCCGGGCTCCGCACCGCCGTCGTCCTCGCGTTCGCCGGCCAGCGCCCGCGCCAGCGCACGGAGGGAGCGGACCCGCGCGGCGGTGGCGGCCCGGATGCTCTCCGCCTCGGCCGGGCGTTCCCCGGCGAGCCGCTCGCCCGCGGCCAGCAACTCCTCCGAGCGCCGGACGATCTCGGCCGGCTTGTGACCCAGGGCGGTGAGGACGGCCGCCCACAGCAGCGTGCCGGAGAGCAGGCTCGTGACGGTGCTGCCCCGGCCGAAGTCCGCCTCCAGGATATCCCGGGCGGCGGCGTGGTTGGCGGTGTTGTAGTACGTGCGTGCCACGATTGCCCGTCCCGCCATGCGCAGGTCCGGGTCCTTGACCTGGCCGGCAGCGCGGCGGGCAAGCTCGTCCTCGAAGAGTCCGCTGGCCAGCGCGGCGGCGCGCAGCAGCTGACGGTCGCCGACCTCCATGCCGCACTCCAGCGACCAGCTCACCTGGCGGAGCAGGCCTTCGGCGCTGGCCGGTTCCCGGTCCATCAGCCGGAGCAGGCCCTGCCGGAGCTGGAGGCTGCGGGCCGGGGACACGAGGTTCCGCAGGGTGTCGCCGTAGGTGGTGTGCCAGAGCCTCAACTCCGGTTCGGCCGCGTCGGTCACCCGGAGCAGTTCCTGTTCGACCAGTCCGGCGACGGTGTCCTCGTCCACCATGGCCTCGATGAGTTTCCGGGACACCGGCTCGGAGAGTGCCACCAGGTTCAGGGCCGTGCGCTCGTCCGCGGAGAGGCGGAGCAGCTGCCGGCGCACGACGTCGGTGAGCCGCTCGCCGTGGCTGTTCAGGGCGCGGGTGAGGAGCCAGACGCCGTTGTGCTGCTTCAGCGTGCCGTCGTTCCGGGCGTCGTCGATCAGGCAGGTCAGCAGCAGCGGGTTTCCGGCGGAAGCGTGCCAGAGCATTTCCGCGGCACTCGGCAGCACCTGCGGGCCCAGCCTCTCAGCCAGGAAGTCCTGCGTCTGTTCGAGGGTCAGGGGGCGCAGGTCGTGCCGTTCCGCGATGCCCTCGAACCAGAGCTCCAGCAGCGGGGTGGGCAGTCCCGGACGGACGGCCGCGCTGACCAGCAGTTTCGCCCAGCCAGCGGCCGCGAGCTCCACCAGCACCGAGGCGGTGGCCTCGTCCAGGTCATGGGCGTCGTCCACAATCAGCAGCAGCGGCTGGCCGGTGACCCGCCGCCGGGCCTCCAGGTGGCTCCAGAAGGTCCGCAGCACGGCCAGCTGCGACGTTGCTTCCTCCACCGGAAGCTCCACAATGTAGGGCGCGAGGACACCGTAGGGGACGCTGCCCAGGGCCGGGCTGCCGTGGAGGCGGACGGCGGTGACCTCGTCCCGAAGTTCGGTGGCGACGGCCTCCATCAGGGTGGACTTGCCGATGCCGTGCTCGCCCACCAGCAACACGGCCACGTGCATGCCGCCCCGCAGGGCCTCGGCCGCGGCGCGCAGGTCCTCGGCCCGTCCGGTCAGGCCCGCGCTCCGCGTCTCCCGGGAGGCGGTGGTGGCCTTAGATGAGTCCAAGCAGATCACTCCGCGAGGACACCCCAAGCTTCGTGAAGACCTGGTACAGGTGGCCTTCGACGGTGCGGACGGAGATGCCGATCTCCTGGGCGATGTCCTTATTGGTTACGCCGTTTCCGGCCAGGGACGCGATCTGCCGTTCCCGGTCGGTCAGCAGCGGCCCCTTGTTCCTGGGCACCACCGGCAGCGACGGCACCGAGTCGGTGAGGGACTCCAGCATGCTGTGCGCCGCGGTGGCGAGGCTGGCCTGGCCGGCGCCCCGGGCGAAGTCGAACGCCAGCGCCGCGCACCGGGCCTGGACCGCGTCGAGCTCCAGCGCGGCGGCCAGGGCGGCGGCGTCGAGCATGGTTTCGGCGTCTTTTTTCCGGCTCCCGACGGCGACCACCCGGGACAGTTCGGCCAGCTGGCCCTGCCGCCGGCCGGCGATTTCCTCCATGAACAGGAAGTCCTTGACCGTGCCGTTCACGGTGGCGCCCAGCATACTGATGCCGGCCAGCGTGTAGAGGCCGTCCCGGTCGTAGCGTTCGGCCGCACGGACCAGCCGGTCCTTGGCGTCCGGGTCCCCCAGCCACCGGGAGGCCATGTCCATGCAGAAGTCCGCGGAGCTGCTGACGACGAACCGGCCCGGTCCGTCGGCGGAGCGGGCCCGGTCCAGGTAGATCGTGGCCTGGACAGAGTTGCCCATCTGGGCGTAGGCGAAGGCCGCGGCGGCATAGGCCTGGCGCAGCGACTGCAGGCTGGGCCGGACCTCCAACTGGGCTATCGCAGCCAGCAGCGGGTCCAGGGCCAGGTGGCCGCGGCCGGCGTAGACATAGGCGAGGCCGACGGCGAGGTCCGTGGCGGCGCTGCCGGAGTGCAGGCCGTGCCCGGCCCGGCCGCTGGCGTCCTTGAGCATGTCGATGCTCTGGCGCCACTGCCCGGCCAGGAGCAGGACGTTGAAGGACCGCCAGGCGAAGTTTTCCCTAAGCCGCGGAACGTTGGCCCGCTCACCCAGCTGGCCGGCGATGTCCCGCATCACGGCCCGGGCCTCGAGTTCCCGGCCGGTCATGCCGAGCGCCTCCATCAGGATGATGGCGGCGCGGAGCCGGAAGTCGGGGTCGACTGCATCCGCGGCGGTGTTCTCGGCGGCGTCCCTGAGGCGCTGCATCATGGGCGCGTAGTCGCCGATGAAGGACAGGTAATTGAATTCGCACAGCTCGAGGCAGAGGCCCGCGCAGGCCAGCCCGTCGGCCTCGGTGTCGGGGCCGAACTCCTGGAGCCGGAGCCGGGCCTGCCGGAGCAGTTCCGGGACCTTTCCGGAGCGGTCCTCGAGCCAGGCCATGCAGTCGGCCTTCGACGCGATGAAGTTGGCGAACGCCCGCGGAGGCAGCGCCATCAGCTGGGCCTCGGAGATGTCGTCTAAGGCGGACATTGCCTGCAGCGGCAGGCCCAGCTGGAGGTAGGCGGCGGCTTTTTGCTGCTGGCCCTCGGGCCATTCGCGGTCCCGGGACCTGATGCTGCCGGCACATTTCAGCGCGAATTTGGGGTCGAAAAGCCGCACGGCCGCCTGAGCCGCTGCCAGGGCGTGGGCGGGTGCGAGTTCGGCGTTGCAGTCGAGGGTCCAGGCGGCGTAGGCCAGCAGGTCCTGGACGGTGAGCTCGCCCAGCTCCTCTTCCCGGTGACCGGGGACCTTGTCCCGCAGCTCCAGGCGGCGCTCCACGCTGAGCCAGTTCCGGACGATGTCCCCCAGATAGCGGTCGCCGAGGGTGACGAAGTGCCGGTCGGTGCGGTCGACGACGATCTGGCCGGCCTCCTCCATGTCCGCGATGAGGGACGGGCCGTACATCCGGGCCAGGCGGGACAGCGACATGCTCCGAGCGCAGGAGAGCACCTCGATGACCTCGCGGGCCTCCGGGGATTCGCGGGCGTAGCGTGCCCGGACGATGTCCTCCAGGGCGGTGCGGCCGTCCAGGACCACCTCGTCCACCAAGGTCCACACGGAGCCGGCGAGGACCAGGTTGCCGCGCTCGATCTGTTCGGAGACCACGGCCTGCAGCAGGGTGGGGCTGCCGCCGACCAGTTCGTGCAGCTGGCTGGCCAGGGCGGTGGATACGCGGTGCCCCAGCGCTGCCTGCAACACCTTCCGGGTCTCCAGTTCGGTCATGGCGGAGAGCCTGACCTCGGCCAGCTGACCGGAGGTGATGAGCCAGTAGAAGTCCGGCGGGAGGTCGGTGGTGCGCTGCGCGGTGGCGACCAGGCGGGCGGTGCCGGTCTGCAGCAGGTTCAGCAGCACCCCGGTGCTCTGCTCATCCAGGGCGCCGGCGTTATCGAGCAGGATGACGCATTTGCGGCCGGCGGCGTCGTCCCGGATTAGCGAGGTGATCCCGTGCAGGATGGCCGTCGGTGAACCCAGGGAGCTTTGCGGGAGGCGGGCCAGGGTGAAGGACAGGCAGCCGTAGGGGGTGGCGGTACCGTTGCCCGGGCTGCGGAGCTGGAGGGTGTAGACGTCCGCGCCGAAGGCGGCGATGGCGCTGCGTCCGACGAGCGACTTACCCACCCCGCGGTCGCCGGTGATCACCACCCCCATGCCCTCGGGGGCGGTCAGGGCACGGACCACGCGGTCGGCGTCGGCCCCGCGTGCCAGGCCTGACCAGGAATGGCGCCCGGCGGATGGCGCGGCCGCGCCCCGGTCGTCGCCGCTGGCTGCGCCGGCCCTGGCCGGAGCGGGAGGCACCGTCACGGAGACGTCCCCCCAATTCAGCGTATCCCTCGACATCAAGCCCCCTCTTACCGCTTGCGGACGGCTTATCCCGCGCCGTCGGCATGGAAGTAGCGTAACCCTACCCCGCGACACGGAAGTATGGCGATCATAACGGCGCGCCGGAAGGCTCGGGAAGGAGACTAGGGCCCTTGCCAGCCGGGGGCCCCGCGGCTATGGCCGGGAGGTGCGGCGGTCAGGCCTTCGAGGGGTGGAACTTCTGCTGCGCGGCGAGCAGGCCCTCGCGGATGAGGTCCTCCACGGCGTCGGCGGCCGAGCCCACCAGGAAGGGCAGTTCCTTTTTCTCGGGTCCGGCAAAGTCACGGAGCACGAAGTCGGCGGTGTCCATCCGGCCCGGCGGCCGTCCCACGCCCACGCGGACCCGGAGGTAATCCTTGGTGGCGAGGGCCTTGGAGATGTCGCGCAGGCCGTTGTGGCCGCCCTCGCCGCCGCCGAGCTTGAGTTTGATGGTGTCGAAGGGGATGTCGATCTCGTCGTGGACGGCGATCACGTGGGCGGGGTCGATGTCGTAGAACTTCGTCAGCGCCGAGACCGGACCGCCGGAGACGTTCATATACGTCAGCGGCTTGGCCAGCACAACGCGCGGGCCGCCGATGCCCAGCCGGCCCTCCAGCACCTGGGCCCGCGCCGCCTTGTGCGACTTGAAGCCCCCGCCCACCCGCGCGGCGAGGTCGTCGAGGACCATCTGGCCGACGTTGTGCCGGTTGTGGGCGTATTCGGCGCCGGGGTTGCCGAGCCCGACGATCAGCCAGGTTTCGCTCATGGGTGGATCCTTTCAGGGCGGCCCGCCGGGGCGGGGTGGGCACAGACGACGGCGGCCGGGCCCCTGTGGGACCCGGCCGCCGGACGATTCGCCGTAATTACTCGGCGGCAGCTTCGGAGGACTCTTCCTCGGCAGCTTCCTCGCCGGCTTCCGGAGCCTCTTCGCCGGTCTCTTCTTCCTCGACCTCGAGCTCGACGGCCTCGGAGACGTTGACGACCAGGGTATCGGCGTCGGCCAGCAGGGTGGTGCCCTTCGGCAGGACCAGGTCGGAGGCGAGCACGTGCTCGCCGGCGGCGCGGCCTTCGACGCTGACCTCGACGGCGGTCGGCAGGTGGGTTGCCTCGGCCTCGAGCGGAACGGTGGTCAGTTCCAGGTTGTGGACGTTGCCCGGAGCAACTTCGCCGGTGACCGTGACGGGGACGTCAACGGAAACCTTCTCGCCCTGGCGGACCGTCAGCAGGTCGAGGTGCTCGACGATCTGCTTGACGGCGTTGCGCTGGATGTCCTTGACCAGGGCGAGGTGGGATTCGCCGTTGATGTCCAGGTTCAGCAGGGCGTTGGGGGTGCGGACGGCCAGGGTGGTGGCCTTCGACGGCAGGGTCACGTGGATCGGCTCGGCGCCGTGGCCGTAGATGACGGCGGGGATGAGGCCGGCCATGCGGGCGCGGCGGGCGAAGCCCTTGCCGAATTCGGTGCGTACTTCTGCTGCGAGCTTCTGCTCAGACATAGCGTCTCCTCTGGTGGAACGGTGGTTCAGCAAGGGCGGAGGTCTGTCAGCGACCTTCGACGCCGGGCGCGTGGCCCACTTCAGAAGGAGATTCAGACCCAGTCGATAACGGAGACCGGCTGTTGTGCCGGCGCTCTCCCTCGCCAAGGTATCGGGAAAAAGTCTAGCAGTGCCGGCCCCCGATGTGCTAAACGGGGCCCGGCACTGCCGTGGTGAAGCGGGCTGTCAGGCGTTGCCGTCGAACAGGCTGGTAACGGAGCCGTCGTCGAACACTTCGCGGATCGCGCGGGCGATCAACGGCGCGATCGAGAGCACGGTCAGCTGCGGGAAGTGCTTGTTAGCGGCGATCGGCAGGGTGTTGGTCACGACGACCTCGCGGGCACCGGACTCGGAGAGGCGCTTGGCTGCCGGGTCGGAGAACACGGCGTGCGTGGCGGCGATGATGACGTCCTTGGCCCCGGCGTTCTTCAGCACCTGGACGGCGCCGGAGATGGTTCCACCGGTGTCGATCATGTCGTCGATCAGCACGCAGGTGCGGCCCTCGATCTGGCCGACGACGGTCTTGGAGACGGCCTGGTTGGGCACGGTCAGGTCGCGGCTCTTGTGCACGAAGGCCAGCGGGGCGCCGCCGAGGCGTTCCGCCCACTGTTCGGCGACGCGGACGCGGCCGGTGTCCGGGGAGACGACGGTGATGTTGTCGGAGCCGACCCGGGTGCGGATGTAGTCCGCCAGCAGCGGGATGGCCATCAGGTGGTCCACGGGGCCGTCGAAGAAGCCCTGGATCTGCGAGGTGTGCAGGTCAACGCTCATGATCCGGTCGGCGCCGGCGGTCTTGTAGAGGTCGGCCACCAGGCGGGCGGAGATCGGCTCGCGGCCGCGGCCCTTCTTGTCCTGGCGGGCGTACGGGTAGAACGGGGAGACCACGGTGATGCGCTTGGCGGAGGCCCGCTTGAGCGAATCGATCATGATCAGCTGTTCCATGAGCCAGTTGTTCAGCGGGGCCGGGTGCGCCTGGATGACGAAGGCATCGGTGCCGCGGACGCTCTCGCCGGCGCGGACGTAGATCTCGCCGTTGGCGAAGTCGTAGGCGTCCAGCGGCAGCAGTTCGGTGCCCAGCTCCTTGGCGATCTCCCGTGCCAGCTCCGGGTGCGCCCGCCCGGCGGCCAGCACCAGCTTCTTCTCGCCGTGTGCCGTAATTTCGCTCATGTTTGCTAGCCCTCTTCTGTTGGTGCCGGAGTAGTGGAGGAAGTTGTGGTGCCGGCCGCCTCGGCCAGGGTCGCCGAGATGGAGCCGGGGCGGTTCGCCGCGACCCAGCCTTCGGCATTGCGCTGCTTGGCCAGGGATAGGGCCAGGGCGCCCGCAGGAACGTCGCTGCGGATCACGGCGCCGGCGCCGCTGTAGGCGCCGTCGCCGACCTGGACCGGGGCGACGAAGACGGTGTTCGAGCCGGTGCGGACGCCGGAGCCGATGATGGTGCGGTGCTTTTTCTCGCCGTCGTAGTTGGCGGTGATGTTGCCGCAGCCGATGTTGGTGTCCTCACCGATCTCGGCGTCGCCGGCATAGCCGAGGTGGGAGAGCTTGGAGCCGCGGCCGATGGTGACGTTCTTGGTTTCATAGAACGCCCCGATCTTGCCGGTCTCGCCGAGGTCGGTGCCCGGGCGGAGGTAGGTGAACGGTCCCACCGAGGCGCGGGCGCCGATGCGCGAACCGGAGCCGTGGGTGCGGATGACCTTCGCGCCCTCCCCCACCTCGACGTCGGTGAGCGTGGTATCGGGGCCGACGACGGCGTCGCGGGCGATACGGGTGGCGCCGTGCAGCTGCGTGTTCGGCAGCAGGCGGACGTCCTCGTCGAGGGTGACGGTCGCGTCGATCCAGGTGGTGGCGGGGTCGACGACGGTGACGCCGGCGCGCATCCAGGCCTCGACGGTGCGGCGGTTGTGCTCGGCGCCGAGGGCGGAGAGCTGGACGCGGTCGTTGGCGCCCTCGACCTGCCAGCGGTCCTCGGTGACGACGGCGGCGACGCGGCCGCCGGCGGCCCGGGCCAGGGCCAAGACGTCGGTGAGGTACTTCTCGCCCTGGGCGTTGTCGGTGGTGACGTGGGCCAGCGCGTCGCGGAGGACGGCGGCGTCGAAGGCGTAGATGCCGGAGTTGATCTCGCGGATGCCGCGCTCGGCCTCGGAGGCGTCCTTGTGTTCGCGGATGCCGGTGACGGTGCCGTCCTCGGCGCGGAGGATGCGGCCGTAGCCGGTGGCGTCGTCGAGCACGGCGGTCAGCACGGTGACGGCGTTGCCGCCGGCTTCGTGCGCGGCCACCAGTTCGGCGAGCAGGCCGCCGGTGAGCAGCGGGACATCGCCGTAGGTGACGACGACGGTGCCGGTCAGCGGGCCGCCGGCGTGCCGGGCGTCGAGCGCCTTGAGGGCCGCCTCGACGGCGCGGCCGGTGCCGGGGATGTGGTCCTGGTCCACGATCAGCGCCTCGGGATCCAGCGCCGCGATGTGCGCGGCCACGAGGTCACGTTCGTGCCGGACCACAAGGGCCAGCTCCTCCGGGTACAGGGCGCGCGCGGCGTTCAGGGCGTGGCCGACCAGCGAACGGCCGCCGATCTCGTGGAGAATCTTGGGTGTACGGGACTTCATCCGGGTACCGGCGCCTGCTGCAAGGACTATGACGGCGGCTGGGCCGGTGTTCTCGGGGCTCACGTACGGGCTCTCCTTGCTCAGCGGCCTGACTCGTGGCCGCTGTTCGGTGGATCTCGGCATCCTGTCCATCCTACTGGAATCCACAGGGCCCCCACCCGCTGCCGCAGTTCCGCCCATAGGACTCGAACCTATACTCCACGGCTCCAAAGGCCGGGGTGCTGCCATTACACCAGAGCGGACCATGCCCGGCGGTTAGGCCCTGGCACGAGAGCCAATTCTGCCACGAAGCATGTTGCTCGTGCGACTTGGCGGTCCGCGGCGGCCGCGCGGATTAGGGCATGATGGATGCTGTGAGTGAGAACGCAGGCGGGTCCGGAGGGGCGGACCACCGCACCGGCATGCCGGGGCGGACGCCCGGCCACATCCCGCGGCCCCGGATGACCGGCGCCGCGCGGCGGTTGCAGCTGCTCGACGTCGGCCGCGGACTGTTCGCCGCCCGGGGCCGGGACGCCACCACCATCGAGGAAATCGCCTCGGCCGCCGGGGTCTCCAAACCGGTGATCTACCAGCACTTCGGCTCCAAGGAGGGCCTCTACAGCCAGGTCGTCTCCCACGAGTTCGGGATCCTGCTGGGCGCCGTCGGCGGGGCACTGTCCGCCGACGCGAAGCCCCGGGTCCTGGTGGAGCGGGCGATTCTGGCACTGCTGGGCTACATCGAGGACCGGGCCGAGGGCTTCCGGATCCTGGTCCGCGATGCTCCCCCGGCCCAGCCCGGCGGAGCCTTCCCCGCACTGCTGGCCCAAGTCACCACCCGCGTGGAGCACATCCTGGCCGACGAGTTCTCCCGCCGCGGCTTCAGCGCCGCGGACGGCGCCATCTATGCCCAGATGCTGGTGGGTATGGTGGCGATGACCGGACAGTGGTGGCAGGACACCCGCACCCCGAACAAGCACGAGCTGGCCGCGCACCTGGTGAACCTCGCCTGGAACGGCCTCACCGGCCTGCAAAAGGACCCGGGCCTCCAGATCGACGGCTGAGCCGCTGATTGCCTTCGTGGCGTAGTGGCCCTTCGCCGTCGTGGTCACCTTCGCGGCGCGGTTGCCCTGCGATGTCGTGGTCACCACCGCGGCGCAACGGCCCTTCGCCGTCGCTTAGACACGGCGCAACAGGCCCCTGCGGTCGCTGAGCGACCTCCGGAGCCCGTTGTGCCGCGATGCGCGACTACGCGAAAGACCGCGGCGCCGCTTGTGCGGCAGAACGGCGTGTTCTCGGCCACGCGCGATGGCGAGACGCATCGCCGGAGGCGGTCCTTCCGAAAGGAGCGCATCGCGACGCTCCGGGGTCCGGAGGTCGCTCAGCGACCGTAGGGCTCCGGAACGTTGTGTCTAAGCGACGCGGAAGGGCCGACTTCGGCACCCAAGCCAACCACGGCGTGGAGGGCCGACTTCGGCACCCAACCCGACCACGGCGTGGAGGGCCGCCTGCGGCACCCAACCCGAGCACGGCGGAACGGCCGGGGCTACTCGCCGAGGGTTTCTGCGGCTTCGAGCCATTCGAATTCGAGGGTTTCGCGTTCGGCGGCGAGTTCCTGGAGCTTGGCGTTCAGGGCGGCGAGTTCGTCGAACTTGCTTGCGTCGCCGGCGCCGGCCGCCATCTGGGCGTGGATCTTGTCCTCCTGCTGCTGCAGTTTGCCCAGCTGGCGGTCGATCCGGTTCTTGGCCTTGCGGGCCTCGCGCTTCTCCGCCTCGGACGGACCCGACGCCGCGGACGCCGCCGCGCCGGCGCCGGAGGTGACCGGGTTGCCGCCGCCGGACACCGTGGAGCCGGCCAGGGCTGCCTCGCGCAGTTCCAGGTACTGGTCCACGCCGCGCGGCAGGGCACGGAGCTTGCCGTCGCCCAGCAGTGCCATCTGGTGGTCGGTGACGCGTTCGAGCAGGTAGCGGTCGTGGCTGACCACCACGAGGGTGCCGGGCCAGCCGTCGAGGACGTCTTCGACGGCTGCGAGGGTGTCCGTGTCCAGGTCGTTGGTGGGCTCATCGAGCATCAGGACGTTCGGCTCCCCCACCAGCAGGCGGAGCAGCTGCAGGCGGCGCCGCTCGCCGCCGGAGAGGTCCTTGACCGGGGTCCACTGCTTCTCGTTCGTGAAGCCCAGCTGCTCCACGAGCTGGCCGGCGGTGAATTCCTTGCCGCCGACGTTGAAGGAGCGCTTCTCCCGTTCGATGACCTCGATCACGCGCAGGTCGGAGACGTCGTCGAGCTCCTTGACCTCCTGCGTGAGGACGGCGGTGACGACGGTCTTGCCGCGCTTGACCTTGCCCGTGGTGGGTTCGATCTCGCCGTTGAGCAGTTTCAGCAGCGTGGTCTTGCCGGCGCCGTTGACGCCCACCAGGCCCAGCCGCTCGCCCGGGGCCAGGCGCAGGGTGATGTTGTCGAAGAGCTTCCGGCCGGACTCGTCGCCGCGCAGGTCGAGGGAGACGTTCTCCAGGTCCAGCACGTCCTTGCCGAGCCGGGCGGTGGCCATCTTGCTCAGGGCGGTGGTGTCGCGGGGCTCGGGGACGTCGGCGATCAGGGCGTTGGCTGCCTCGATCCGGAACTTCGGCTTGGCGGTGCGGGCCGGGGCGCCGCGGCGCAGCCACGCCAGTTCCTTCTTGACCAGCTGCTGGCGCTTGGATTCGACGACGGCGGCGGTGCGGTCGCGCTCGGCGCGGGCCAGGACGTAGGCCGCGTAGCCGCCCTCGAACGGGTCGACGATGCCGTCGTGGACCTCCCAGGTCTTGGTGCAGACCTCGTCGAGGAACCAACGGTCGTGGGTGACCACCAGGAAGGCGCCCTGGTTGGCGCGCCAGCGGGACTTCAGGTGCCGGGCCAGCCAGGCGACGCCCTCGACGTCGAGGTGGTTGGTGGGCTCGTCGAGCATGATGACGTCATGGTCCTCGATCAGGAGCTTGGCCAGGGCCACGCGGCGCTTCTGGCCGCCGGAGAGGGAGTGGACGTTGGCGTGCCAGTCGACGTCGGAGACCAGCCCGCCCATGATCTCGCGGATCTGCGGGTTGCGGGCCCATTCGTAGTCGGCCTGGTCGCCGACAATCGCGGCGCCGACGGTGAGGTCGCCGTCGAGCACGTCGCTCTGGTCCAGGTAGCCGACGTTAACGTCGCCGCGTTTGGTGACGCGGCCGGAATCCGGGGTGGAGCGCAGCGCGAGCAACCGCATCAGGGTGGATTTACCGTCGCCGTTGCGGCCCACCATGCCGATCCGGTCCCCTTCTTCGAGGCCGAGGGTGATGCCGTCGAGGACGGTACGGGTTGCGTACGAAACCGTGAGGTTTTCGCCGCCGAGCAGGTGTGCCACGGGGAACTGCTTTCCTGGATCTGAAGGACCCCGCCGGGGTCCGTACTGCGAACGTACTTAAAGGAGCGTATCGGAGATGATGCGGGCGCCGTGCACCGGGCCGTGGACGGCCATGGCGTCCAGGCCGTGGTGGCGCAGTTCGGTGGCGAGCCCGTCGGCGGCCGAGGGGTTGTGCGCCAGCAGCGCCACGGTGGGGCCGGAGCCGGAGACGATCCCGGCGATGGCGCCGCAGGATTCGCCGAGGCCCAGCACATCGCGCAGCTCGGGGGCGAGTTCGATCGAGGCGCGCTGCAGGTCGTTGACGAGGACGCGGCTGAGGGCGTCGGCGTCTCCGCTGAGCAGCGCCGCGAGGACCCGGGGATCCACGGAGGTGGGCTCCTCGATGGCCTCGCCGCTCTCGGCCCGGAGCCGATCGAGGGTGCGGAAGACCTCGGGGGTGGAGAGGCCGAAGTCCGCGGTGACCAGCACCCAGTCGGTCTGGGCTTTGACGAGCGCGGGCGAGAGTTCGTCGCCGACGCCGAGGCCGACGGCGGTGCCGCCGAGCAGGGAGAAGGGCACGTCCGCGCCGAGCTCGGCGGCGAGATGCGCGAGTTCCTCGCGGGAGAGTCCACTGTTCCAGAGCGCGTCGCAGGCCAGCAGCGTGGCCGCGGCGTCGGCGGAGCCACCGCCCATGCCACCGGCTACCGGGACGCGTTTGGTGATTTCCAGGTGCACGCCGGTGGAGTGTTCGGAGACGTCGGCCATGATGGCGGCGGCTTTGTAGGCCAGGTTGCGTTCGTCGAGGGGGATGTCGACGCCGTCGAGGTCCAGGGTGCTGGCCGGGCTGATGACGACGGTGATTTCACCCGTGTCCGTGCTGGTGGCGGCCACCTCTTCATAGAGCGAGACGGCCAGGTAGACGCTGGCCACCGAGTGGTACCCGTCGGGCCGCAGCGGCCCTACATCCAGTGAGACGTTCACTTTGCCTGGCGCCTTGACCCTCACGGTCCGCGCCGGGAAGCGCCCTCTCACTGCGTTCATGGCTCCACGCTATGGCATGGGCGGTGCGGTTCCAAGCCGCCAGCGCAGGTGATATCCACGCGGCCCGGGGGTCTGCTCCGCGCTAGATGGCCCAGGGCTCAGGCATCCGCGGGCGCCGGGGCGTTGCGCGCCTCGGCGATCCGGGCGAAGGCCGTCACGTCCAGCACCTCGCCGCGCGCCGTGGGGTCCACGCCCGCGGCTCGGAGGCACCGCTCGGCCTCGGAGGCGCTGCCGGCCCAGCCGGCCAGCGCCGCGCGCAGGGTCTTCCGGCGCTGGGCGAAGGCGGCATCGATCACGGCGAACACCTCTTCCCGGCTGGCGGTGGTGGCCGGGGGTTCGCGGCGGGTGAAGGCCACCAGGCCGGAGTGGATCTTCGGCGCGGGCCAGAAGACGTTCATGCCGATGACCCCGGCCTTGCGCATCCCGCTGTACCAGGCGGCCTTGACGGAGGGAACGCCGTAGGTCTTGGAGCCGGGCGCCGCGGCCAGCCGGTCGGCCACCTCGTCCTGGACCATGACCAGCCCGTGGCGCAGGCTCGGGAAGTGCTGGAGCAGGTGCAACACCACGGGAACGGCCACGTTGTAGGGCAGGTTGGCCACCAGCGCGGTGGGCTCCACCGGCAGCTTGGTGACCTTCATGGCGTCGGAGAGGACCAGGTGGAAGTTCTGCGCGGCGCCGGGGCGCCAGCGTTCGACGGTGGCGGGGAGTTTCGCGGCGAGGACCGGATCGATTTCGACGGCGACGACGGTTTTTGCGGCGTCCAGCAGGCCCAGGGTCAGGGACCCGAGCCCGGGGCCGACCTCGAGGACGGTCTCGTCCGGGGCGATGTCGGCGACGGAGACGATGCGGCGGATGGTGTTGCCGTCGATGACAAAGTTCTGGCCCAGCGTCTTCGTGGGACGGACCCCGATCTCCTCGGCCATCCGGCGGATGTCGGTGGCGCCCAGCAGGGGTGCAGGGGCGGTCACGGGAGGCGTCGCGGCGGTCGCGGGAGTTGCCGCGTCGGGCCCGGCGGAGGTCGGTTCAGTCACCTAGGTATCCTATCCCGCGGTGCCGCCGCCCCCGACGGGGGGCGGCGCGGCAGACGGCGAAGGAAATGGCGCAGGTTACGGCGAAGGCCGGCCCCGGCTCTGTGCTGGACAGAGCCGGGGCCGGCCTTCACGGGATCGTGCTGTAATCGCGGTCAGGTTAGCGCGAGGCCGCCCAGCCGCAGCCCCACGGGCCGAGGCCGGCCTTGGCGTAGTAGGTGTTCGCGACGGCGATCTGCTGGGCCTTGCTGGCCTGGCTGGCGTTGGGGGCGTAGGCCCCTCCGCCGTTGGCGAGCCAGGACGGGATGTCGAACTGCAGGCCGCCGTAGTAGCCGTTGCCGGAGTTGATGGACCAGTTGCCGCCGGACTCGCACTGGGCGATCTTGTCCCACATGGCCTCGTTCATCATGGCGGGGGCGGCGGCACCGGTGTTGCCGGACGCGGCCGGCGCGGCGGCGGCCTGCGGCTTGGGCTTTTCCTTGGTTCCGACCGCGATCTTCTCGGTGACCGGCTGGAGCGTGACGTTCTGCGAGACAAGGGTGCGCGAGGCTTCGCGGCCGTCAACCAGGATCAGCTTGAAGCTCTTGCTCATGCTGCCGTTGACGCCGGCCTGCAGGACCTTGGAATCGCCCTTGAACAGGGTCGCGTCGTCGGAGCTCAGGCTCTCGAACGGGACGGCTTCGGTGGTCTCGTCGGTCTTGGTGGTGTCCACCCGGGAGACCTTGACCACCATGTCGTTGACGACGGGGGCGTTGGCCGGCTGGGAGAGACGGTCGCTGGCGCCGAGCTTGATGCCGGCTCCGTTCAGCAACTCACCGACGGTGGCGGCGGTGGTGGTGGTCTTGGTGTCCTTGCCGTCGGCCACGAGGGTGACGGTCTTCGGCGTCGAGATGCTCACGTAGGAGCCGGAGACGGCCAGCTGGGCGTCCTTGGGGACGGAAACCTCGGAGGCGCTGGCGACGCCGAGCTCGGAGACCAGGCTCTCGACGGTGGGGGCGGTGGTGGTCACGGTCCGCTCGGCGCCGTCCACGCTGACCTTGACGGCCTTGGCGAGGTTGACGTTGATGACGGAGCCGTCCTGGACATGGGCGTCGGCGGCGGGCGTGACCTTGTCCGCGGACTGCAGTTCGACGTTGGCGGCCTTAACAACCTGGCCTACGGTGCCGCCGAAGGTCTGCACGGAGCTGACCTTGCCGTCAACGTTGAGCGTGACTGTCTTGTTGTTGCCGACGAAGGCGACGAGGCCGAGCACGAGAGCCATGAGGACCACCAGCTGTGAACCGACCTTGACGACGCTGACCTTGCCGTCCGTTGTGAAGAACTTGACCACGATTGCCCGTATCTCTTGGACCATCCGGGCACGGGGAAAAGTGCACAGGCGTGTCCCGTCAAACACCCTCGAGGGCTGGTCCGGACCGGGTCCGGATGCTTGCGGAAAACGCGGGCACCGCCACACCACCAAACGAGAGCGCGCACGTGGATCAACCACTGCAGCGCGCGTCCGAAAGGAGTGAAATTATCCGAAGGCCTTCCCCGACCCCGGCTAATAGTTGACCACTGTAACCGGAGCGTTATAAAGCGGCCAAGAAATTATGCATACCGGGTATTCATGGGACGTCACATCGGAGAGCGCGAAAAATCCCGGCGTCAGTCCCAGGATCCGTATGCCCGCACGGTATTTTCGGCCAGGCCGGCGCAGAGTCCGGCGAGGTCCCGGCCTGTCAATTCGGCCATGCCGCGGACCGTGTACGGCACCATGTAACTGGCGTTCGGACGGCCCCGGTGCGGGTGCGGGGTCAGGAACGGCGCGTCGGTTTCGACCAGCAGCAACTCCGGTTCGGCGATGGCCAGCGCGCTGCGCAGGTCGGCAGCGTTCTTGAAGGTCACCGTCCCTGCAAAGGACATGTACCAGCCCTCCCGGTTGCAGGTTCTCGCCAGCTCCTCGCCGCCGGAGAAACAGTGGAAGACCACCCGCTCGGGGGCGCCCTCCTCGCGCAGCACCTGCACGACGTCGTCGTGGGCGTCCCGGTCGTGGATCTGCAGGGTCAGGCCCAGCCGCTTGGCGATGTCGATGTGGCGGCGGAACGAGTAGCGCTGGTGGGCCAGACCCTCCCCCTCGGTGCGGAAGAAGTCCAGGCCGGTCTCCCCGATGGCCCGGACCCGGGGGTGGGCGGCGAGCGCCTCGATCTCGGCCAGCGCCTCCTCCAGCTCGCCGCGGGCGGCGTAGTGGGGTGCGTCGTTCGGGTGCAGGGCGACGGCGCCAAGCAGCCGCGCGTCGAGGTCGACCGCTTCGACGGTGAAGCGGGAGGACTCCAGGTCGCAGCCGACCTGGATGGCGCCCTGCACGCCGACGGCGGCGGCGGCGTCGAGGGCGTCCTTGATGCCGACGGCGGGCCCGTCCGCGGACGCCCCGGCGTCCGGGAAGTCCAGGTGGGTGTGGTTGTCCATGACCGGGACCGGCAGCGGCTCCGGTGCCGGCGGGTAGGCCTTGCGACCGGAGGTACCGGTGCCCTCGTCACTGATCGCGCGGAACGGGGCCGGGGCCTGGGAGGAGGAGGACATGCTTCCAGCCTAGCGGCGGCCCGGATCGGAGAATTACCGGAACTCTCTGTCTGCGCTGAGAGTTGTGTGAGTACGCTGATATCACACAGGCGGCCCACCGTGGTGCCCGGCAGCATCTGCCTGCCGCGGATTTCCGGCCGCCCCAGGGCTGAAAGGCTGCCGATGGATTTCCACCGCCGCACCACCTTTGATGAGACCGTTGACGAGGCCATGGCCGCGCCGCCGCAGGCCGCCCATGTCCCCGCCGCCCGCACCGGGCAGGAGCCGATGGATCCGGCGGAGTTCAGCCGGGCCTGCGACCGGATCCTGGCCGGCATCAACACGGTCATCGACGGCAAGGCCGAGGCGGCGAAGCTGGCCCTGACGGTGCTCCTGGCCCAGGGCCACCTGCTCCTGGAAGACGTGCCCGGCGTCGGGAAGACCATGCTGGCCAAGACCCTGGCGCGCACCATCGACTGCACTGTCAGCCGGATCCAGTTCACCCCGGACCTGCTGCCCTCGGACGTGACCGGCGTGTCCGTGTACAACCAGGCGACGCGGATGTTCGAGTTCCGTCCCGGCGCGGTCTTCGCCAACATCGTGATTGGCGACGAAATCAACCGGGCCTCCGCGAAGACCCAATCCGCCCTGCTCGAGTGCATGGAAGAGCACCAGGTCACCGTCGACGGGACCTCCTACCGGCTGGACGAGCCGTTCATGGTGGTGGCCACGCAGAACCCCATCGAGATGGAGGGCACCTATCCGCTGCCGGAGGCGCAGCGGGACCGTTTCATGGCCAGGATCTCGATGGGCTACCCGGACCGGGAGGCGGAGCTGGAGATGCTGGAGACGCACCAGTCCGCGTCGCCGTTGGCCACCGTGTCCGCCGTCGTCACCGCCGCGCAGGTGGCCGCGATGATCGCCACGGTCCAGCAGGTCTACGTCTCCCGCGCGGTCAAGGAGTATACGGTGGCGCTCGGCCGCGCCACGCGGGAGAGCCCGCTGCTGCGGCTCGGCGCAAGCCCCCGGTCCATGCTGCAGCTGCTGCGCGCGGCGAAGGCCACCGCGGCGCTGGAGGGCCGGGAATTCGTCCTGCCCGACGACGTCGTCGCCGTCGCCGAGCCGGTGCTGGCGCACCGCATCATCCTGGACCGAAAGGCCGCCGGCACCGGCGAGACTCCGCAGTCGGTCATCCGCTCCATCCTGGCCAAGGTTCCGGTGGGCGACGGGGCCGCCGGTCCGCCCGCGGGCCGGCGCCGCTAGGACCCGGCCGCCATGGGGGTATGGGACCGGATCCCGAAGCAGATCTTCAGCACGCGCGGCTGGGGGCTGCTGGCCGCCGGGTTGCTCTGCCTGCTGGCCGCCCAGGTGCTCGGCCGGCGGGACCTGCTCTCCCTGGCCCTGCTGCTGCTGATCCTGCCGCTGCTTTCCCTGGCCGGCACCCGGGTGCTGAAGCCGCGGTTTAGCGTTTACCGGGAGTTCGACCCGTCCCCGGTCCAGACCTCCGCCGCCGTCACGGTCCGGCTGGCGGTGGCCCGCACCGGACCGGGCACCGGGCACGCCCTGATGGAGGAGCAGCTCCCACCCCGGTTCGGCCAGTCCCCGGTGTTCCGCTTTCCGGCCCGCACCGCCACGGCAGGCAGCAGCCGCTACGAATACCAGCTGCGCAGCGCCACGCGCGGGCAGTTCGTGATCGGCCCGGTCACCGCCGAATTCAGCGACCCGTTCGGGCTCTCGGTCCACCGGCACGCGATCGACGCCGGGGACGTCCTTACGGTCACGCCCGCCCCGGTCTATCTGCCGCCCACCTCGCTCGCCGGCGCACGCGGCCACGACGGCGTCACCGCCACCCGGAGCCGGGCCAACCCCAGCGACGACGACGTCATGACCCGCGAGTACCGGCACGGCGACCCGATGCGCCGGGTGCACTGGGCCGCCACGGCCCGGCACGGGGAGCTGATGGTCCGCCAGGAGGAGTCGGTCACCACCCCGGAGGCGACCGTGATCCTGGACCACCGCTATCTGGCCCACTCCCAAGGCACCGGGTACGCCGGCCCCTCGGACGGGCTGGAGCCGGTGAGCAGCGACTCGTTCGAGTGGGCCGTGACGGCCGCGATGTCCGTCTGCGCCCACCTCGGCGAGCGCAGCTACGCGTTGCGCTGCCTCGACCCCTCCGGCGAGCCCGCCTTCCTCCACTCCCCCTCCGCCCCGGAACCGCACACCGAGGAGTTCCTGGGCGCGGCCGGGCTGCAGTCCATCGCCGAGAGCCTGGCCGCGATCGGGCTCACCGGCCCCCGGCATCCCGGCGGGGACGCCGGGACCCGGCCCTTCGATGACCGGCTGCTGGACAAGCTCTCCGCCCACCGCCTGCGCGGTCCCGTCCTGGCGATCCTTGGCCGGCTCACCCCGGCCGAAGCCCGGGACCTGGCCCCGGCGGCCGCGTTCGGCGCCAACGCCTTCGCCCTTGTGGCCGCCGGGCGCGGGGCGGAGACGGAGGAAATAATGGCGGTGCTGCGCCGCGGCGGCTGGCGGGCGGTGGCGGTCTCCCCCGCCACCGCCCTGGCCGCGGCGTGGTCCGCGTTCGACGACGTCGGCGCCGCCCCCGAGGCGACGGCCGCCGACGCCCGCCGCGGTGCGGGGGCCCGGCGATGACGCTGACGGATACCCCGGCCCGGGGCGGCGGGGGGACCGGCTCCGCCGGACACGGTCCCGACGCCGGCCGCGACGGTGCCGGTCGTGGCGAAAAAGGCGGCACCCCGGGCGGCCCGGCCGGCCGCATCCGCGGCGCCGGCCTGGAACCGTGGGCGATGGCCCTCTCCGTCGCCGTGGCACTGGCCGGGGCCGCCCTGGGCATGAACGGGGTACTGCGCGGCTGGGCCTGGTACCCGCCCGTGCTGACCACCGTCTTCACCGTCGCCCTTGCCACCGCCGCCCTGCGGTCGCTCCGCCTGCCGGGGGTGGTGGTCAGCCTGGGCGGGTTCCTGTCCCTGGCGGCGGTGCTGACCAGTACGTTCTTCCGACCGTCCAGCATCGCCGGGTTCATCCCCTCGGCCGAGACGCTGGGACAGCTGCAGGCCTACCTGCGCCGCGCCAACGAGACGATCCTGGGCGAGAGCACCCCCGTGGCGCCGAACGCGGGCATCGTGCTGCTGATCTGCGGGGTGCTGGGGCTGCTGGTGGTACTGGTGGATACCCTCTGCGGCCCGCTGGCCCTGCCGGCCACCAGCGGGCTGGGCATCCTGGCGGTCCTGGTGGTCCCCGCCCTGGTCAAACCGCAGAGCGTGGGCTGGCCGGCGTTCACCGCCGCGGCCGCCGGCTACCTGATGATCCTGGCCTGCAGCCACTGGTTCCATCCCGGCACGGGCCTGCGCGGGGACACCGCGCGGACCCCCGGGCAGCTTCGCCGCGCGGGTGTCCTGGGGGCGATGGCGCTGGCCCTGACCCTGCTGGTGCAGGCGGTGGTGCCGGGCTTCGACCAGGGCGCCTTCCCGCAGGGCTCCCGGCTCACCCCGTGGGGCGGCGCCACCGGCCTGAACCCGATGATCAGCCTGGGCAACAGCCTCCGGAGCCCCTCCGGCGTCGGCCGGATCACCTATGCCAGCAACGCCGGGTCCGCGCCCTATCTCCGCTCGGTCACCGTGGACAGTTTCGACGGCGACTCCTGGTCCCCGGATGACCGGGATGCCACCCGCCGGCCCGGCACCGGTGCGATCGATCCGGGGACCGACGTCACCGCCGACGAGCAGGTCCGGACCGTCACCGCGGTCAACACCGGGCAGTTCACCAGCCCCTACCTGCCGGTCCCGTACGCCCCGGCGTCTGTCAGCGGCCTCACCGGCCGGTGGAACTGGGATCCGGCGACGCTTAGCATCAAGGGCATCGACGTGAACTCCCGCGACCAGCAGTACGTCGTGGCGTCGGTGGCGCCGAAGCTGACCCCGGCCGTCCTGGACCGGGCCACGGAGCAGCCCCGCGGCCTGCCGGACCTCTTCACCCGGGTTCCGGGCAACGTCCCGGCGATCGTGCGGCAGACGGCGGACACGGTCACCGCCGGGGCCGGCACCGAATACGCCAAGGCGATGGCCATCCAGGCCTACCTGCGCTCCCCCGCGTTCACCTACTCGCTGCAGGCGCCGGTCCAGAACGGGTATGACGGCAACGGGCTCTCCGTGCTGGCCGACTTCCTGGCCCAGAAGAGCGGCTACTGCATCCACTTCTCCTCGGCGATGGCCGTGATGGCCCGGCTGGAGGGGATCCCCAGCCGGATCGCCGTCGGCTACGCCCCGGGCCGGCCCACCGGTTCGACGGTGTCGCTCGGCGGGCTGGGGGCGCTGCCGGAGTACGAGGTGGACGCCCGTGATGCCCATGCCTGGCCCGAGCTGTATTTCCAGGGCCTGGGCTGGGTGGCGTTCGAGCCCACGCCCTCCCGCGGCGTCGTCCCGGGCTATGCGACCGAGGCGGCGGCGCCGAGCGGGGCGAGCACCAACGAGAACAACGACGGGCTGGTGCCCTCGGCCGATCCGAAGCCCACGACGTCGGCGGCGCCCCTCCCGGTGCCGGCCCCCGCCGCGGCCGGCGGAACCGCCACGGGCCCGGAGATCCCCTGGCCGCTGCTCTACGGCGCCGGGGGCGTGCTGCTGGCGGCGCTGCTGCTGGCCACGCCCGCCCTGGCCCGTGCCGGGTTGCGGCGGCGGCGGCTGCGGGCCGCGGCCGAGGATCCGGCGGCCGCCGCGGGACCTGCCTGGGCGGAACTGCGCGACCTCGCCGCGGACTACGGCCTGCCGCCGCGCGGCAGCGACTCGCCCCGGCTGTTCGCCGCCCGGCTGCTGGGCTCTCCCCTGCTGGGAGTCCCGGACGGGGTGGACGCACCGGCCCGGGACGCGGTGGAGATCCTGACCGCGGAACGCGAACGGCAACGCTACGGCCGCCCGGGGGTCGAGGGCCAGTCACCGGGTGCGGCAGGGGGTGGGTCCGGAAGTGCTTCCGGGAGTGAGACGGCGGAGCGGATCGCCCTGATCCGCGGCAGCCTGCAGGCCAATGCCCGCTGGGCGGCCCGGCTGCGCGCCGGGTGGCTGCCGCCGTCGCTGTTCACCCGCTGGCGCAACGACCTGGCCCGTCCCGTCACCCGGCCGCTGCGCCGCGTGCCGCGGCCTGCCCCGGACAACCGGGCCACCCCGCAAACGCCGAACGGCGCCGCGGAGACCCGTTCAAGGTTCCGCGGCGCCGTCCGCAGGCTTCGCCGGAACTAGCCGGCGTAGGGATCGGCGATGCCGATGTACTGGGTGTAGAGGTACTCCTCGATGCCCTCGAGGCCGCCCTCGCGGCCCAGGCCGGACTGCTTCACGCCACCGAACGGGGCGGAGGCGTTGGAGACGACGCCGGCGTTCAGGCCGAGCATGCCGGTCTCGAGGCGTTCGCCCATCCGGATGCCCCGGTTGAGGTCCTTGGTGAAGACGTAGGCCACCAGGCCGTACTCGGTGTTGTTGGCGAGCCGGACGGCCTCGTCCTCGGTATCGAAGGTGATGATCGGGGCGACCGGTCCGAAGATCTCCTCGTTCAGGATGCGGGTGCCCTCGGTGACGCCCTTGAGGATGGTGGGCTGGTAGAAGTAGCCCGGGCCCTCGACGGCGGCGCCGCCGATGACGGTCTCGGCGCCGGCGGCGACGGCGTCGGCAACCAGGTCGTGGACCTTGTCGCGGCTCTTCGCGTCGATCAGCGGGCCCACCTTGGACTCCGGCTCGGTGCCGCGGGCCGGGGTCATTTCCTTCATCTTGGCGGCGAACTTCTCGGCGAACTCGTCGGCGACAGACTCATGCACGATGAAGCGGTTGGCCGCGGTGCAGGCCTCACCCATGTTCCGCAGCTTGGCGAGCATGGCGCCGGTGACGGCCGCGTCGATGTCGGCATCCTCGAAGACCAGGAACGGGGCGTTGCCGCCGAGCTCCATGGAGGTCCGGAGCACGTTCTCGGAGGCGTCGGCCAGGAGCCGGCGGCCCACCTCGGTGGAGCCGGTGAAGGAGAGCTTCCGGAGCCGGGAGTCCTTGATCAGCGGGCCGGTGGTGGCGCCAGCGGTGGACGTGGGGATGACGTTCAGGACGCCGGCGGGAAGGCCGGCCTCCATCATGACGGCGGCGAACAGCTGCGAGGTCAGCGGGGTCAGGTTCGCAGACTTCAGCACCATGGTGCAGCCGGCGGCGACGGCGGGGGCGATCTTGCGGGTGGCCATTGCCAGCGGGAAGTTCCACGGGGTGATCAGCAGGCAGGGGCCCACCGGCTTCTTCGCCACGAGCAGGCGGGACTTGCCGTCCGGGGACACCGAGTAGCGGCCGAAGGCGCGGACGGCCTCCTCGGAGAACCAGCGCAGGAACTCGGAGCCGTAGGTGACCTCGCCTCGGGCCTCGGCCAGCGGCTTGCCCATTTCCAGGGTCATCAGCAGGGCGAAGTCCTCGGCCCGCTCCGTGACCATGTCGAAGGCCCGGCGGAGAATCTCGCCACGCTCGCGCGGCGGGACCTTGGCCCAGGACTCCTGCGCCGCGGCGGCGGCGTCCAGGGCGGCGGCGCCGTCCTCGGGGCCAGCGTCGGCCAGGCTCAGCAGCACCTTGCCGGTGGCGGGGTCCTCGACGTCAAAGGTCTTGCCGGACGCGGCGGGACGCCACTGCCCGTCAATCAGCAGGCCGGTGGGCACGGAGGCCAGCAGCGCGGCCTCCCGCTCGGCGGTAACGGTGGGCTGGGCAGTTACAGTCACAATGACTCCCTCGTCGGCATTGGATGGAAAAGGTCGAATGGCGGGCCCGGGGGACTGGCGTCGCACTGGTGGCTCCGTCAGGCCGGTGGGGCGGGCCCAGCAGCGGGTGCGGCCGGGCCGAACTACTGCCCACGGTACTGCCGGTTTCTCGGGGGTGTCTACGCTTCTGCGCACTAGGAACCGGGCAGGCCGCTGTGCAGCTGCACAAGGTGCGGCGGGCCGCCGCTGGGGCCTCAGCGGGCGGCCAGGACGGCGGCGTAGAGTTCGCGTTTGCTGACCCGGGTGTCCTCCGCGACCGCGGCCACGGCCTCCTTGAGCCGCATGCCCTGGGCGACCAGGGCGTTGACGTCCGCCACATGGTCTTCCGGCTTCCCCGGCTCGCGCTTGGGGGCCCCGGCGACGACGACGGCGATCTCCCCGCGGATCTCGGAGGTCTCGGCCCAGCGCAGCAGCTCGCGCAGGTCTCCGCGGATGACCTCCTCGTAGGTCTTGGTCAGTTCGCGGCAGACGGCGGCCCGGCGGCCGGCGCCGAAGCGTTCGTGCAGGCCCCGCAGCATCGGCTCCAGCCGGTGCGGGGCCTCGAAGAACACCATGGTGCGGGACTCGTCGTCGAGCTCGGCGAGCCGGCTCGCCCGCTCCCCCGCCTTCCGCGGCAGGAAGCCCTCGAAGCAGAAGCGGTCGGTGGGCAGGCCGGAGAGGGCCAGGGCGGTCAGCACGGCGGAGGGGCCGGGAGCCGCGGTGACGGTGATGCCGTCCGCCACGGCCGCCTCGACCAGGCGGAAGCCCGGGTCCGAGACCGAGGGCATGCCGGCGTCGGTCACCATCACCAGGGTCTTGCCGGACCGGACCTGGTCCAGGAGTTCGCCGGTCTTGGCCACCTCGTTGTGTTCGTGGTAGCTAATCACCCGTCCGGCCACCGTGATGCCGAGGCCCTGGACCAGGCGGTGCAGGCGGCGGGTGTCCTCGGCCGCGACGATGTCCGCGGTCTCCAGGAGCCCGATCAACCGCGCGGAGGCATCGCCGACGTTGCCGATCGGGGTGGCCGCGAGGACCACTTGGCCTTTGCCGGAAGAGCTCCCGGGGGACGTGCCTGCGGGGGCGTCGGACTGGGGGCTGCTCGGCTCGGATTCCACAGCACCAGCCTACTGCCGCCCGGCGCGCGGGACCGACCCGGCCGGCTGCCGCCGGTAGCATGGGCTTCGTGACGCAGACCCCCATGCGGTCAGCCGGGGCCGCGCCGACCCCCGCCGACGCAAGCACGCAGCAGCCCGCCGCATCCCGCCGACGTTCGGCCGGTGCCGCCGGCGGCGGCCGGAACCTCGAGGGGCACCGCTGGATTGCCCGGCCGAAGGAGGCGTACACCCTCCCCGCCCTCACGCGGCGGCTGATCGGGGACCTCGGCAGCTGGCGGGACTACCCGCCGTCTTTGCGTCTCTGGTACTGGCTGATCCCCACCCTCACCGCGGTGCTGGGCGGAATCCTGCGCTTCGTCCGGCTGGACACCCCGCACAACCTGGTCTTCGACGAGACCTATTACGTCAAGGACGCCTACTCCTACCTGGTCAGCGGGTACGAGCGGGCATGGCCGGACAAGGCCAACGATTCCTTCATCGCCGGCAACCCGGGCATCCTGCTGGACAGCCCGGAATACGTCGTGCACCCGCCGGTGGGCAAGTGGATGATCGCCGCCGGCATGTGGCTGTTCGGGCCGGAGAGTTCCTTCGGCTGGCGCTTCGGCGCGGCCCTGACCGGCACCCTCTCCATCCTGCTGCTCGCCCTGATCGCCCAGAAGCTCTTCCGCTCCCTGACCCTGGGCGCGGTAGCGGGACTGCTGCTGGCGGTGGACGGCCACCACCTGGTGATGTCCCGGAGCTCGCTGCTGGATATCTTCCTGATGTTCTGGATCCTGGCGGCGTTCGGCGCGCTGCTGATGGACCGCGACGACGGCCGGCGCCGGCTCGCGGCACGCCTCGCCGCGCAGGCCTCCGCCTCCCCCGCATCCACCCTGCAGGCTGGTGTCCCCACGCGGCTGCAGCTGGCCGCCGGCCCCTGGCTCGGGGTGCGCTGGTGGCGGCTCGCCGCGGGGGTCTGCCTCGGCCTGGCCGTGGGCACGAAGTGGTCCGCGCTATTCTTCCTGGCCGGCTTCGGCCTCCTCACCGTGTTCTGGGACCTGAGTGCGCGCCGGATCGCCGGCGTGCACGGCTGGATCGCCGGCGGCATCCTCAAGGACGGCCTGCCCGCGTTCCTGAGCATCGTCCCGGTCGCCGGGCTGGTCTACCTGGCCACCTGGACCGGCTGGTTCCAGTCAAGCAACGCCTACTTCCGGCACTGGGCCGAGGCCAACCCGTCCGCCCAATGGGGCTGGATCCCCAACGCGCTGCGGTCCCTGGCGCACTACCACCTGGAGGCGTACAAGTTCCATCAGGGACTCAGCGCTGACCACCCGTACAAGGCCAGCGCCTGGAGCTGGCTGGTGATGGGCCGGCCGACGTCGTTCTTCTACGAGTCCCCCAAGCAAGGCACCGGCGGCTGCGAGCTGCCCAGCTGCACCTCGGCCATCCTCTCGGTGGGCAACCCGCTGATCTGGTGGAGCGCCGCCGTCGCCCTCGGCGTGCTGCTGTTCTGGTGGATCGGCCGCCGCGACTGGCGGGCCGGGGCGGTGCTGGCCGGCGTCGGCGCCGGCTACCTTCCCTGGTTCATGTACCCGGAGCGGACCACCTTCTTCTTCTACGCGGTTTCCTTCGAGCCCTTCCTGGTTCTCGCCCTGGTTTACTGCCTGGGGCTGGTGCTGGGCCGCCGGACGGACCCGCTGTGGCGGCGGCGCTCCGGTCTGCTGGTGGTGGCCGTCTTTGTCGTCGGTGCGGTGCTGCTCTCCGCGTTCTTTTATCCGGTCTGGACGGCCGAAGTGATTTCCTACCAGGACTGGCGGGCCCGGATGTGGATGCCGTCCTGGATCTAGGGCAGGATTACTAGCGGACACCCGGTCACCGGCCGGCCGACCCGGAACGGGAGAGACGCGACGTGAGAGAAGCCAGCACCGGACTGCTTGTGGAGCTGGATCCGGACAGTAATGTCACGGACCTGCTGCTGGAGCAGTACGCCGAGGACCCGGTCCGCGCCCTGTACGCCCGCAAGGGTCCCAACGGCTGGACGGACGTGCCGGCCCGGCAGTTCGTGGAGCAGGCCCGGTCCCTGGCCAAGGGCCTGATCGCCGGCGGCATCGTCCCGGGCGACACCGTGGCCGTCATGTCCGCCACCCGCTACGAATGGACCGTGGTGGACTTCGCCATCTGGTTCGCCGGCGGCGTGACCGTTCCGATCTACGAAACGTCCTCCGCCAGCCAGGTCGAATGGATTTTGCACGATTCCGGCGCCCGCCGCGTCTTCGTCGAGGACCAGGCCAAGGCGGACCTGGTCCAGGGCGTCCTGGACTCCTCCGCCCTGCTCGCCGAACGCGTCCTCGGCGTGGTCCGGATGGACTTCGACGGCGCGGCCCCCAACCTGGCAAGCCTGGCCGCCGCCGGCACCGGCGTCACCGACGCCGAGCTGGAACGGCAGCGGTCCGCGGCCGGCCTGGACGACGTCGCCTCCCTGGTCTACACCTCCGGCACCACGGGCCGGCCGAAGGGCTGCGAGATCACGCACGGCAACTTCGCGCTGGTGGCCAAGAACATCGTCCTGTTCCTGCCCGAGATCCTGCTGACCCCCTCCAACCGGACGCTGATGTTCCTGCCGTTAGCGCACGTGCTGGCCCGCGCCGTGCAGGTTGTCTGCCTGGCCGCCGGCACCACCCTGGGCCACACCGGCAGCGCCAAGGAGCTCCTCGAGGACCTGGGCACCTTCAGGCCCACCTTCCTGCTGGTGGTGCCGCGGATCTTCGAAAAGGTCTACGCCGGCGCCTCGCACAAGGCCGCCGAGGGGGGCAAGGGCAAACTGTTCGACGCTGCCGCAGCCACCGCCGTCGAGTACTCCCGGGCGCTCGACGCCGAGTCCCGCGGCGAGGGCCGGGGACCCGGCCTGCTGCTGCGCGCCCGGCACGGGCTCTTCGACAAGGTGTTCTACCCGCGGCTGCGGCAGGCGTTCGGCGGCCAGCTGGGCTACACCGTCTCCGGCGCCAGCCCGCTGAGCGCCAACGACGCGCACTTCTTCCGCGGCGCCGGGATCCCGGTGCTGGAGGGCTACGGACTGACCGAGACGACCGCCCCCTGCACGGCCAACACCCCGTCCCTGACCAAGGTGGGAACCGTGGGCATCCCGATCCCCGGCACCACCATCCGGATCGCCGACGACGGCGAGATCCTGGTCAAGGGCATCGGCGTCTTCAAGGGCTACCACGCGAACGAGACGGCCAACGCCGAGGCCTTCACCGACGGGTTCTTCCGCACCGGCGACCTCGGCGCCCTGGACGAGGACGGCTTCCTGACCATCACCGGCCGCAAGAAGGACCTGCTGGTCACCGCCGGCGGCAAGAACGTGGCACCCGGGCCGATGGAGGAAAAGATCCGCGAGCACCAGCTGGTGGCCCAGGCCGTAGTGGTGGGCGACGGGCGGCCGTTCGTGTCCGCGCTGATCAACCTGGACCCCGAGGGCCTGGAGAATTGGTGCGCAGCGCAGCGCATCCCCGTGATGGGTGCCGCCGAGGCGGCCTCCTCCGAACTAGTCAGGGAGGCCCTGCAGGCCGCCGTCGACGACGCGAACCGGCTGGTCTCCAAGGCCGAGTCGATCCGCAGTTTCGTGGTCCTGGACGCCGACTTCACGGTCGAGTCGGGGCACCTGACCCCGTCACTGAAACTGAAGCGCGCCGCCGTCGTCCGGGACTACGAGGAGCACATCAACCGCATCTACGGCTGAGCGTGCGGCGGGGCGGGAGCCCCGCCGCCGCTGTGGCCGTGCGTGGCAGCCGCGGAGGTTGTGACTAGGACTGCGCGGGTCCGGCGGGGGCGCTTGCGCCCTTGGATGCCGCTTCCGGGGCGGCGTCCGTGGACGGTTCCGACGCAGCGTTCGGCACGGTTGTAGTCTCTGCGGGCGCGTCCGCGGATGGGGTGCCACGGCGCTTGAAGCGGCGGCCCTTGAGCGCCGCCTCGGTGGACGTGTCGGTGTCCGTCAGGCCGTCGGCGGCCGACGCGTCGCCGGCAACGCTGTCCTTCGCCTTCCCGGTCCGGAGCGGCAGGCCGCGGCGGCGCCGGGTGGGCCAGGTGAGGATGAGGGTCAGCAGCGAGGCCAGCAGCACCAGTGCGCCGATCGCGATCCCGGCATCGCTCCAGAACTGGGCCGGGAAGAGCCGGATCAGGGTGTCTTGCAGCGAGAACGTCCAGGTGCCGTTGGCGAAGAAGATCTGGTGGAACTCGGTGAAGAACTGCTCCCAGCCGAGCACCGCCAGGACGCCCAGGCCGATGATGATCACCAGGGTGGCGATAGAGCCGGCGAAGAGCCCGCGGCGGACCCCGCCGGTGCTGCGGCGGCGCAGGTACAGGATGGCGACCAGGCTGACGATGCCCAGCAGCGTCCCCGCCGCGAAGGAGGAGAGCATCACGGTTTTGACGTCGGCCATGTGGCTGACCTCACCGGCCTTGAACAGCTTCTCCCCGCTGCGGTTCACCAGTTCGCCCAGGTAACGCGGGCCGGACCAGTTGCCCAGGTAGTCCACGGCGTAGGAACCGTAGGTCATCCGGTCATCGATGTTGAAGCCGTAGCCGTCGCCCGGGAAGCCGGGACGGTTGTATTCGGCCCAGAGGAACAGCGGGCTGGTCACGGCGCGGACGGCGAGGACCAGCAGGATGACCGGGAAGCAGATGGCCAGCAGGACCTGCATGACCCGGGGGGCCACGGGCTTGGCGTTGGCGGCCTGCTCGCGTTCGGCGTTGCGGCGCTCGACTTCCTCCTGGGGCGGGCGCACGTGCAGGGCCGAGGTGGGGAGCGCCTCGCGGTAGGCGTCCTCCCCCGCGGGACGGCCGACGGCGGTGGCGCCGCCGGTGCGTTCGTCGGTGCGGCGTTCGTCGGTCCGGCGTTCGGCGGCGAGCCGTTCGGCCCGGCGGCCCTGGCGTTCACCGGGTTCTGCGACATTGTCCTTGCCCGGGGCCGGCTTCGAGGCGGCGGCGCCGGAGGGCTTCATCCACTCGAAGGCGGGCTCGTCCGTGTCCCCGGCGGGATCCAGGTCGGGCTCCGGCCGGTTCGGAGGGGTGGCACTCTTCTCAGTCACTGCTGCTTCGCTTCCGTCGGATTCCGCGCGTCCGGGCGTCGAGCCGGGCCGCGCCTCATATCTGTTCTCGAGCCTACCGTCAGGGTTTCGGCCCCGGGGAGGTGCCACCCCGGACCGTCACCGATTCGTGGCCAAACTCCCCGCGCTCCGCTAGCGCTTGGCATACACGTTCCAAGGGATGTTCCAGTCGCCGAAGCCCTCGAGGGGCTCTACCGGCGGAGCGCCCGTGTTCAGGGTCTGGACCACGTCGCCGGGCTTCATCGTGGCGAAGAACCACGCGGCGTCCGCCGGCAGCAGCCCGACGCAGCCGTGCGAGACATTCGCCCGGCCTACCGCGCCCCAGGCCGATTCCAGCGCCTGATGGACGTACACGCCCGACGTCGTGAGCCGGTTGGCGTACTCGACCGTCAGTGGCGGGTAGTAGCCCTTGTCCCCCGGCTTGAGCCCGATGCTGCCTGCGTTGAACCGGGAGCTGCGCTCCTGCTCCATGATCACGGCGTACCCCGTCGGGGACAGCCAGTCCTCCCCGCCGAGGGTCACCGGCGCGGTGCGGGCGAGGACGCCGTCGATGTAGACGTTCATGGTCTTGGTGGTGTCGTCCACGACAGCGATCCGCTGCGGGCCCACCGTGTAGCCGATCCGGGTGTCCGCGTTCCCCACCATCCCGTTGCCGAAGTCCACCCCGAAGAGGCGCAGGTTCACGCTGACCGTGGCGTTGGCGGCCCAGAAGGTTTCCGTCCGGATCCGGGCGCGCCGGTCCGAGTACCAGCGCCAGGCCACGGGCTGGCCGGAGGATGCCGTGACCGTCACGGCCCGCTCCAGCGCCTCCTTGTTCTTCACCGGTTCGCTGAAGATGATCTCAAGCGGCTGGCCGGCGCCGAGGGTGCTGCCGGCGCGGGGGTAGACGGCGGCGTCGGCCTCATTGGCGGCGGCGACCGTGGTGAACCGCTGCTCCCGGACGGTGGTCCGCCCGGCGCCGTCGACGATCGTGAAGCGGTACCGGTAGACGGTGTCAAAGTCGAGCGGCTGCTCCGCCGTCCAGGTGGAGCCGTCGGCGCTGAGGCCACCGGGGACGGGGCCGCCACCGTTCTCGGGGCGCAGCGTCACCTCCAGCACGCGGCCGTTCACGGCCTTGACCGCGGGCAGCGAGGCCGGGTTGACGCCGGTGGCACCGTCCAGCGGCGTCACGCCAAGTTCCAGCGGCTGCAGCACGGGGACGGCGAGTCCGCTGACCGAGCGCATCGGCGCGGACGCCTCCGACGGCAGCTTTTCCTCAGCCCAAACCGGGGCGGTGGCGGATCCGATGCCGGCCGCGGCCAGGAGGAGGCAGATGCCCGCGACGGCGGGCAGCCTGCTCCGGCGCTTTAGTTGGCGTACTGGGCCCATGGGATATTCCAGTCGCCGTAGCCGTCGTCGAACGCGGCGAAGTCGCCCTCGGTGTTGACCACCTGGACCACGTCGCCGGCGGTCATATTGTCGAAGACCCACTGGGCGCCGTCGGGTCCCAGCCCGATGCAGCCGTGCGAGAGGTTGGCCTTGCCGATGAAGGGCAGGGCGGAGTCGGTGGCCTGGTGGATGAACTCGCCGCTGGGGGTCAGCCGGGTGGCGAAGTTGACGTCCAGCTCTCCGTAGTAGGCCGGGTCACCGGGCTTGAGGCCGATCGAGGCGGCGCTCATGTGCTCCACCCGGTACTTCTCCATCAGCACCAGGTAGCCGCGCGCCGAGGGGAACCGGGTGTCGCCCATGGTGGTGGGCCATTCGCCGACCTGCTGGTCGTTGACGAAGGCCTTGAAGGTGTGGGCGGTGGCGTCGGCGATCGCGGTCTTCTTGTCCCCGATGTGGATGGTGACCTTCTTGTTGAAATTGCCGATCTGGCCCTTACCGAGGTCGACGCCGAAGAGCTGCATGTCCATGGTGATGGTGCTGTTGGCGGCCCAGAAGTTCTCCGGCCGGTACCGGACCATGGTGTTGCTGAACCAGTGGAACTCCCCGGGCTGGCCGGAGGTGGAGGTGATCTTGATGGCCTTCTCGACAGCGTCGCGGTTCAGGACCGGTTCGCTGAAGGTGATCTGGATCGGCTGCGCGACGCCCACCTTCATCCCGTCCAGCGGGTAAATCGCGGCGTCGGCCTCGTTCGCGGTGGAGACCGTGGTGAAGCTGCGGGTGGAGGTGGTGCTCCGGCCGGCGGCGTCGATGACGGTGTAGGTGTAGGTGTACCGGGTGTTGAACTTCAGCGGCCCGGACGCGGTCCAGCTGGAACCGTCCGCGCTGAGCGTGCCATCCACCGAGCCGCCGGATTCGCTGGTCAGGGATGCCCGGTCGATCCGCCCGTCGCCGACCTTCAGGGTCACCGGCGAGGCAGGGTTCACGGCCGTGGCGGCGTCCGCCGGGGCCGCGGTCAGCTGGACCGGCGGCAGCACCGGGTAGGCCAGTCCCGGGGTGGACCGCTCCGGCGAGGAAGCCTCGGAGGCAAAGGACGGGTGGGCCAGCGGCCCGGCCGCGGCGAAGACTCCTCCGCCGGCTCCCAGCACGCAGACAGCGGCCAGGACGATGGCCTTGCGGCGGGTGCTCCAGGTTTTTGAGACGGTCACGATACTCGGGTCCTTCCAGACGTCACCTTGCCAGCATAGGGGCAAACGGGCGCCGGACCGGGCCGGACCGAGGCACGATACGGTCACAAAAAAGGCCCCGGGCCCGCGGCGGGTGCCGTGGGTCCGGGGCCTTCCCGGGAGACTCCGGGGATGTTCCCAGGGAGCTCCTAGTAGCGGTAGTGCTCCGGCTTGAACGGGCCGGCAACGTCGAGGCCGAGGTACTCCGCCTGTTCCTTGCTCAGCTCGGTCAGGGTGGCGCCGAGGGCGTCAAGGTGCAGCCGGGCGACCTTCTCGTCCAGGATCTTGGGGAGCACGTAGACCTGCTTCTCGTACTCCTTCTCACCCTCGGGCTGGCCGGCCTTGGTGAACAGTTCGATCTGCGCGATCGTCTGGTTCGCGAAGGAGTTGCTCATCACGAAGGACGGGTGGCCGGTGGCGTTGCCGAGGTTGAGAAGGCGGCCCTCGGAGAGGACGATGATCGACTTCTCCCCGTCGGTGCCCTCGTTGAAGACCCACTCGTGGACCTGCGGCTTGATCTCGACCTTCTTGACGCCGGGGATGCGGGCCAGGCCGGCCATGTCGATCTCGTTGTCGAAGTGGCCAATGTTGCCCACGATCGCCTTGTCGCGCATGCCGGCCATGTGCTCGGCCAGGATGACGTCCTTGTTGCCGGTGGTGGTGATGAAGATGTGGCCCTCGGCGAGCACGCTTTCGAGCGTGGCCACCTGGTAGCCGTCCATGGCGGCCTGCAGCGCGCAGATCGGGTCGATCTCGGTGACGATCACGCGGGAACCCTGGCCCCGGAACGCCTCGGCGGCGCCCTTGCCGACGTCGCCGTAGCCGCAGACGACGGCGACCTTGCCGCCCATCAGGACGTCGGTTGCGCGGTTGATGCCGTCCGGCAGGGAGTGGCGGATGCCGTACTTGTTGTCGAACTTGCTCTTGGTGACGGAGTCGTTGACGTTGATGGCCGGGAAGAGCAGCTTGCCCTGTTCGGCGAGCTGGTACAGGCGGTGCACGCCGGTAGTGGTCTCCTCGGTGACGCCCAGCAGGCGGGAGCCGATCCGGGTCCACTTCTGCGGGTCCTTTTCGAGCGAGGCGCGTAGGACGGACAGGAAGACCCGGCCCTCCTCGGACTCGTCGTCGCCGGCGGCCGGGACGGAGCCCAGGGCCTCGAACTCGGCGCCCTTGTGCACCAGCATGGTGGCGTCGCCGCCGTCGTCGAGGATCATGTTCGGGCCCAGATCCGGGTTGCTGTCCGCACCGGGCCAGGTCAGGATCTGCTCGGCGGTCCACCAGTATTCCTCGAGCGTCTCGCCCTTCCAGGCGAAGACGGGGACGCCCTGCGGGTCCTCGACCGTGCCCTGGCCGACGACAACGGCCGCGGCGGCCTCGTTCTGGGTGGAGAAGATGTTGCAGGAGGCCCAGCGCACCTCGGCGCCCAGCGCCGTGAGGGTCTCGATCAGCACGGCGGTCTGCACCGTCATGTGCAGGGAGCCGGCGATCCGGGCGCCCTTGAGCGGCTGGCTGGGGCCGAATTCCTCGCGCAGGGCCATCAGGCCCGGCATCTCGTGCTCGGCGAGGCGGATCTGGTGCCGGCCGGCCTCGGCCAGGGAGATGTCGGCAATCTTGTAATCGAAGGTCATGAAAATCCTTTGGAGTAGCCGGGTTGGAAGCGTCGGGTTGAAAGCACGGGGCTGTCAGGGGTTCGGAGCCGCGGGCGGTTCCGATGGGAGGCGGCCGGGGCACCCTTGGTGGGGTGCCGCGGCCGCCCTGGGGCAGGTGCTAGTCCGCGGCGTGGCGGGGTCCGGCGGGCGCGCCGCCGTCGTGCTGGTCGGACGCGGCGGAGCCGGCGGCGGCCAGGAGTTCGGGCGGGAGCAGCAGCGGAATGCCGTCTTCGATGCCGTAACGGAGGGTGCGGCCCTGCGCGTCGGGGCTGGTGGCAACGAGTTCCTCGCCCTCCTGCACCAGGGTGGAGCCGGTGACCGGGCAGCGCAGCACGGAGAGAAGTTCGGAACTGATCAATGGCACGTTAAGACCTGGCATGGCGAAGGCTCCCTGGGGGCGCCGCGTCGGGCGCCGGTGGCTTACGGAAAGTTCTTCCCCAGCCTACCGCTGATTCGGGGCTCAGGAGGGTTCGCGGAGGACGCGCAGGTGGCCGCGCCGGGCGCCCTCCGGGGCGGCCGGGGCCTCCAGGGCGGGATGGCTGGCACGCTGCCCGGGGGCCTGGGCCGCGTCGTTACCCTGGCCGGTGGCGGCCGGGCGTCCGGCGGCCTCACGGACGGCGTGGGCCAGGGCCAGCAGGTCGTCGGGGCCGGGCCCGGCGGGCGTCGCGGGCATGGCCAGGCGGAGGACTTCCCAGCCGCGGGGCACCGTCAGGGACCCGGCGTGCTGTTCGCAGAGGTCGTAGCAGTGCGGTTCGGCGTAGGTGGCCAGCGGGCCGAGAACGGCGGTGGAGTCGGCGTAAACGTACGTCAAAGTCGCCACCGCCGAATTCCGGCAGGCGGACCTTGAACAGAGACGAATTGCACCCACGACACCACAGACTACTCCCCTGCACGGTTCCGGGGCCGCATTGAAACACCGCAGGAGGGGCCCGCGCCCGCGTACGGCCCGTCATATCGCGGAATCAGGGCGCCGGGTTTAGAGTCGAGGTATGCAGTCTTTGCCCCACGATTCCGGCTTTACGGTGCGGCTCACGGAGCCCGGCGCCGCCGCGGGCGGCCGTGTCCGGGGCTTCCGCGAACGCCGCAGGAACCGCCATGGCCGCGGCCTGCGCGGCGAGCTACTGATGCCCACCCTGCCGGGGTACCGGACCCGCGCGGAGCGCTTCGACGACTTCGTCCTCGATTCGGCCCAGCGCCTGCACGACATTTGGGGCAAGCCGCTGGACGGGGTCCGGTTCGCGGTCGAGGACATCCCGCCGCAGCTTGAGCAGCTCGTGGCCGAGGGCTCGCCCGCGCCGATGGGTGCCTACGCGCCGGCGACGGCGGGCGAGGGCCCGGTGATCACGCTCTACCGCCGCGTGGTGGAGCAGGCGTGCGGGAGCCGGGAGGAACTCGCGGACCTGGTTCACGACGTCGTCGTCGAACGCACCGCAGAGATGCTGGGCGTTCCGCCCGAGACGCTCGACCCCGTCTACCGCCGCCGCTACTAGTAGCCGAGGGTAACGGCGACCTTTTCCTGCCCGGCCGCGCCCGGGGACACGGGCACGGTGGCCACGTCCGCCTTGCCGTCGCGTTCGAGCAGGACTGCGCCGTAAGCCGCTTCCCCCGCCGCGGACACCAGGTAACCCACCACAGCGGAGCCTTCCACGTCGGCGGGGACCTGGACCGATGCGGTCGTGCCGCCGGCGATGTCCGCCGTCGTGGCACTGCGGATCTTGCCGTCCGCGGTGACCGGCGTGTAGGAGATGGTGGCGCGCCCGTCCGGGGCGCCGAACATCAGAAAGCGGCTGCCGGCCGCCGGGACCGGCACCAGGTGCTGGCTGCCGAGCCGGATGGCGGACGGCGCCCAGGCGACGTCCATGGGGTCTTCGGCCTTGAGCCCGCGGGTCACGCGGGCGGCCGCGGTGAAGGAGACGTCCGAGCTGGCCGAGACGGTGTAGTGCCCGGCCGGCACCCCCGCGAGCGGGACCGTGGTGACCGAGCCGGCCTTGGCGGTGACGACGCCGCCGCCGGGCAGCGGCTTCTGCCCGTCCCGGCCGTACATCTTGACCTCCACGACGGCGTCCGCGGCGCCCGGGACGGCGATCTGGAGCGCGGGGCCGGCGTCCCCGAAGCCGGACTTGGCCGTGAGCGGGCCGAGGGCGGCAGGGTCCTGGATGTCCAGCCCGGTGATGGCCTGCCGGGTGGCGGGGCCGGTGCCGGGGGTGATGAAGTCGACGCCGCCGGGCGTCAGTCCGCGGAGCACGCTCTGCTGGATGACGGCGGCCACGGGGCCGCCGGTGCTGCGCACCCGCACGGCCAGGCTGTCCTGTCCCGGGGCGAGGCCGGCCAGGACGATCGAGCGGGTGGTGCCGGGGGCCACCAGCAGGCCTCGGCTGCCCGGGGCCTGGATGACGCCCTTGGCGCCGAAGAGGTCGAGGTTGACCGTCGCCGGGGTGCCCGAGGCATTGCTCAGGTTCAGCACGGCGGTCCGGCCGAGGGAGGTGTCCGCACCTACCAGCCAGAGATCGTTGGCGGGATTCTGGCAGGCCGCGGCGGCGGTGCCGCGGAGGTCGCCGTCGTCCGCGGCGTAGCTCATGGCGGCGGCGGCGGAGGGCTGCTGGTCCCCGAACGCGTCCGCGCTGAGGACGCTCACGGCGTCGATCCCGCGCTGGGCGACGGCGGCGCGGGGTGCGGGCGGTGTGGTCGCGGGGGCCGGAGCCGGGCTGGCGGTGGCGGGCGCGGCCGGGGCCTTGGCCAGTTCCACCAGGGAGCTGCCGGTCAGGCCGGCGAGGCGGCTGCCGGGGAGCACGCCGGACGCGTTGCCCAGGACCAGGGCGGAGACGGCGCTCTTGGCCGTGGCCGACTCGGGGCTGAACTGCGGGTCGGTCCCAACCGGGGTGGCCTGGAGCAGCCGGGCCGGGGCGGGGCACACGGCCACGAGGTTACCGGCCGGGACCGCGGCCTGAGGTGCCGTCAGCGGGCTGCTGCCGGAGGTCCGGGGCGCCAGTGCCGTCGCGGCCACCAGTCCGCCGCCCGCGGCGACTATGACCACGCCGGCGAGGATCCCGCCCAGCGGGCGGGCCAGGGTCTTCAGCCGCCGGGCTGTTGGTTGGGAATCAGTGGGCCGGGACTCCTTGCCGCGGGCGCTGCGGTCCCGTTTGCCGTCGGACGGACCGTCGCCGGAGTTTTCGGGCCGGACCGCGGGGTGCTGTTCGTCAGGCATGCTGGTGTTCCTTCCGCAGGGACGCTTCGTCCCGGGAGATGCCGGCATTGCGGCGGCGGGCGGGCATGGGGATGGCCAGCAGCACGGTCAGGCCGATCACGACCGCCTGCCCGATGCCGGTCCAGAGCGCCCAGGGGTTCTCGTAGCGGATGCTGAGCTGGCCGCCGCGGGCCGGCAGTGTGAAGGCCTGTGCCCAGTCCGAGGTGGTGGCGGTGAGCCGCTTGCCGTCCAGGAAGGCGCTCCATCCGGCGTCGGCCCGTTCGCTGAGGACCACCAGTCGGCCCTCGGGACCGTCCGGAACCGGAGCCTCGGCGTCCAGCGGTCCGGCGGGCAGAAGTCCGGTGGTGGCGCCGGAGCCGTCGACGATCCGCAGCCGGTGTGCCACCTCCGCGGCGTCGGCGGGGCCCTGCTGGCTTGGGTGCAGCGGGGTGATACGCCACAGCCAGCCGACGTCGGTCTGCCCGACGGCGACGAGGCCGGGGACGGCGTCCATCCTGCTGGCCGTCAGCTGGGCCGAGCTGTCCGTGGCCGAGAGCACCACGAAGCCGATGCCGAATTCCTCCAGCTGCTGGCGCGGATCCACGCCCTGGCCGGCGACGATGGTGGCGACGACGGAGCGGAGTGAGCCGTTGACGGCGTCGTCCAGCCGGACGGATTCCTCGCCCGGGGCCCCGATGACGGGCCGGGCGGAGGCGATCGCGGACAGGGCGTCCAGGGTGGTCCCGGAGCCACGCATCAGCGAGGCGGCGAATCCGCCGTTGTCCTGTGCGGAGATCACCAGGGTCCGGGCCTGTTCGGGACCCTCGCCGCGGTCGATCGCGGTGGCGGGCAGCGCCGTGGCCCGGCCCGGCTGAAGCAGCCGGGAAACCCCGAGCGCACCGTCATCGGCGGCGGCATCTGCGGCGTCGGTGCCGGCGGCAGGTCCCGCGGCCGGGGTTCCGGTTCCCGCGGATCCGGTGGAGGCGGCCCCGGCTGAGGCAGTTCCGGCGGGGGCGGCCGTGGTCTGCAAAACGTTGTGCGCGGACCACGCCGCCAGCCCTGCAAGCGGCCCCGCGACCAGAAGCACGACGGCGGCCGCGGCGGCGCCCTTCACCAGGAAGGCAGGGACCGCGACTGCACGGGCCGGAAGCGCCCGGGAGGTGGTGGGCCCTTCTGTTGCGGTGTCGGCGGCCGAATCGGCCCCCGGCTCTGCCTCAACGGTGACGGACCGGGTGCGGGCTGCGGCCGCGGCGTCCAGCAGGGCCTCGGCGCCGAGCAGCGCCGCGCCGAGCAGGAGGAAGGCCGCGGCGGACACGGCCGGTCCGGAGAACGGGGAGACCAGGACCTCGGCGCTGGCGGCGACGGCGAGGTGGCCGGCGAGCCAGCTTCTTGCCAACAGAACGAGCGCCGAGGCCCAGAGGCTGCGCGCGAGGCGGGGCCGGCGGCCGGTGCCGCGGCGGCCCGGGAGGAACAGCGCGGTGAGCGCCAGCACCAGGACGGGAACCCCTGCGAGCAGGGCCAGCAACAGCGCCCACGGCACGGGGCCGGGGCCGAAGAGGGACAGTCCGGTCAGGCCCGCGCCGGCGTCGAAGCGCAACGGCTGGCCGAGTGCCTGCTGCCAGAGCGGCGCGGCGTCGAAGCCGAGCGGCAGTCCCGGGTCAGCGAGCAGGGCGCGAGGGCGGTCCAGGGCGGAGAGAGCGAACGGAACGAACAGCGCCAGGCTGGGAAGCAGCGACCACCAGAGCGTGCGTCCCCGGCGGCCCAGCAGGACCGCGCCGAGGACGATCAGGACCAGGGCAGGCACCAGGAGCGAGGGGGCGGCGGCGGTGACGACCGCCAGGGCGAGCCCGGCGGCGGCCGCGGCGGTCCAGGACGGCGTCCCGTTGATGCCGGGTTTGATGGGGGGCTTCTCGGTAAAGCGGCGCTCCCCCGGCGCGGGCACCGCGAAGCGGCCGCGGCCGGGGACGGTGCCGGTGGCGCGCAGCAGCGCCAGGACCAGCAGCGGCAGCATCACGTGGGCCACCAAGGCACCCAGTCGGCCCTGGTTCAGGGCCACCTGCAGCGCCGGGGCGCCGGCCCAGGCCAGCGCGGCGATGAACCGCAGCCGGCGCCGCCGGGTCAGGGCCCCCGCGGCGAACCAAGCCGTCAGGGCCGCCAGCGGCATGGCCAGCAGCAGCAGCCACACGACCGAGGCGTTGGCGTTCCCCGCGCCGAGGACGCCCAGGAACCAGAGCACGAAACCGAAGGGATCCCCGCGCCCTGGCAGCCCGGCGCCAAGTTCCACCCACCAGCCGGTGGCGTGGTCCCAGATCCTGCCCAGCCCGGTGGAGAGCGGGATCAGTGCGCCGCCGGTGACGGCGTCGGCCCGGAAAATGTTCAGCAGCCCTGCCACCGAGGCCGCGGCCGCGAGCAGCATCGCCAGCAGCGCGCCGGCTCCCACCCAGCCGCGGTCCGTTGCGGCCAGGGCGGCGAAGTCGTCGGCGGCGTCGCCGCTGGGCTGCTCGCCCAAAGGGTCGTGGCCCGGCATACCCTCGGCGTCGTCCGAGCCGAGGGACTCGATCAGGGAGCGCCGATGGGCCCAGACCTCGCGGCGGTGGGTCTGCAGGCCCTTGATCACGGAGCGGCGGATCCGGCGGGTGCGCGCGGCGTTGCGGCGGCCGCGGAGAACGGCGGCGGGCCGGGCCAGGGCGCCGAGGGTGGCTACCAACTGGGCCAGTCCATGGCCGGGGTCCTTGAGCGCGATGCTCAGGACAAGTTTGAACAGGCTTCCCAGCAGGGCGCCGATGGCATGCAGGGGCACCTTCCAGGCCGAGGCGTGCTTGAGCCGCAGGTGGACCTGGGCCTTGCGGGCGGAGGCGGGGGTGCCCTGGCCGTGCGGGCGGTGCGCCACGTGGAACATGCGTGCCGTCGGGACCACCACCACGCGGTGGCCGGCCAGGCGGTTGCGCCAGCAGAAGTCGACGTCGTCGCCGGTTCCGGGCAGGGCCGGGTCGAATCCGCCCAGCTGCTCCCAGACGTCCCGGCGGACCAGCATGCCGGCGGAGTTGACGGCAAAGATGTCGCTGCGGCCGTCGTACTGGCCCTGGTCGAGCTCGTCCGCCTCGATCAGGGTGAGCCGCTCGGCCCAACGGCTGATGGAGAGTCCAACGTCGATCAGGCGCCGCTCGGAGTGCCAGTCGAGCTGCTTGCAGCCCGCCACCGTCACCGAGGGCGCGCGTTCGACGGCGTGCAGCAGTTCCGCGAGGGCCTCGGGGGCCGGGGCGGCGTCGTCGTGGAGCAGCCAGACCCATTCGGCGTCGGCGGCCATGCCCTCCCGGCGCGGGGCCAGGGCGGCCAGGCCGGCCTGCACCGCTCCGCCCATGCCGGTCCGGGAGTGTTCAACGGCGGTGACGTTACCGGCGCCGAGCGCCTGCGCCAACAGGGCCGCCGAATGGTCGCGGGATCCGGTGTCGACCCCGATCGCGGCGTCCGCGGGGCGCGTCTGCGCCGCCAGGGCCGCGAGGGTTCTGGGGAGGTAGTCACCGCCGTCGTGGGCTACCACGACGGCGGTGACTCGTACTTCTTGAAGAATTAGACTGCCCGCTTCCTAAGCCTGCGGCGTTCCCGCTCGGAGAGGCCACCCCAGATGCCGAAACGCTCGTCATTGGAGAGTGCGTACTCCAGGCACTGCGAGCGGACGTTGCACGCGCCGCAGACCTTCTTGGCGTCCCGGGTGGAGCCGCCCTTTTCGGGGAAGAACGCCTCGGGGTCCGTCTGGGCGCACAGCGCGTCCGTCTGCCAGCCCAGCTCGCCTTCGTCGTCGAAGTCCTGCTGCGCGGGGAGACCGATCCAGATCGCCTGGGTTACGGTGCCGGCGTCGGGGGCCTGCACCTCCATGGGCGGGTCCAGCGGATCGTCGTCGAGATCCGGGTTCCCCGCCAGGAGAGCCTCGTGGGCTGCGAGGAAGGCCGTGGCCTGGTCCTCCAGCGCGTCCTTGGTCTGGCCGTTGTAGCGGTCCGCGGCCTCCGGATCGGCCGGGTCCACGTACCAATCGCTCGGCACTCCGCGTGAACGGTATTTGGCCGTCGCCTGGCCGGCGACAACTTCCTCTTCATGGATACGCTCTGCAAGCCCCATTGGCGTTTCCCTCTCTGATTGGCAGCCCCTGCTTGACCCACGGACACTCGGTTGAGCGCCGGCTGTTGTGCGGTGGCTTTCGTTCCCTAATTACACGTGTGTAAGTATCGGGGAGTCAAGCGGCAGCAGGGATAATAATCAATTCCTTGGGAATTCCTGAGGCACGCCACGCCCGTGATTTTTTGCGCGGCCTGCGGCCCATCCCCGCCAAATGGGAAGCATGCTGACCACCTTCGGGGGCCTAACGGCGATTTCTGCTCCCTTTTGGCCGACATTCCGGCATCATCGGCGGCGTCCCCCTCCCCCGCGGTGACCGCGCACGTGACGGCACCGATCCGCCCGGCCCCGCGCGCCGTGACCGAGATCACTCGCTGCGGGACGAGGGCAGGTCCGGGGTACTGCCAGGCGGGGCGCGGCGGCCGCCGTGGCAAGATGAACGCCATGAACATCCCCGCCGCCGACCTGATGTCGGCCCTGCGTTCCGGCCAGTCCACCGCCCCGCGCCTGACCTGGTACGGCCCGGACGCCGAGCGCGTCGAGCTCTCCGGCCGGGTGCTGGATAACTGGGTGGCGAAAACCAGCAACCTGCTGCAGGACGAACTGGACGCCGAACCGGGGACCCGGCTGCGGCTCGACCTGCCGGCACACTGGAAATCGCTGGTGCTGGCCCTGGCCGCCTGGCAGTTGGGGATGGAGGTGGTGCTGGCGGACGGCGACGCCGAACTGCTCGCCACGGCGGATCCCGGCCCGGCCGCGGCCGCCGGCGGAGTCGACGCCGTGCTGGCCGTGGCGCTGCCGGCCCTGGCGATGCGCTGGCCGGGCGAACTCCCCAGCGGCGTGCTCGACTATGCGGCGGAGGTCCGCAGCCACGCGGACTTCTTTATGGCCTACGTTGACCCGGAGCCGGACCGGACCGCGCTGCGGGACGCCGCCGGCGTCGACCATCCGCACGGCCGGCTGGTCGAGGACTTCGGGGCCCTGCCAGGGGTTGCGGACGACGGCGCTACTCACAGCGCTGCGGCGCCGCGGTTGCTGGTGCAGGCCGGGGACGGCCTGGAGGCGGCGCTGTCGCGGGCGCTGTGGGCCTGGTCCAGGGACGGCTCGGTGGTGCTGGTGCACCCGGACGTTGCCCTGACCGAGCGGCTGCTAGGCGACGAACGGATCAGCCTCCGCTGATCCGTCGTGCTCTGCCCTGGCCCGAGAAGCAGCCCTACGGGGCCTGGCGTCCGTCCGCCGTCGCGCCCGGGCTTCCGGTCTCGCGGCCGGCAGGCACTGATCCGGCGGCGTGCGGGTGGCGTTCGATGATCTCATGGTCGCCGGAGAACTCGGGCTCGTCGTCGAGTTCCTTGTTGAAGACCAGGAAACGGTAGGCGAAGAAGCGCACCACGGTTGCGACCAGGATGCCGACAACGCCGGCCAGGAACAGCATGTTCTTGTCGGTGATGCCCATGCCGTACTTGGCGAGGGCGGTCAGGCCGGTGGAGATGCCGATGCCGATGCCGTTGATCAGCACGAACATCACGAACTCGCGCAGCACGTTGGCCTGGCGGCGGTGCCGGAAGGTCCAGAAGCGGTTGGCGATCCAGGAGAAGATGGTGGCCACGGTCGCCCCGACGAAGCGGGCCTTGGCCTCGCTGTCGGACATGGGGCCGTGCATCAGGTAGTAGGTCAGGCCGTTGTCGATGACAAAGGCGACACCGCCGACGGCTCCGAACTTCGCTACTTCGCGCCAAAAGAGCGAGGCGAGCCCGCGGATCCGGTCTGCAAGTGTGGTGATCATGACCCTCCGAGGGCGTTGCTGTCTGTGGGGGCCGGGTGGCCGACGGCCCATTTTAGCGCCGTTTCCCCGGAGATTGCCCCGCTGCGGGGACTCACCGGCCCAAATCACGGGTCCGGGGCCTCGTCCGGCGCCGGGTTCGGTAGGCTGGTCGATGTGACTTTTCCAGTAATCGGCGTGGTTGGCGGCGGCCAACTAGCCCGCATGATGGCCCCAGCCGCGACCGCTCTCGGCTTCGAACTCCGTGTCCTCGCCGAGGCTGAGGACGTCTCCGCGGTGGCCGCGGTGGCGAAAGCCCCGGTCGGTGACTACAAGGACCTGGACCACCTGCTGGAGTTCTCCCGCGGGCTGGACGTCCTCACCTTCGACCACGAGCACGTGCCCACCGACCACCTGCGCGCCCTGATCGATGCCGGCGTCAACGTCCACCCGGGCCCCGACGCCCTGGTCAACGCCCAGGACAAACTCGTGATGCGCGCCGCGATCGACCGGCTGGAACTGCCGAACCCGCGCTGGGCCGCGGTGGACGACGTCGACGCCCTCGTCGCGTTCGGCGACGACGCCGGCTGGCCCGTGGTGCTGAAGACCCCGCGTGGCGGCTACGACGGCAAGGGCGTGCGCGTCATCGCCTCGGCCGGGGACGCCGCCGCGTCGGCCGACTGGTTCGAGTCGATGTCCCCGCTGCTGGCCGAGGCCAAGGTCGAGTTCAGCCGCGAACTCTCCGCCATGGTGGCCCGCACCCCGGACGGTGAATGCCGAGCCTGGCCCGTCGTGCACACCATCCAGGTCGACGGCGTCTGCGACGAGGTGATCGCCCCCGCCCTGGACATCCCGCTGGAGGTCGCCGCCGCGGCGGAAGACGCCGCCGTGCGGATCGCCAACGAACTCGGCGTCACCGGCGTCATGGCCGTGGAGATGTTCGAAACCCCCGGCGTCGGCTCCGGCTTCCTGATCAACGAACTGGCCATGCGCCCGCATAACACCGGCCACTGGACCCAGGACGGCTCCGTCACCAGCCAGTTCGAACAGCACCTGCGCGCCATCCTGAACCTGCCGCTGGGTGCCACCGACCTGCTGGGCCCGGTGGTGGTCATGAAGAACTTCCTCGGCGGCGCCAACCAGAACCTCTACTCGGCCTACCCCGCGGCGCTGGCCACCGAGCCGGCCGCCAAGGTCCACAGCTACGGCAAGGCCGTGCGGCCGGGCCGGAAGATCGGCCACGTCAACCTTGTCGGCGGCTCCACCGCCGACGTCGACTCCGTCCGGCAGCGCGCCGGCGCCGTCGCCGCCATCATCCGGGACGGCCGGCCCCAGGCCGCCGCGCCCGGGACCACCGGGGAGACCGAATGACCACCACTGACACCACCGCCGCCCCGCTCGTCGGGCTCGTCATGGGCTCCGACTCGGACTGGCCGGTCATGGAGGCCGCCGCGGAGGCGCTGGCCGAGTTCGGCATCCCCTTCGAGGCCGACGTCGTCTCCGCCCACCGAATGCCCACCGAGATGATCCGCTACGGGCAGACCGCCCACGAGCGCGGCATCCGGGTCATCATCGCCGGCGCCGGCGGCGCGGCCCACCTGCCCGGGATGCTCGCCTCGGTGACGCCGCTGCCGGTGATCGGGGTGCCCGTGCCGCTGAAGACCCTCGACGGCATGGACTCGCTCCTCTCGATCGTCCAGATGCCCGCCGGCGTGCCGGTGGCCACCGTCTCTATCGGCGGCGCCCGCAACGCCGGCCTGCTGGCCGTGCGCATGCTGGCCGCCGGGACGGACGCGTTCGCCGCCGAGCTGCGCACCGAACTGCTGCGCTTCGCCCAGGACCTCAACGACGCCGCCACCGCCAAGGGCGCCAGCCTGCGCGCCAAGGTGGCCGAGGTGTTCTCCGCCGAGAACACCGAACCGCGGGGCGGCCGGTAAGGATTCCCACCATGAGCGAAGGATCCGCCGGCGCGCCGGACACTGACCGGCCCGGGCGGACCCGGCTGACGGACCCGGTCCGGTATCCGCGGGGAGCCGCGCCCGCCACCCTGACCCGCCGCGGGATCCTGCTGATCCTGCTGACCCTCCTGGTTCCCGGCAGCGCGCAGCTGGTGGCCGGCGACCGGCGGCTGGGACGCGCCGCCCTGCGCGTCACCCTCACCGTCTGGGCCCTGGTACTGGTGGGGCTGATCCTGCTGGCCGTCGCACGGCCCACGCTGATCAACCTGGTCGCCAACCCGATCACCTCGCTGATCCTCGTGATCGTGCTCGCGGCCCTCGCCGTCGGCTGGGCGGCCCTGTTCCTGAACACGCTCCGGCTGATCCGGCCGGTGCTGCTGCCCGCGGCCCGCACCCGCGCCGCCGTCGTCCTCGGCCTGGTCGTCGCAATGGTTCTCAGCGCTGGCGGGCTCGGCTACACCGCCTACCTGCTGAATGTCGGCCGCGAGGCGATCGGCACCATCTTCGCCGACGGCCCCGCGATGGAGCCCTCCGAAGGCCGCTACAACTTCCTCATGATGGGCGGCGATGCCGGCGCGGACCGGACCGGCCGCCGCCCGGACAGCCTCTCGGTGATCAGCGTGGACGCCAAGACCGGCGCCTCCGCGATCATCTCGATCCCCCGCAACCTGCAAAACGCCAGGTTCAGCGACGATTCGCCGATGCGGAAGATCTACCCGGACGGCTATAACTGCGGCGACGAGTGCCTGATCAACGCGATCAACACCGAGGTCACCAACGAGCACCAGGACCTCTACCCCGGCGTCGAGGATCCCGGGGCGCAGGCCACGCTCGAGGCCGTCTCCGGCACGCTGGGCATCAAAGTCCAGGCCTACGTCCTGGTGGACATGGACGGCTTCGCCAAGCTCATCGACGCGATGGGCGGGATCCGGATCAAGGCCGGCGGCTGGGTCCCCATCAGCGGCGAGACCATCGACGAGGCCAACGGCATCCACGGCATGCCGCTGGGCTGGATCCCCGCCGGGGACAACACCCTGGACGGCTACCACGCCCTCTGGTACGGCCGTTCCCGAGAATTCGTCGACGATTACGCCCGCATCGCCCGGCAGCAGTGCGTCCAGCAGGCCATGCTCAAGCAGCTCGACCCGGGCACCCTGCTGACAAAGTTCGAGGACATCGTCAAGGCCGGCACCAAGGTGGTGGACTCCAACGTCTCCGCCGGCCAGCTGGGCAGCTTCGTTGACCTCGCCATGAAGTCCAAGGGCCAGCCGGTCCGCCGCCTGACCATCGGGCCGCCGGACTTCGAGGCGTACTTCTCCACCGTCCCGGACTTCGACCGGATCCACCAGGCCGTGGACAAGCTCCTCGGCCCGGCGCCGCAGGCGGGCGCCGGCACCGATGAGCTGCTGCGCCCGGCCGCGGTCCCCGGACCGCTCTCCGCCGCCGGCACCATCTCCGGGCTGTCGGCTCAGACCGCATCCCGCACGGTGCCCGGAACGTCGCCGGCGCCGTCGTCGTCCTCGGATTTCACCCCGGTGACCACGACGCCGGACGGTGAACCCATCACCGAGGAGATGCTCAACGACTTCAAACGCCAGGGCGACGAGCAGTCGATCCGCAACCTGGTTGCCACCAACGGCCAGTGCGCCCCGCTTTAGGATAAGGATCCATGTACGCACTCGAGAACGTCCTCCGCCCCTACGCATGGGGCTCCCCCACCGCGATCGCCGGCCTGCTGGGTCGCCCGGCCTCCGGCGGCCCGGAAGCCGAGCTGTGGATCGGGGCGCACCCGGACTCCCCCTCCACCGCGGCGCGAGCGGACGACGGCGGACCGCTGGCACTGGACGCGCTGATCGCCGGCGACCCGGACCACTTCCTGGGCAGTGAGAGCGTCGCCGCGTTCGGCCCGCGGCTGCCCTTCCTGCTGAAGGTCCTTGCCGCCGACCACCCGCTCTCCCTGCAGGTGCACCCCACCCTGGAACAAGCGCGGGCAGGCTTTGCGCGCGAGGAGGCCGCCGGCGTGGACCGGTCCGCGGCGACCCGCAACTACAAGGACGACAACCACAAGCCCGAGATGATCTTCGCGCTGACCCCGTTCGAGGCGCTCTGCGGCTTCAGGCCGGCTGCCGAGTCCCGCGCCGTGTTCGAGGACCTGGCCCGGGCCTTCGAGCAGGGCGGCCGCGAGGTGCCGGCCCTGCTGCCGCAGCTGGTCGGTGACCTCGCCCGGCCGGAGGAGGGACAGGCCCTGCGCGCCGCGTTCGAACGGCTGATCGGCGGGGGCGACAACGTGGCCGCCGCAACGGCCGCCGTCGTCGAGCTGCTGGCCGCCGGCACCCCGGACGGACCGGACGCCGCCGCCCTCGACACCGTCGGCATGCTCAACGCCGAATACCCCGGCGACCCCGGCGTGCTGATCTCACTGCTGCTGAACCGGATTTCCCTGGCCCCCGGCGAGGCCGTCTACCTGCCCGCCGGTAACGTGCACGCCTACCTGCACGGACTCGGGATCGAGGTGATGGCCTCCTCGGACAACGTGCTGCGCGGCGGCCTTACCCCCAAGTTCGTGGACGTGCCCGAGCTGTTGCGGACCATCGCCTTCGAGGCCGTGGGCGTCCCGGAGCTGCGCGCCGAGCAGACCATGCTGGGCCAGGAGCTGTACCGGCCGCCGTTCCAGGAATTCGCGCTGCAGCGCATCGAACTCGCCCCGGGCGGCGAGGCCGTTCCGCTGGCCCAGTCGGGCGCCGCGGTGCTGATCGTGGTGGCCGGGTCCGTGATGCTGGATTCGCCGAAGGGCGACCTCCGGCTGGACCGCGGCGGCAGCGCCTTCGTGCCGGCCGCCGAGGCGCCGGTGAACGTCCACCCGGCTGGGGACACCGCCGAACCGGCCGTTGTCTTTGCCGTGACCACCGGAATGAAGGCCTGATCATGGACCACTTCCTGCAGGGCCCGGACTGGGCCCGCGTCCAGCGCGACCTGGGCCGCACCGTCCACGAGGAGTCCGGTGACGGCTGGCGCTACCTCGCCATCGAGGAAAGCAACCCGGCCGGCAAGCTCCTCTACGTCCCCTACGGCCCGGTGGCCGGGTCGGTGGCCGCCTTCGACGCCGCGCTGGCCTCGCTGACGGCCCGCGCCAAGGCGTCCGGTGCGGTCTTCATCCGGGTCGAGCCGGTCAGCGCCGGGTTCTCCGCCGCGGAGGCCGACGCGGTCCTGCGCAGCCGCGGCCTGCGTCCGGCACCGGCGAACCTGCAGCCGGAGCTGAGCTGGATCGTGGATCTTGAGCCGGACTTCAAGGAGGTCCTGGCCGGGATGAAGCCGGTCAACCGGAACCTCTACCGCAACATCCACAAGAAGGGCGTGACGTTCCGGGCCAGCCAGGACCCCGCCGAGATTTCGGTCCTGCTGGGATTCCTGCACCAGACGGCGGCCCGCAACGGCTTCAAGCCGCAGAGCGATGAGTACCTGACGCAGGTGGCGCGGACGCTGATGCCCTCGGGCGCCGCGACCCTGTTCATCGCCGAGCTGGAGGGATCACCGATCGCGGCGGCCCTGACGTACGACTCGGCGGACACCCGCACCTACGCCCATGCGGCGCTGGATGACACCCACCGCAAGCTCAGCGCCGGCATCCCGCTGGTGGTGACCCTGATGGCGGACGCCAAGGACAAGGGCCTGAAGCACGTGGACCTCTGGGGCGTCGCGCCGGCGGACCAGCCGGACCACAAGTGGGCCGGGTTCACCGCCTTCAAGAAATCCTTCGGCGGCCGGGAGGTCGCCTACCCGGGCACCTGGGACCTGCCGGTGAACACGCTGCGCTACGGCGGCTACCAGCTGGCCCGGAAGGGCGCCCAGGTCCTGAAGGGGCTGCTCCGCAGGCTGCGGAAGTAGCCCCCGCGGCGGGTTTCGCCGTGCGACACGCAAATACGCCCGCGCCCCCGGAATGTTCGGGGCGCGGGCGTTTTTGCGTGTCGCCAGGCCGCTGGGCGCCGTTACTTGGCCCCGGCGCGCCTCTGCGCCTCGTAGGCGCTGGCCACCATGTCCTCCACCGTGTGCCGCATCTTCCAGTCCAGGTCCCGGGCGGCGCGGGTGCCGTCCGCCACGATCCGGTCCGGGTCACCGGGGCGGCGCGGGCCGATCTCCGGTTCGAAGTCGATGCCGGTCACGGTGGCCATGGCGGTCATGATCTGCTTCACGGACAGGCCGTCGCCGGAGCCCAGGTTGTAGACCCGCTCCAGCGGCTTGCCAGCGGCCAGTGCCTGCGCGGCGGCGACGTGCGAGGCGGCGAGGTCGGCGACGTGGACGTAGTCGCGGACGCAGGTGCCGTCCTCGGTGTTGTAGTCGGTGCCGTTGATCTTCGGCGTCTTACCCGAGGTCAGCGCCCGGAGCACGATCGGGAACAGGTTGTGGGGGCTCGTGTCATAGAGTTCCGGCGAGCCGGAGCCCACCACGTTGAAGTAGCGCAGCGAGGTGTGCTTGAGGCCGCGGGCCACGCCCTGGTCCCGGATCAGCCACTCGCCGATCAACTTGCTTTCGCCGTACGGGGACTCGGGCGAGGTGGCCGTGTCCTCCGTGACGATGTCCACCCGCGGCGTGCCGTAGGTGGCGGCCGAGGAGGAGAACACCAGCTTGTCCACGTCGGCCAGTTCCATCGCCTTGAGCAGGTTGGCCGTGCCGGTGACGTTCTGTTCGTAGGTGAGCAGGGGTTCCTGCACCGAGACGCCGGCGTACTTGAAGCCGGCCAGGTGGATGACGCCGGTGACGCCGTGGTCCACCATGCTGCGGGCCACCACCTCGGTGTCCAAGATGCTGGCGTGCACGAACGGCACGTCCTCCGGGACGAATTCGCGGTGGCCGCTGGAGAGCGAGTCCACCACCAGGGAAGGGATCGAGGCCGCGCGCAACGCCGCGACCACGTGGGAGCCGATATATCCTGCACCGCCGGTTACAAGCCAAGTCATGGCACCACCCTATCGGGGTAAAGCTGATCCCGGCACGCGGGCGCGTACCGGGATCAGGAAATGACGAAGCGGGTGGCCGCTAGTGCTTGCGGGCGTAGCCCTCCCACTTGCTGGCCTGGTGCTCGCCGTCGACGAAGCGGATGGTGCCGGACTTGGAGCGCATCACGATGGACTGGGTGAGGACCTTGTCCTTGGAGTAGCGCACGCCCTTGAGCAGGTCGCCGTCGGTGATGCCGGTGGCGGCGAAGTAGCAGTTGTCGCTGGAGACGAGGTCGTTGGTGGAGAGCACCCGGTCCAGGTCGTGGCCGGCGTCGATCGCCTTCTGCTTTTCCTCGTCGCTGGTGGGCCAGAGGCGGCCCTGGATGACGCCGCCGAGGGACTTGATCGCACAGGCCGCGACGATGCCTTCGGGGGTGCCGCCGATGCCCATCAGGGCGTCGACACCGGTGCCGGAGCGGGCCGCGGCGATGGCGCCGGCGACGTCGCCGTCCATGATGAACTTCGTACGCGCGCCGGCCTCGCGGATCTCGTCCACCAGCGGGCGGTGCCGGTCGCGGTCCAGGATCATGACGTTGAGCTGGTTGACCTTGACGCCCTTGGCCTTGGCGATCAGGTGCAGGTTCTGCTTGACCGGCAGGCGCAGGTCCACCATGTCGGCGGCCTCGGGGCCGGTCACCAGCTTCTCCATGTAGAAGACGGCGGAGGGGTCGAACATCGAACCGCGCTCGGCGACGGCCAGGACGGCCAGGGCGTTGTTGATGCCGAGGGCGGTCAGCCGGGTGCCGTCGATGGGGTCGACGGCGACGTCGACCTCGGGGCCGGTGCCGTCGCCGACGCGTTCGCCGTTGAACAGCATCGGGGCCTCGTCCTTTTCGCCCTCACCGATGACCACGACGCCGTTGAAGTGGACGGTCTGGAGGAAGGAGCGCATGGCGTCGACGGCGGCGCCGTCGGCCTTGTTCTTGTCGCCGAAGCCCACCCAGTGGCCGCCGGCGATGGCCGCGGCCTCGGTGACGCGGACCAGTTCCAGGGCAAGGTTGCGGTCAGGCTCGTCGATGCCGACGGCAAGCGACGGGGAAAGCGTGGAGTACTGCTGGGTGATGGACGCAGGTGACACGTGAACCTCTTCTTCGAGTGGCAATCATCGAACCCGCCCGGCCGGGTGGCGGCCGCAACGGTCGTTCGTCTCTTATCGATCATAGTCACGGCCGCGTCCATCGGTCAGTGGATGACGGCCCCTTACCGGAACCTACTGCCCGGTAGCGTCCCGGCAGGGTCCGGACGGGGGCGCCGGAGGGGGCACCGTGGAATGGGAGATCGGTGCGCCATGGGCGACTATAGAAGGGTGAACGAATTGCAGGAAACGCCGTCCGAGGCGCCCCGAACGCCGGCCCCGGCGGACCAGCCCGTCAAACCCGTCATCCGCGCCGCCGCAGCCAAGCGCGCCAACGCGTCGGTGATCGGCATGATCGTCGCCCTGGTGCTGAGCATCGCGGCGTTCCTTCCGGTGGTGCTGATGAACCCGGCGCCCAAGAGCGACGGCTACCGTCCCAGCATCGACGTCGCCGGCATCGCCGCCAACGCCGCCGGAGTGGCAGGATTCACACCGGTTGCGCCGCAGGCGGGCGACGGGTACCGGGCCAACTACGCCCGGTGGGAGTCCGGCATCGCCACCGGCGTCGCCACCTGGGAGGTGGGCTACCTGACGCCCAAGGATTCCTTCATCGGCCTGGTCCAGACCAGGCAGTCCAACCCCACCTGGCTGCGGGACCAGACCAAGAGCGCCCCGGTCACCGGCACCCGGAACGCCGGCGGCAAGGACTGGGAACTGCGTGACACCGGCAAGGGCGAAAAGAGCATGGTCCTGAACTACCGCGGTACCACCGTGGTGCTCAGCGGACCGGCGACCCTGGCCGAGTTCTCCACCCTGGGCGCGGCCGTGGTCGCGGCGCTGGACAGCAACCCCGCCGCAACAGTTTCTGCGACGGCGGCACCCTCGACGTAAAGTAAGCAGGGTGACCACTCAACTGACTCCCGCCCTCGCCTGGCGCCGCCTGCAGGAAGGCAACCAGCGCTTCGTTGCCGGTGAATCCTCGCACCCGAACCAGGACGCCTCGCGCCGGTCCTCACTGGTGGAGAACCAGCACCCGTTCGCCGTCATCTTCGGCTGCGCCGACTCCCGGCTCGCCGCCGAGATCATCTTCGACCTGGGCCTGGGGGACGCGTTCGTCGTCCGCACCGCCGGCCAGGTGATCGACGACGCCGTCCTCGGCTCGCTCGAGTACAGCATCGGCGTGCTCGGCGTGCCGCTGATCGTGGTCCTGGGCCACGACAGCTGCGGCGCCGTCATCGCCACCAAGGACGCCGTCGAATCGGGCGAGATGCCCGGCGGCTTCGTCCGCAGCCTGGTCGAGCGCATCACCCCGGCCGTGCTGACCTCGCTGCGCAACGGCCACACCGAGGTCAACGACATGGTCGAGGAAAACGTCAAGCAGATCGCTCAGCGGCTGGTGGACAGCTCGCGCACCATTTCCGACGCCGTAGCCAACGGCAGCACCGCGGTGCTGGGCGTGACCTACCGCCTCGCAGAGGGCCGGGCCGACCGGGTCTCCGGGATCGGCGAGCTCTAGGGTCCTCCGCGTGCACCTCATGGGGTCCGGTGGCGCCGGTTCACGGTTTTCGAAGCGGCGCCCCGGCCCAATAAGCTAGCCCCATGACTTCCACAGCAGATTTGACCAACGAAGAATTCCGCATCGAGCACGACACGATGGGCGAGGTCCGCGTCCCGGCCAACGCCCTGTACCGTGCGCAGACGCAGCGTGCAGTCGAAAACTTCCCGATCTCCGGCAAGACCCTGGAGCGCGCCCACATCGAGGCCCTCGCCCGGGTCAAGAAGGCAGCGGCGCAGGCCAACGCGGAGCTGGGAGTGCTCGACGGCGAGCTGGCCCAGGCGATCGCCGACGCGGCCGACGAGGTCGCCGCGGGCAAGTACGACGGCCACTTCCCGATCGACGTGTTCCAGACCGGTTCCGGTACCTCCTCGAACATGAACACCAACGAGGTCATCGCCGAGCTCGCCTCCCGCGCGCTGAAGGCCGGCGGCAGCGACAAGGTGGTCCACCCGAACGACCACGTCAACGCCTCGCAGTCCTCCAACGACGTGTTCCCCACCTCCGTCCACGTCGCCGCAACCTCCGCGCTGATCAACGACCTGATCCCGGCCCTGGGCTACCTGGCCGAGTCCTTGGAGCGGAAGTCGGCCGAGTTCAAGGACGTCGTGAAGTCCGGCCGCACCCACCTGATGGACGCCACCCCCGTCACCCTCGGCCAGGAGTTCGGCGGCTACGCCGCGCAGGTCCGTTACGGCATCGAGAGGATCAACGCCTCCCTCCCCCGCGTCGCCGAGGTCCCCCTGGGCGGCACCGCCGTCGGCACCGGCATCAACACCCCGGCCGGCTTCCCGGAGCGCGTGATCGAGCTGCTCGCCGCGGACACCGGCCTGCCGCTGACCGAGGCCCGCGACCACTTCGAGGCCCAGGCCAACCGTGACGGCCTGATCGAGGCCTCCAGCCAGCTGCGCAACATCGCGATCTCCTTCATGAAGATCAACAACGACCTGCGCTGGATGGGTTCTGGCCCCAACACCGGCCTCGGCGAGATCGCCATCCCGGACCTGCAGCCGGGCTCCTCGATCATGCCGGGCAAGGTCAACCCGGTCATCTGCGAGGCCTCCATCATGGTCGCCGCGCAGGTCATCGGCAACGACACCGCCATCGCCTGGTCCGGCACCAACGGCGCCTTCGAGCTCAACGTCGGCATCCCCGTCATGGCCGCCAACCTGCTCGAGTCCGTCCGCCTGCTGGCCAACACCAGCCGCGTCATGGCCGACAAGATGATCGACGGCATCACCGCCAACATCGAGCGTGCCCGCTTCCTGGCCGAGGCCTCCCCCTCGATCGTGACCCCGCTGAACAAGTTCATCGGCTACGAGAACGCCGCCAAGATCGCCAAGAAGGCCGTCGCCGAGGGCCTGACCATCCGCGAGACCGTCGTTGCCATGGGCTTCCTGGAGCGCGGCGAACTGACCGAGGAGCAGCTGGACACCGCCCTGGACGTCATGTCCATGACCCGTCCGCCGCACAAGGCTTAGGGCCCAGGGGCAGCAACCGGACCCCGCAGGGGCGGAACGACGACGGCGGCCGGTACCTTCCCGCGAAGGTGCCGGCCGCCGCCGTTTGCGGTGTCTGGAGTGCCCGGATCTACCGGCGGACGTGGACTATCGGCGGAAATAAGCGGCCCCGTCGGCCTCGCGGGCCCGCTCGATGTCCTCCAGATGGCCCGGCAGCAGCTCCGGGAAGTCTTCCGCGTGGAACCAGCCCACGGCGAGGGATTCGTCGTCGTTGACCCGGGCCTCACCGGAGACGTAGCGGCAGCGGAACACCAGGGTCAGGAAATGGCAGCTGTCCCCGTTCGGGTAGACCGTGGGTCCCACCGTGTCCACCGAAACCAGCCGCTCGGCCACCGCCACGACGCCGGTTTCCTCCAACACCTCGCGGAGCATCCCGGGCGCCGGTTCCTCGCCGGGTTCCAGGATGCCGGTGATCAGGCCCCAGCGGCCGTTGTCCGCGCGCTGGCCCAACAACACCCGGCCCGCGTCGTCGAACACCACCGCGCGGGCGCCGGGAATCCAGAGCATGTCGTGGCCGACTTTTTCGCGCAGGGTCAGGATGAAGTCGGGGGTGGCCATGCCTGCCAGCCTATCCTGCGGGCAGGAGCAGCATGGCCGCCGCGGAGCCGGCCAGCATGAAGGGTCCGAACGGGATGTCCGACTTCAGGGTCCCGCGACGGGAGGCCAGCAGTGCCACGCCCCAGAGCCCGCCGAAGAGGAAGGCCGCGAAGGTGGCGGCGAACAGGTGCCCCCAGCCCAGGAAGCCCAGGTACAGGCCGAGGACCCCGGCCAGCTTCACGTCCCCGAAGCCCATCCCGGCCGGGTACACGGCGCGCAGCAGGAAGTAGAAGAGCCACAGCGCGGCCGCGCCGGCCAGCACCCGCAGGCCCGGGACGCCGAACAGGGCGGCGGACGTCCCGCCGTCGTGCCCGGTCATCGCCGCCAGCAGCGCCGCGCCCAGCAGCAGAACGCCGGCCACCGGGTAGGCGGGGAAGACGATGCGGTTGGGCAGGAGGTGGTGGCGGACGTCGATCACGGTCAGCCGCACCGCCAGGACCAGGAAGTACAGGCAGGCCAGGGCCGCCAGCCAGAAGGCCGGCGTCGCCGCTCCCAGCTCGCCCAGTCGTTGGATCACCCTCGGATGCTACTCGATGTTGCCCGGCGGACGCTGCGGACGCGGTGCATTGGTGTGACTGGTGTGACTCCGCCGGCATGGGTAGGCTTCCCCGATGACCGATACCGCCGCTTTCTGGCCGCCCTTCGCCCTGAGCCTCCGCACCCCGCGGCTGACCCTGCGCCCCATCCAGGACGGAGACATCCCGGCAGCCATCGACGCGGCCCTCTCCGGCGTGCACGAGCCGGGGCGGAACCCGTTCAGCTCGCCATGGGCCGAGAAGCCCGCCGAGGAACTGGGCCCGAACATGGCGAAGTGGTACTGGCGCTGCCGGGCAGGGATGCGTCCGGAGGAATGGACGCTGCTGCTGGGCATCTGGCACGACGGCGAATTCATCGGCTGCCAGGACGTCGGGGGCAAGGACTTCGCCACGCTTAAGACCGTCGGCACCGGGTCCTGGCTGAAGCGCAGTGTCCACGGCCAGGGCTTCGGCAAGGAGATGCGCGCCGCGGTCGCGCTCTACGCCTTCGACTGGCTGGGCGCGGAGGTGGCCGAGTCCGAGGCGGCCGCCTGGAACCAGCAGTCCCTGGGCGTCTCGCGCTCGCTCGGCTACGAACTCAACGGCACCGTCCGGGTCAACTGGGGCGGCGACTTCCAGGACTCCCAGCGCGTCCGCCTCACGCCCGCCACCTTCAAGCGCCCCGACTGGCCCCTCACAGTCCACGGCCACGAACCCACCGCACGGTTCCTCGGCATCTCGTAGGTAGTTCCCTGCCGCCCTTGGCCGGGTTCCGGGGGCACGTCGGGTGCGGGGCGGCGGCGTCCCGCACGGGGGGCACCCCCGTGGCTGGGTTCGCGGGGTACGTCGGGTTGCGGGGCGACGGCGCCCCGCCGTCGCTTAGACACCTCCCGTCGCTGCGCTGCGGTCGCTGGGCGACCTTCGCTGCGCTCTGGTCGGCGATGCGCTCCTTCGCGGGCCCCCGCAGCCCCGCGCGGGTGCTACGCACGAGCCGCGCCGCGGGCTCTTCGCGTAGTCGCGCATCGCGGCACATTGGCCTCCAGAGGTCGCCCAGCGACCGGCGGGGGCCAATGGGACGTGTCTAAGCGACGGCGAAGGGGCCGTGGCCCGGCGAACCCGGCCACGCCGACAAACGAAGGGGCCGTGGCCCGGCGAACCCGGCCACGCCGACAAACGAAGGGGCCGTGGCCCGGCGAACCGAGCCACGGCCCCTTCGACAGGTGCGCCTAGATCTCAGCCCCCTCGAGCAGGTCCGTTACGAGGGCGGCGATCGGCGAGCGCTCGGAGCGGGTGAGGGTGATGTGGCCGAAGAGCGGGTGGCCCTTGAGGGTTTCGACGACGGCGGCGACGCCGTCGTGCCGGCCGACGCGGAGGTTGTCGCGCTGGGCGACGTCGTGGGTGAGGACGATCTTGGAGTTCTGGCCGATCCGGCTCATGACCGTGAGCAGGACGTTCTTCTCAAGGGACTGTGCCTCGTCTACGATCACGAAGGCGTCGTGCAGGGAGCGGCCGCGGATGTGGGTCAGCGGCATGACCTCGAGCATGCCGCGGTCCATCACCTCTTCGACCACCTCCTGGCTGACCAGCGCGCCGAGGGTGTCGAAGATCGCCTGCGCCCACGGGTTCATTTTCTCCGCCTCTGAGCCGGGCAGGTAGCCCAGTTCCTGGCCGCCGACGGCGTAGAGCGGCCGGAACACGATCACCTTGCGGTGTTCCCGGCGCTCCAGGACGGCCTCGAGGCCGGCGCAGAGGGCGAGGGCGGACTTGCCGGTGCCGGCCCGGCCGCCGAGGGAGACGATCCCGACGGAGGGGTCCAGCAGCAGGTCGATCGCGAGCCGCTGCTCGGCGGAGCGGCCGTGCAGTCCGAAGACGTCCCGGTCACCCTTGACCAGCCGGACCTGCTTGTCCGAGCCCACCCGGCCCAGGGCCGAGCCGCGGCTGGAGAGCAGCACCAGGCCGGTGTTGACGGGCAGTTCGCCGGCGGCGGGGATGAAGACGGGTTCGTGGCCGTAGAGGGTGGCCACGTCCTCCTCGGCGGCGTCGATCTCGGCCAGGCCGGTCCAGCCGGAATCCTTGACGAGCTCGTTGCGGTATTCGTCGGCCAGCAGGCCCATGGCCGAGGCCTTGACGCGCATCGGCAGGTCCTTGGACACCACGGTGACGTCCCGGCCCTCGTTGGAGAGGTTCTTGGCGACGGCCAGTATCCGGCTGTCGTTGTCTCCGCCGCGGAAGCCGGCGGGGAGCACTTCGGCGGAGATGTGGTTCATCTCCACCATCAGGGTGCCGCCGTCGGCCCCCAGCGGAATGGGGCGGTCCAGGCCGCCGTGCTCAACCCGTAGGTCGTCCAGGAGGCGGAGTGCCTTGCGGGCGAAGTAGCCCAGTTCCGGGTCGTGCCGTTTGCTTTCCAGTTCCGTGATCACCACGATGGGCACGATCACCTCGTGTTCGGCGAAGCGCAGCAACGCTCGCGGGTCCGAGAGCAGGACGGAGGTGTCGATGACGTAGCTGCGGGTGGTATCCCCCTGCGGGGCGGCCGCACCGGCGGTGGATTTGGCTCGCGTGGTGCGAGAGGTAGCTTGCGTGCCCTCGGTGGAACTGACGGTGGGCAGTGCTTCGGAAATAGCCACATCGACTCCAGCCCCGGGCCCCCAGGCCCGGAAAGGTTAGTGGTGAGGCGGTTCGGCCCTGAGGCCGGACGCGGCCTCCCATACACCCGGTGCGGACGTCCGCTCCATGTACTGGCCTCCCCGATCAGCCGGCGGTTTGCCCGCTGATGGGATTAACGTACGTCCACCGCGCGTCGATTGCCGGATTATTTTTCGGCGATTCTTGCGGACATCAGGTGATGGGCGGGTGAACGCTTCAGGCCCCGAAGCGGCGCTGCCGGCCGGCGTAGTCGCGCAGGGCGCGCAGGAAGTCGACCTTGCGGAAGGCGGGCCAGAGGGCCTCGCAGAAGTAGAACTCGCTGTAGGCGCTCTGCCACATCAGGAACCCGGAGAGCCGCTGCTCGCCGGAGGTGCGGATGACCAGGTCAGGGTCGGGCTGGCCCCGGGTGTAGAGGAAGCGGGAGATGTCGTCAACAGTGAGCTCGTCGGCGAGCTTGCCGATGTCGGCGCCGCGCGCGACGGCGTCGTGCAGCAGTTCGCGGACGGCGTCAACGATCTCGCGCCGGCCGCCGTAGCCGACGGCGACGTTGACGTGAATCTTCTCGTGCGCCGGGGTGCGGGCGGTGAGTTTGTTCAGCCGCTCGGCCAGGTAGTCCGGGAGCAGTTCGGGGGCGCCCATGGCGTGGACCGAGACGTCCTCGTCCTCGTCCAGGCGGTCCAGGGTGTTGGCGATGATGCCCATCAGCAGCTCGAGCTCTTCGCCGGAGCGGTTCATGTTGTCCGTGGAGAGCATGTAGAGCGTGACCACCTTGACCCCGAGCTCCTGGCACCAGCCGAGGAATTCGTGGATCTTGTCCGCGCCGGCCTGGTGGCCCTGGCTGGTGGGGGCGTTGAACTGCCGGGCCCAGCGGCGATTTCCGTCGACCATCACGCCGATGTGCCGGGGGATCCGTTCCGGGTCCAGAGAGCGCTGCAGGCCGCGCTCGTAGAAGCCATAGAGGAATCCGGGCAGTTCCATCCGGGGATTCACCTGGCTTCCTTGGGTCTGACGGGAGTGCATTCCTAGGCTACCCGCCGCGCGGGCCGGGCCGCGCACCCGGGCCGGGCGATTTACCCCGGCCCACTTGCTACCCGTCGGTAACTTATCCGCGCGTCGAATATTATTGCCGTATGGAACGCAACTCAGCGGAACCCGGACCGAGCCTGTCTCCGCACGGCGACCGCGCCGCGGAGCCGGCACCCCCAGCAGGCGCCTCGCGGGGCAAGGGCGGCGCCGTCGACGAGGCGGCCGTCCGGATCGCCGAGCTGCTCATGATCAAGCCCAAGTGGCGCGGCTGGATCCACACCGTCACCGCCCCGCTGGCGTTCGCCGCCGGCCTGGTCCTGGTGCTGCTGGCCCCCACAACCGAACTGAAGATCGCCTCCGCCGTTTACGCCTTCACCGGGGTGCTGCTGTTCGGCGTGAGCGCGGTCTACCACCGCGGCAACTGGTCCCCGGGCGTGAAGATCGTGCTGAAGCGTCTCGACCACACCAACATCATGCTGGTCATCGCCGGCAGCTACACCCCTCTGGCATGGGCCCTCCTGGACCGGCCCAAGGCAGTGTTCCTGCTCTGGCTGATCTGGACCGGGGCGGTGCTGGGTGTGCTGTTCCGGCTGCTCTGGACGCACGCACCGCGCTGGCTCTACGTGCCGATCTACATCGCTTTGGGTTGCGCGGCCCTGTTCTACCTGCCCGACTTCTTCGCCGCCAGCATCCCCGCCGCCGTCCTGATCTGCGTGGGCGGTGCCCTCTACATCACCGGCGCGGTGTTCTACGCCTTGAAGAAGCCCAACTTCAGCTACAGCCACTTCGGCTTCCACGAGCTGTTCCACGCCTTCACGGTCTTCGCCTTCGCGGCGCACTACATCGCCATCGCGATGGCCGTCCTGGGCTGACCGGGTCTAGCCTGGCCCGCCCGCCGAATCTCCCCACGTGTGGAGCCCGACGGCGGGTTCGCGGCCCGGGCGCGCCGGTCACCGCCGTCGTACGTGGGGAATTTCCGCGCCGCAACCACGGGCCGCGGGACCGTGCCCGCGGCTAGCCCAAGATAGACAAACCCCTGTCAGGGGCGGCCGGCGGCGATCAGTTCCGGCAGCAGGCGCATGTCCTCGAACACGGTGGTTCCGGGCCCGGTCAGCCGCTCCGCGGGGGTCACTCCCCCGGCGTAGGCGAAGGCGTGCATGCCGGCGGCCCGGGCCGCCTGCACCCCGTAGGCGCTGTCCTCGACCACGGCGCAGCGGGCCGGGTCCACGCCGAGGGTCCTCGCCGCGTGGAGGAACAGGTCCGGGGCCGGCTTGCCGTTGCGGACCTCGGTGGCGCTGAAGATACGGCCGGCGAAGCGCGGCAGCAGCCCGGTTTGGCCCAGGGTACGCCGCATCTTCTCGTGGCTGCCGCTGGAGGCCACGCAGTGCGGCAGCTCCAGCCGGTCCAGGGCCTCCTCGATGCCGTCCACCGCGGTGAGGTCCCGTTCGAAGGCCTCGCGGTACCAGTGCTGGTAGACGCTGTCCCAGCCTTCGGCCAGTTCGATGCCGAGGTGGTTCTCGATGCTTGAGACGAAGTTGGCCTCGCTCTTGCCGACGAAGCGGGCGACGATTTCCTCCCGCTCCAGTTCCCAGCCGAGGTCCGCCAGGACCCGCTGGTCGACGTGGACGGAGATTACCTCGGAGTCCACCAGGACGCCGTCGCAGTCGAAGACGACGAGCTCGAAGGGACCTGGCTGAGCGGGGGTTGGGGTCATCCCGCCATGCTAGCCAGTTGCTCCCGCACCTGGGCGGCGGACACCGCCGGGGCGTGGCAGACCATGGCGCGGCAGAGGTACACCACCGGGTCCCCCGTGGTCTCGCGGCCGTGCAGCAGCGGGACCGGGCCCGGCGTGGTGCCAGGTCCCGGCTCGGCATCCTGGACGGCGATGACCAGGCCGGGGCTGGGCGAGCGGAGCAGTTCGCGGTGGAGCGCGGAGCGGGCGGCCGACGGCGGACCGGCGACCGCGGCTTCCACGGGACCGGCGACGGCGGCCTGGGCGGCGGCGAGCAGGCCGCCGGCGGCCCGGGGCGCCTGCCGGGCCAGCGGGGGCAGGAGGGCCAGGATTTGTTCGGCGAGGCTGCGGTGCCCGGTGGAGCCGGTGAGGGCGGCGTAGCTGAGCAGCGCACCGGCGAAAGCCGCCGCGCCGCTGGGGGTGGCGTCGTCGAACGGGTCAGCCCCGGCGCCGCCACCCTGGGCGTTGCCTACCTGGGCGGATTCCCCGGCGGCGTCGCGCAGGGTTCCGCCGGCGGCAAAGCGTTCGCAGGCGGCCAAGAGGATCCCCTCGGCCAGGGCGTACCAGCGGGTCTGTCCCGTTGCGGCGTAGAGCGCGAAGAGGCCCTCGCTGCAGAACGCGTAGTCCTCCAGCAGGCCGCCAATGCCGCGGGCCCGCTCGTCGTGAGAGACCCGGACCAGCAACCCCGGCTCGCCGTCCGTCCCCGGCGTCCAGTGCACCCGTTCCAGATACTCCGCGATCCGCTCGCCGGCGGCCAGGAGCTCTGCCCGGTTCAGTTCGGTTCCCAGTTCGGTTCCGTCCAGCACGGCGGCGGCGTCGGCAAGGGCGCCGAGGGCCAGGCCGTTCCAGCCGGCCACCACCTTCTCGTCCCGGGCCGGCTGCGGCCGCGCCGATCGTGCCGCACGCAGCGCCGGGCGCACCCGCTGCCAGAGCCGGCGGTCCTCCACGGTGAGGCCGGCAGCGGCGGCGCCGCCGGGGTGCAGCGGAACCCCGGACGGGCCGACGTGCATGAGCCGGGCGACGGCGGCCCCGTCGTCCCGGCCCAGGACATCGGCGAGTTCCGCGGCGGTCCAAAGGTAGGTTGCGCCCTCTTGATGGACGTCGTCCACCACAGTGTCCGCGTCCAGGGACGAGGCGAGGGCCGCCAGTTCGCCGGCGGAGTCGGTCAGGCCCAGGGCCGCCAGCATCCAGTCCGCGGTTCCGGCCGCGGTCTCCGCGGCCTCCGCGGCGGGGTACTCGTCGGAGCCGCCCAACCGGACCCAGTGCGCGCAGGCCCGCAGCAGCAGGGCATTGTCGTAGAGCATCTTCTCGAAGTGCGGGAGGGACCAGTCCCGGGTGACCGAATACCGGGCGAACCCTCCGTCGAGCTGGTCGTAGAGCGCGGAGCGGGCCATGGCGGCCAGGGTGCGGCCGGCGATCCCGCGGGCCGTTTCTGCTGTCGCGGACGGGACCGCGGCGTGCCGGATCAGGAACTCCAGGACGGCCGACGGCGGGAATTTGGGGGCGGCGCCGAAGCCACCCCCGGCGTCCTCGGCCGCCGCCAGCGCGCGGACAGCGTCGGCGAGCACCTCCGGGTCCGGGGTGCCCGGCCCGGCATCTGCCGCGTCGCTGCCACTGCCGGGGGGCTGCAGGCGCACGGCGGAGCGGGCGTGCAGGTCCGCCAGCCCGCGGGCCAGCGCCGCGGCGTTGGCTTCCACGGCCTCCCGGCGCTCCGCCCAGGCCACGTGCACCGCTTCCAGCACCTGGCGGAAGGAGGGCCGGCCCGGCATCGGCCGGGGCGGGAAGTAGGTTCCGGCGTGGAAGGCCCGGCCGTCGGGGAGCAGGAACACGGACATCGGCCAGCCGCCCTCGCCGGTGAGCGCCTGGGTGGCGGCCATGTAGGTGGCGTCGACGTCGGGGCGTTCCTCCCGGTCCACCTTGACGGAGACGAAGTGCTCGTTCAGGTACCGGGCGGTCTCCGGGTCCTCGAAGGACTCCCCGGCCATGACGTGGCACCAGTGGCAGGCCGCGTAGCCGATGGAGAGGAAGACCGGCACGTCCCGGTCCGCGGCGGCGGCGAAGGCCGCGTCGCCGAAGGGTTGCCAGTGCACCGGGTTGCCGGAGTGCTGGCGCAGGTAGGCGGAGGGCTCGCCGGCCATGGCGTTGCCCGTCACCGGTGGCTCCCCCGCCGAGGGGGTGTCAGCGGCTTCCGGGTCCCGCGTCACCGTTGGCCTCCGGGCGGGCCGGTCCGGATCCGTCCCTGCCGCCGTCGAGGGTCCCGGCGCCGGGAGTAACGTCGGCTCCCGTGTCAGCTCCGCCCTCGGCCGCGGCGCGTTCTTCCTCCACCTGGGCCCGGTAGCGGACCCGCCGGATCCGGCGCACCATGTCCACGATCAGCAGGGCGCTGAGGATGACGATGAAGGCGGTGAGCACGAATCCCAGCAGGCCCGGGCTGACCTGGTCCTGGTCGAGCCCGGGGCGCAGTGACGGCGTCGGGGAAGGCGCCGGGGCGGTGGCCAGGGCAATGAACAAGGAGTGCACGGGTAAACCTTCTGTGAGGAACTGGGGGTCAGGGCTCCGACGCCGCTTTTCTACGCGGCATAGAAGTCTCTGCTGGGTCTATCTTAGCCCGGCGAAGAAGTCCGTTTCCGGCAGTTCGGCGGGGACCCGGGAGGTGATCAGCGAGTAGTCCTCCCACGGCCAGGTCTGCCGCTGCATCGCCGGGGAGACGGCGAAGAAGAACCCTTCCGGGTCGATCTGCGTCCGGTGCGCGCGCAGGGCGTTGTCCCGGGCTTCGAAGTAGTCCCCGCACTGGATCTGGGTGGTGGTTTCGTGGGTGGGCGCCGGCGGGGTGTGGCCCTCGGCGTCGGCCTCAAGCCAGGCGGCGATCCGCTCGGCGTACGGCGACTGCAGGCCGGCCTCCTCCAGGGCGTAGTGCAGGGCTTTGAACCGTTCCGGGCTGAAGGCACGGTCGTAGTAGAGCTTGCTGGGGGTCCAGGCCTCCCCGGTGCCCGGGTAGCGGTCCGGGTTGCCCGCGGCCTCGAAGGCCTCGACGGCGACGCGGTGGGCCATGATGTGGTCCGGGTGCGGGTAGCCGCCGTTCTCGTCGTAGCTGAGGATCACGTGCGGCTTGAAGGACCGGACCAAGCGGACCAACGGCGCGGCGGCGCGCTCCAGCGGCAGCGTCGCGAAGGATCCGGCCGGCAGCGGCGGCAGCGGGTCGCCCTCGGGCAGGCCGGAGTCCACGAAGCCCAGCCAGCGCTGCCGGATGCCCAGCACCTTGGCCGCGTTAGCCATCTCCAGCCGGCGGGCGCCGGCCATGTCCCGCTTGGGGTGCGGCGCGGACTCCATCTGCGGGTTCTGGATGTCGCCGCGGGAGCCATCGGTGCAAGTGGCCACCAGGACGTCGACGCCGGCCGCGGCGTACATGGCCATGGTCGCCGCGCCCTTGCTGGATTCGTCGTCGGGGTGGGCGTGGACGGCGAGGAGCCGAAGCGGGGCGGACGGGCTGGGGGACGCTGTCATCGTCGGACGGCTCCTCTTTCTTCTCTGGGTGGTTCGAGCCGGGTGATTTCGGGCTGACCGATCCACACTAAACTGGACTGGTGACTTCCGAGGAGCAGCCTGCAGCACCCGCGCCGGCACCCACCAGCCTAGCCAATCGCTACGGCGGTCAAAAGCGCGCCATGGGCGGCAGCTTCGGCAAGGCCGGAAGCACCGCCGGGACCACCGACGGACGCAAGCGCAGGCGCAACCTCCTGATCGCGGCCCTGGCCGTCGCGGTGGCCTTCCTCGCCTGGGTGGCAACCTCCGCAGCCACCGGGTCCGTCAGCTTCAAGGACATCGGCTACAGCACCCCGGACGCCACCCTCGCCCAGCTGGACTTCCAGGTCACGAAGAACCCGGACAGCACCGCCGCCTGCGCCGTGAAGGCCCTTGATTCGAAGTTCGCGGTGGTCGGCTGGAAGGTCGTCACCATCGGCCCGAACGACGCCTCGGCCGGGACCGACGGCGGCCACACCACCGCCCAGCGCGTGACGCTGCGGACCGAATCTCAGGCGGTCTCCGCCGTCGTCGACAACTGCTGGCTGCCTCCCGCCAACAAGTAACGACCGCCCCACGCGTGTGACGCAACGCGTAACACGGTGTGACCTGCGCCGCTCAGGTTCTTTGGTTTATCCACAGCATTGACTACAATGGACCAATACCTTAACCCCGCTGAGCTGGTTGCTGAGTTCCATAAGTGGCCACCGTGGCGGGGTCTTTGCTTGTTTGACCAGTTCGTTTGACCCGTTTTGTTTGACCAGCTTGTTTATCCACCAAAGGAGAAGTCCGTGTCGACCACCAACAGCGCAACTGCAGCTTGGCTTACCCAGGAAGCTTTTGACCGCCTGAAGGCAGAGCTGGACCACCTCTCCGGCGCCGGCCGGGCGGAAATCGTTCAGAAGATCGAAGCCGCCCGCCAGGAGGGCGACCTCAAGGAGAACGGTGGATACCACGCCGCCAAGGAGGAGCAGGGCAAGATCGAGGCCCGCATCCGCCAGCTGACCGTCCTGCTGCGCGACGCCCACGTGGGCGAGGCTCCCGCCGACGACGGAATCGTCGAACCGGGCATGATCGTCGTCGCGAAGATCGCTGGCGACGAGGAAACCTTCCTGCTGGGCTCCCGCGAGATCGCCGGCGACTCGGACCTGGATGTCTTCAGCGAGAAGTCCCCGCTGGGCTCGGCCATCGTCGGCCACAAGGAGGGCGACAAGCTCAGTTACACCGCCCCGAACGGCAAGGACATCACCGTGGAGATCCTCTCCGCGAAGCCGTACGTCGGCTAGCCACCAACAGACGACGCCGGCCCGCCCCTCCTGGGGCGGGCCGGCGTCGGTGTTTAAGGCGCAGGTCCTAAGGCGCAGGTGTTTAGGGCGTCGGAGTGGCGCGCCGGCGCAGCAGCAGTGCCGCGACCACCCCGCCGGCGGCACCGCCCAGGTGCGCCTGCCAGGAGACGTAGCCGGCCACCGTGGGGAGCACCCCGAAGAGGATGCCGCCGTAGGCCAGGAACAGCACCACGGAGAGCAGGATCTGTCCCCAGTGCCGGTTCAGGAAGCCGCGCGCCAGCAGGAAGGCGAACAGCCCGAACACCAGCCCGGACGCGCCCACCGTGATGTTGTGGCCGCCGATCAGCCACACCGTCAGCCCTGAGCCGAGCCAGCTGGAGGCCATCGCGGTGAGGAAGACCCGCAGCCCGGAGAGGAACACCAGGAAGCCGAAGATGATCAGCGGCAGGGTGTTGGAGAACAGGTGGGCCAGGCTGGCGTGCAGCAGCGGGAAGGTGAGGATGTCCACCAGGCCCTCGGGCGTGCGCGGCCGGAGCCCGAACTCCCGGTTTAGTGAATGCAGCATCAGGGTGTTGACGAACTCCACCGCGTAGAGGAACGCCACGAAGGACCCCACCACCGCCAGTCCCTGCCGGGCGCGGGCCGCGGTGGTGCCCCGGCGCTGCTCCCCCTCGGGCGCTTCCAGCACGGCGGCTGCCTAGTGCACCACGATCGGCTGGAACCCCTCGGCCCGGAGCGCGGCCAGGACCTGCTCGCCGTGCTCGTGGCCCTTGGTTTCCAGGTTGACCGTGATGGAGACGTCGCCCATGCTGATCGATCCGCCCACCCGGGTGTGGTCCAGGCCGGTGACGTTCGCGTCGTTCTCGGCGATGATCCGGGCGATGGTGGCCAGCGAACCGGGCCGGTCGTCCAGCATCATCCGCACGGTCATGTACCGGCCGGCGGCGGAGAGGCCGCGCTGGATGACCTTGAGCATGAGCATAGGGTCGATGTTGCCGCCGGAGAGCACGACGGCGGTGGTGCCGGGGTTCTCGATCTTCCCTTCCATCAGCGCGGCGACGCCCACGGCGCCGGCCGGTTCGACGACCATCTTGGCCCGTTCCAGCAGGAAGATCAGGGCCCGGGCGAGGGCGTCCTCGCTGACGGTGACGACGTCGTCCACCAGTTCCCGGATGATGCTGAAGGGCAGCTGGCCGGGGCGGCCGACGGCGATGCCGTCCGCCATGGTGGAGACCCGTTTCAGCGGCACCAGGGCGTCCGCGGCGAGGGAGGGCGGGTAGGCAGCGGCGTTCTCGGCCTGCACGCCGATGATGCGGATGGTTCGGCCCAGTTCCTTGGCGCGGGCCTTCACGGCGACGGCCACGCCGGCGAGCAGCCCGCCGCCGCCGACGCCCATCAGGATGGTGTCCACGTGCGGGATCTGTTCGAGGATCTCCAGCCCCACGGTGCCCTGCCCGGCCACGACGTCGACGTCGTCGAACGGGTGCACGAACACGGCGCCCGATTCGTCCGCGTAGCGCTTGGCCTCGGCGAGTGCCTCATCGACGTTGTGGCCGTGGAGCACCACCTCCGCGCCGTGGCTGCGGGTCGCGGCGAGCTTGGGCAGCGCGACGCCCAGCGGCATGTAGATCCGGGCCTTGATGCCAAGGGCCTTCGCGGCGACGGCCACGCCCTGGGCGTGGTTGCCGGCCGAGGCCGCCACGACGCCCCGCTGCTTCTCGGCCGCGGACAGCTTGGCCATCCGGACGTAGGCGCCGCGGACCTTGAACGAACCGGCACGCTGCAGGTTCTCGCACTTGAAGTAGACCTCGCCGCCCACCAGGCCGCCGAGGGCCCGGGAGGACTCCACCGGGGTGCGGGTAATAATCCCGTCGAGCAGCTTCTGCGCCTCCAGGACATCGTCCAATGTGACGGGAAGGGTCTCGAGGGTATTCACGAACTAGTCTCCTTTTAGGGTTCCTGCGTCGGCGCGAGGGTGGCTTTCCTGCCCGTCGCCCGGGGTGTTGCCGGCTCCGGCCGGGGCGGAAAGGCCCGGTTGGTTGGCGGCTGCCAGCTCTCCATCATGTTCCCACGTTCTGGCCGCGATGTACCGAACGGCCGAGTTTGCTACGGCGAGGATCGGGACGGAGAACAGCGCGCCGGGGATGCCTGCCAGGTAGGAACCGGCGGCGACGGAGAGGATGACGGCCACGGGGTGCAGGGAGACGGCCTTGCCCATCACCAGCGGCTGCAGGATATGTCCCTCCAGCTGCTGGACCAGCAGCACGATGCCGATCATGATCAGCGCGTTGACCAGGCCGTTGGCCACCAGGGCCAGCAGCACGGCTATGGCACCGGTGACCAGCGCGCCGACCACCGGGATGAAGGAGCCGATGAAGACAAGGACGCCCAGCGGCAGCGCGAGCGGCACCCCGATGATCGCGGCGCCGACGCCGATGCCGACGGCGTCGACGAAGGCGACGAACATCTGGATCCGGGTGTAGCTGACCATGGAGCCCCAGCCGCGCCGCCCGGCCCCGTTGACCGCCGGGCGGGCCTTCCGCGGCATCAGCCGGACCAGGAACCGCCAGATCCGCTCGCCTTCGAGCAGGAAGAAGATGGTGACGAAGAGGGCGATCAGCATCCCCGCGGCGAAGTGGCCGGCGGTGCTGCCGAAGGTCAGCGCGCCGCTGACGATGCTGCTGCTGTTCTTCTGCAGCGCGGCGGTGGCCTCCTCGATGTAGGTGTCGATCTGCGCGGCGGTCAAGTGCAGCGGCCCCTCGGAGAGCCAGGTCTGGACCTGCTGGACGCCGGTGAGCGCCTGGCCCCAGAGTTCGCCGAAGCCGGCGGTCAGCTGGCGGCCCACCAGGGCCAGGGCGCCGGCGATCACGCCGATGAAGCCCAGGAGGGTGATGGCGACGGCGAGGCCGTTGGGGACCTTGCGCCGCCGGAGCCAGCGGGTGACCGGGCTGAGCAGCCCGGCGAGGAGGGCGGCGACCATGATCGGGATGATGAGGAAGCTGATCTTGCTCAGCAGCCAGATCAGCGCGCCGGAGACCAGCAGGATCAGGCCCACCCGCCAGGCCCAGGACGCGGCGATCCGGATGCCGTAGGGGATGTCCTCGTCCAGTTCGCGGTCGGTGCGCACGCGGGGCCCGGTTCCGGACGGGGCGGTCCCCTCCCCCGGGGTTCCCGTCGTGATCGGCACTCCCGCCGGCGCGGCGGACAGTGCGGGATCTGCGTAGCCCGGGAGGGTGATTCCGGGGCGGTCGTCGGGACCGGTGCTGTCGGTCGGCAGGGTGGGGCGGGCGTCATCAGCTGGCGTCATTACCCCATAATTGCCTAGCTTGCCTAGGAAAGGAAACGCTACTCGTCCAGCGTGGCGCGGATCCCCCAGGTCATGGAGAACTCCTCGCCGGCGGCGAGCCAGCGCAGCCCGTCACCACTGTTGTACGCGTTCGCCGGGCCGGTCATCGGTTCCAGGGCCACGGCCCGGTTCAGCCCGGGCAGCCGGTCGGTGACGAAGACGTGGACGTAGCGGCAGTGCTCGTCCTGCCAGAGTGTGACGCTGCGCCCGTCGGGGGCGTGCAGCGTGCTGCCGGCCTCGCCGCCGTCGAACTCCAGGTCCGTGTAGGCGCTGTCCAGGTCCAGGTCTCCGGCGCGGCGCCCGGAGCGAATGTCGTAGTCGCCGGCCACGGGCTCGGTATCGCGCGGGATCTGGCGTTCGTCGGTGACCAGGCGGGTGACGCCGGAGACGGTGACGGTGAGGTCCTCGGTGGGCACGTCGCCGATCCGCAGATAGGGGTGGGCGCCCAGCACGAACGGGGCGGAGTCGCGGCCGTCGTTGATGAGGGTCTGCCGGACGGTCAGTCCCAGGTCCTCGCCGAGGGAGTACCGGACCCGGTGCCGGAGCAGGAACGGGTAGCCGTGCTGCGGGAAGACCGCGGCCTCGAGCGTGACGGAGAATTCATCCTCATCCACCAAGGCGTAGCCGGCGTTCCGGAGCAGGCCGTGGCTGGCGTTGTTGTAGCCGACCTCGGTGATGTCCAGCTGGAGTTTCTTGCCGTCGAGGTACCAGATCCCGTCCTCGATCCGGTTGGCCCACGGGGCGAGCATGATGCCGGCGGCGCCCGGGGCGATCTCGTCGTCGGCGTAGGTCTCGGTCAGTGCCACGCCCGCACGGCTGTAGAGCCGCACGCCGCCGGCGAGTTCGGTGATGACGGCGAGAGCATCGCCGCGCCGCAGTTCATACTGCCGGCCGGTGGCGTAGCGGCGGGCCTCGGAGTCGGTTGCTGCGGGGCCGGTTGCGGCGGAGTCAGCGGCGGAGGGGGTGTCGGCGGGAGCGGTGGCGGTCGGTTCCATGGCACCACCGTACCCAACCCGCGGGCTCCCCTCCTAGCGCGCCTTTCCCGTGCTGCGATAGAGCCCCTGATAGACGAAACGGGCCCCGCCGTTAGGCGGGACCCGTTCCCTACTACTTTGAAGCCTGTCGGCCGAAGCCGGCGTCGTGTCAGTCGTCGCCGCGCAAGATGGCCAGCAGGCGGATGATCTCCACGTACAGCCACACCAGGGTGACGGTCAGGCCGAAGGCGGCGGTCCAGGAGAAGCGCTGCGGGGCACCGGCGCGGACGCCGGCCTCGATGCTGGTGAAGTCCATGATCAGCGAGAACGCGGCCAGGCCGATGGCCAGCAGGCCGATGAAGACGCCCAGCGGGATGCCGAAAATCTCGAAGGAGGTACGGAGACCGAACGGGGACTGCACGGCACCGGTCCACATCATCACCATGTTGATCAGCGCGAAAACGGCGTAGCCGATCAGGGCGATCATAAAGAAGCGCATGGCCCTGGGGGTGGCGCGGACCTTGCCGCTCTTGAACAGAACCAGGGTCACGGCGAAGACGGAGAGGGTGCCGATGACGGCCTGCAGGCCGACGCCGGGGAACATGCCGTCGAGGATCCGGGTCAGGCCGCCGAGGAACAGGCCTTCGAGGGCGGCATACGCCAGGATCAGCGCCGGGGAGGGCTGCTTCTTGAAGGTGTTGATCAGGGCCAGGACGAATCCGCCCAGCGCGCCGACCAGCATCAGCATCGAGGCGAGGCCCTGCGCGACGACGAGCGTCACGGCGGCGCCGGCGATCACGGCGGCGAGGCAGGCGGCGGTCTTCATGATGACGTCGTCGAACGTCATCCGGCCCGCGTCAGCGGGCCCGGCGGCAGGGCGGTTGTACAGGTCCTGCAGCTGCTCGCTGCTCATGGCCTGCTGGCCCGCGTTCCAGCCGGCCTGCTGGCCAAACTGGTTCTGCCCGTACTGGGGCTGTCCGTAGTTCTGGCCGTAGGGTGCCTGGCCGTAGTTCTGGCCATAACCCTGGCCGTACGCCTGCGGGGCCGGCGGTGCCTGGGTGGCTCCACGGAAGTTCTTTCCGTTGAAGATCGGATTTCCGCCAAGTGCCATTGCTGGTGTCCTCCAAATAAGGGGGTTGAGTGATGAACTGCGGTGGAGTTCGGTAGTTTCCACGCTACCAATTCCCACGGCCCGCGGGCAGGGTTAGTTCCCGCCGTCGGGCGTCGCAACCCAACCGTGACCTCCCCCGCCCGCCCCGCACGGGGATTGTTTAGGACGCATGGAGATCAACAAAAGTTTTCATTAGCTGAACTAATTGGATACCTGCGTCCAGCTTCACGGTTGTTATGTGATCGCGACGTAATACCTGCTCGGAGCGGCAATTAGCGTCCCGCCGGGGCGGTAACATGAGGCCAACGGGGTGACGGACATCACAACCAGCTTCACCATCAGCTCCATCGCATCGCACCACCGGCTCCACCCGTCCCCCGAACGTTCGCAGCGGTTGCAACGGCGCAACCCAGACCATCCCCACGTGGAGGTTTTCACCTTTGAGAAGCACAACACGAGGCCTGCCCCCGCGGCGCCGCGGCAGAATCATGACAGCTGTAGGCGCGGTCTTCGCCGCCGTCGCAGCCCTTCTGCTCATCGTCGCGCCGGCATCGCAGGCCACGACCCCATCGCCGACACCATCCCCGTCGAGCACCAACTTCCAGAACAGCATCAGCGGCTTCCTCCGCGGTGACGACAGGGCGCCGCTGGCCGGCGTCACCATCACCGCCAAGGGCGAGAACTTCACCGGCACCACCAAGTCGGCCGCCAACGGATCCTGGAACATCGGCGTCCCCACCCAGGGCACCTACGAAGTCGAGCTGGACACCAAGACCCTGCCGGAGGGCGTCAAGCTCGCCGAGGGCCAGGAAAACCCCCGCAAGGTCACCTTCAGCCAGACCTCCAACCTCTCCGTGGTCTTTGCCTTCGGTAAGGGCATCGTGGTCCAGCAGCAGGACTTCGGCCAGAACCTGATCAACCGCCTCGTCGCCGGCCTGAGCTTCGGCCTGCTGCTGGCCCTGGCGTCCGTTGGCTTGTCGCTGATCTTCGGCACCACCGGCCTTACCAACTTCGCCCACGGCGAGATGGTCACCCTCGGGGCCGTCCTGGTCTTCGCCTTCAACGCCATGAACCTGCCGTTCTGGCTCGCGATCATCCTGGCCCTCCTCGGCGGCGGCCTCTTCGGCTACGTCCAGGACGCCGGTCTCTGGAAGCCGCTGCGGCGCCGCGGGACCGGCCTGGTGCCGATGATGATCGTCAGCATCGGGCTGGCCCTGGCGGTCCGTTACGTCATCCAGTTCTACTTCGGCGGCGCCACCCAGCAGCTGCCGTTCGCGCAGAGCGCCGAGATCCAGATCGGCCCGATCTCCATCTCACCGAACAACCTCTGGTCCCTGCTGATCAGCGTGATCGTCATCGCCGTCCTCGGCGTCGTGCTGCTGAAGACCCGCCTGGGCAAGGCCACCCGTGCGGTGGCCGACAACCCCGCCCTTGCCGCGGCCTCCGGCATCGACGTCGACTCAGTGATCCGTATCGTCTGGGTCACCGGCGGCATGCTGGCCTCCCTTGGCGGCATCCTGTGGGCCTACTACCGGCCTGGCGTCACGTTCGACATGGGATCCCAGATCCTGCTGCTCATCTTCGCCGGCGTCACCCTGGGCGGCCTCGGCACCGTGTGGGGCGCCCTCTTCGGCTCCATCATCGTCGGTATCTTCGTGGAGCTCACCACCGTGTTCGGCCTCGCCGCCGACCTCAAGTACGTGGGAGCCCTCTTCATCATGATCGTTGTCCTCTTGTTCCGGCCCCAGGGCATCCTGGGCCGCCGCGAGCGCGTGGGTTAGGAGACAAACATGGACTTCGGATTCATTCTTTCCAGCGCTGCCGGGGAAATCTTCAGCCCGACGACGGCGGCGTACGCACTCGCCGCGCTCGGCCTGGCGGTGCACTTCGGCTACTCGGGCCTGCTGAACTTCGGCCAGGCCGGCTTCATGGCGGTGGGAGCCTACGGCTTCGCCATCTCCACCCTGAGCTTCCACGTGCCGTTTTTCGTGGGCCTGCTGATCGCCGTCGTCTGCTCGGCGATCTTCGCCCTGCTGCTCGGCATCCCCACCCTGCGGCTGCGGGCCGACTACCTGGCCATCGTCACGATCGCGGCCGCGGAAATCGTCCGTTACATCGTCACCACCAACCAGCTGACCTCGGTCACCGGTTCGGCCAACGGCCTGGCCGCCTTCGAGGGCGACTTCTACGCCATGAACCCGTTCCCCGAGGGCTCCTACTTCGGCATGAACAACCGCGACTTCTTCATCCGGGTCGCCGGCTGGGCCCTCGTGATCGTGTGCTGCGTCCTCGTCTGGCTGCTGATGCGCAGCCCGTGGGGCCGCGTCCTCAAGGGCATCCGTGAGGACGAGAACGCCGTCCGCTCCCTCGGCAAGAACGTCTACGCCTACAAGATGCAGGCCCTGGTCATCGGCGGCGTCCTCGGCGCCCTCGCCGGTATGGTCTTCACCCTCCCCCGCGGTGCGGTGCAGCCGGCCAACTACGGCACCGAGCTGACGTTCTTCCTGTACACCTGCCTGCTGCTCGGCGGCCTCGGCACCGTGTTGGGACCGGTCGTCGGCGCCATGATCTTCTGGGTGGTGCTGTCCCTGACCCAGGGCGTGCTCTACGGACTGATCGAGTCCGGCGCCGTCACCTGGCTGAACACGGTCCAGGCCGGTCAGCTGCGCTACATCCTGGTAGGCATCGCCCTGATGCTGCTGATGATCTTCAGGCCGCAGGGCGTCTTTGGCAATAAGAAGGAGCTGGCGTTCGCATGAGCATGCACAGCCAAGAACCCAAGGCCGGCGCCGGCACCACGGCCGACGCCGAGACCATCGATTACATGACGGACTCCCGTCCGATCGCGGCCGGGGAGATCGCGCCCGGCTGCAAGAAGCGGGACCCGATCGTGGTGGCGGAGAACGTCACCCGCAGCTTCGGCGGCATCAACGCCGTCGACGTCGAATACCTGGAAATCCCGCGGCACAAGATCACCGCCCTGATCGGCCCGAACGGTGCCGGCAAGACCACCCTCTTCAACCTGCTGACCGGTTTCGATACCCCGAACACCGGCAAGTGGCAGTTCGAGGGCAACAGCCTGGCCGGCGTCTCCTCCTACAAGGTGGCGCGGATGGGCATGGTCCGCACCTTCCAGCTGACCAAGGTCATGGGCAAGCTCACCGTGATGGAGAACATGCGCCTCGGCGCCTCCAACCAGTCCGGCGAGAAGCTCTACAAGGCGCTGTTCAAGGGAATCTGGGGCGGCGAGGAGAAGCGCATCACCGAGCAGGCCGAGGTGCTGCTGCAGAAGTTCAAGCTCGACGCCAAGAAGGACGACTACGCGGCGTCCCTCTCCGGCGGCCAGCGCAAGCTCCTGGAGATGGCCCGTTCCCTCATGGTCCGGCCCAAGCTGGTCATGCTGGACGAGCCGATGGCAGGCGTGAACCCGGCGCTGACGCAGTCGCTGCTGGACCACATCAAGAACCTCAAGGCCGAGGGCATGACCGTGTTGTTCGTCGAGCACGACATGCACATGGTCCGCCACATCGCCGACTGGGTGGTGGTCATGGCCGAGGGCAAGATCGTCGCCGAGGGCCCGCCCGCCGAGGTGATGAAGAACCCGGCCGTGATCGACGCCTACCTGGGCGCCCACCACGACGTCGACCTCGGCGACTCCGAGGGCATCAAGGAGCTCGCCGCCGAGCTCGAGGCCGACGACGAATCGATCGTCGGCACCGAGAACGCCGGCATCATCTCCTCCGATGTGATCGCGACGGAAACCGCCGACGCCGGAACCGCGCCCGCCGCGGGTGCGGCGCATGGGCGTCGGAGCGCCGAGGAGCCGAACCATGGCGAACAGCCGCACAGCACAGTGAAGGACGCAGAATGAGCGCCACGAGCCCCGCCCCCGCCGCGCAGAGCGGATTCGACGGCGACTCGGTCGTCAAGGTCACCAACCTGGTGGCCGGCTACATCCCGGGCGTCAACATCCTCAACGGGTGCAGCATCGAGGCCCGCAAGGGTGAACTGATCGGCATCATCGGGCCCAACGGCGCCGGCAAGTCGACCCTGCTCAAGGCCATGTTCGGCCTGGTCAAGGTCCATTCCGGCTCCGTGGTGGTCCGCGGCCAGGACATCACCGGGCTGAAGGCGAACAAGCTGGTCACCAAGGGCGTCGGTTTCGTCCCGCAGACCAACAACGTCTTCGCGGCCCTGACCATCGAAGAGAACCTGCAGATGGGCATGTTCCAGCGGCCCAAGGACTTCGCCAAGCGGTTCGAGTTCGTCGCGGACCTCTTCCCGGAACTGGCGAAGCGGCGTGCCCAGCGCGCCGGTTCCCTCTCCGGCGGGGAACGCCAGATGGTCGCCATGGGCCGGGCCCTGATGATGGACCCGGCGGTGCTGCTTCTCGATGAGCCCTCGGCCGGCCTCTCCCCCGTCAAGCAGGACGAGACCTTCCTGCGGGTGCACGAGATCAACCGGGCCGGCGTCTCCGTGATCATGGTCGAGCAGAATGCCCGCCGCTGCCTGCAGATCTGCGACCGCGGCTACGTCCTGGACCAGGGCAAGGACGCGTACACCGGCACCGGCCGGGAGCTGATGAAGGATCCCAAGGTCATCCAGCTTTACCTGGGCACCCTGGCCGACACCGTCGAGTAGTTCCAGGCTCCCCCTCCGAAGGGTCGTCACCACACCGGTGGCGGCCCTTCTGCATGCCTTGGCGCCCGCGGCCTGTATCCGCCCGGCGCCGAGGTTTCCGCTGCGATTTCAGACCTCCGCGCCCCGGACCCGAGGTGCCCTCGTCCGAAACCGCCGCGGGTGTCCGGAACCGCCGCCTCAGCAGGAGCACCCACGTTACTTAGTGACGGCTCAGGCGCCCGTTCAGGTCGCAGTGGACTCTCCGCGCTGATCCCGCCTCCACCGACCCCCACCGGCCCCGGACCTCCTCCGCGCGCCCGTTTCCGCCCAGCGTCGAGGTTTCCGCGGGGGAATCGGACGGCCGCATCCCGGACCAGCGGTGCCCCTGTCTGAAACCGCAGCGGACACTCCCCGCTGCTCCCACCTACACCGCGCCTTCACAGGCCCCGACACCCCACCGTCGCCACGTATCCGTCCGATGTGGAGTTTTCGCGCCGGTTTCGGACTTCCGCACCCGGGACCCGACGTGCGAATGTCCGGAACCGCAGCGGAAGTCCGGGACCGTCGCCTGAGGCGCCCCTGCCGGTCCACTCCCTGTTTCACCGCGTCATACGAATGTTTCCGCCCGGCGTCGAGGATTCCGCGGCGGAATCGGACCTGCGCACCCCGGACCCGGCGTGCCCGAGTCCGGAACCGCAGCGCAAATCCGGAACCCCTGCGGAGAGTCCAGGCAGTACCCGCAGACGCAGGAAACCCCCGCCCAGATGGACGGGGGTTTCCTGTATGTCAGTCAGAGGCGGGGCTTAGAGCTTGCCGAACTCTTCCTTGACGGGCTTGTAGCTGTTGTCATCCTGGTACTCGTAAATGCCGATGTAGGCTTCCGTCGGGTCACCGGCGTCGGAAAACGTTACGGGGCCGGACTGGCCGTCGTAGTCGATGTCCTTGCCGTTGCGGAGCAGGGTGACGCAGGTGGCGAAGCTGTTGCACTTCTCGCCGCCTTCGGAGACGTCCTTGAGGTGCTTGGCGATCTCCGTGCCCTTGGTGCTCTTGGCTTCCTCCGCGGCCAGGGCGATCAGGTTCACGGCGTCGTAGGACTCGCCTGCGTAGCTGTAATCCTTCAGCGCCGGGTCGATGCCGAGCAGCTTCTTCTTGAAGTCATCCTTGGCGAAGGTACCGGGGATGGTGCCCTGGGCGCCCTTGAGGGTGCCTGCCTTGAAGTCCTTGCTGTAGTCGGACATGTTGCCGTCCACCATGAAGATCTGCGTGGGCTTGACGCCCTTGCCGGTGATCAGCGGAACGATGCTCTTGGCCTGGTCGAAGGTGATCAGTGCGATCGCGTCCGGCTTGGCGGCGAGGACCTTGTCCACCTGGCTGCTGAACTGCGAGTCACCCTCGTTGAAGAGTTCCTGCGCCACAACCTTGCCGCCGGCGGCCTCAACTGCGGACTGGATGTTCTTGGCCAGGCCGGTGCCGTAGGCGTCGTTGAGGACGATCATGCCGACGGTCTGGGCGCCACAGGTGGTCATGTAGTTGCCCAGGACCTTGCCCTGCAGGACGTCGGAGGGAGCGGTGCGCCAGTAGAGGCCCTTGTCGTCCCAGGTGGTGAAGTCCGGCGAGGTGTTGGCCGGGGAGAACTGGATGACGCCCGCGCCGGTGATCTGGTTGATCACGGTCTTGGAGACACCGGAGGAGGCGGCGCCGATGATGGCGCTGACACCCTGGCCGAGGAGCGCGGTGGTGGACTGCGTGGCGATGTCGGTCTTGGTGTCGCCGGAGTCGCGGTGGATGACCTCGACCGGCTTGCCCAGGACGCCGCCGGCATCGTTGATTTCCTTGATGCCGAGGTTGACGCCGGCGATTTCCGGCGGGCCAAGGAAGGCGAGCGAACCGGTGGTCGGCAGCAGCGAACCGATCTTCAGCGGGGTATCCGTGGTGGTCGAGGAAGCGGGCACGGAGCCTGCGGCGCTGGCCGAGCTGCTGGCAGCTGCGGAGGCGCTGGGAGCCGGGCAGGAAATGCCGCCGGCCTGGCTGGAGGCCGAAGCCGAGCCGGAGCCGCTGGACGAGGGCGTGGACGAACCGCCACAAGCCGTAGCCAGAAGGGCGACGCCGATGCTAAGCGCGGTGAGCTTGGCAATGCGCGGCGCCGCCTGGGGGAGTGAAGTCATAGAGAGGTCTCCTCGATCGAAAGGTGCGAACGGCCTTTGACGCGAAAGATCAGGTGTTCCTGATTTAGCTTCAAGCTAGTGCAATTTCAGCCCGAAAATAAGTGACTACGGTCACATCCTTATAACACTCGTTGCCTAGGGGGAATCAGGCCCCCAAACCGCCCCCAAACCCCTCCCCGGGCCGCAAAGAGCACCCGAGAGGACGCACCCGGATGACACAAAACCGCCCCGGCCCTTCACAAAGGAAGGGCCGGGGCGGCGACGTTGTACCCCAGGTGGGACTCGAACCCACAACACGCGGATTTTAAGTCCGATGCCTCTGCCAATTGGGCTACTGGGGCGCCGGACAATCGTATCGTGCCGGCACCCCTCAGCCGTGGCCACCGTCGGCGTCGAAGGGCGCCGCGTACCGGAAGGTGCCGTTCACTCCCCCGGGCCAGAGCGCCAGCGGCAGCAGCTGGAAGTACTCGCCCCACGCCGGGTCCGGCGCCTGCACTCCGAGGGAGGTGGAGGGAACGAAGCCAAACCGAGCATAGTAGTCCGGGCTGCCGAGGAGGGCGATGCCCCGCTCCCCCGCGGCGTTGGCCCGGCTGATGGTCTCCTTCATCAGGGCCGAGCCGATGCCGTGCCGCTGCAGCCGCGGCGTCACCCCCAGCGGGCCGAGCCCCAGCAGCTCCAGCTCCCCCACCCGGCCGCGGGTGCTGATCACGTGGCCCACGATCTCGCCGTCGAGCTCGGCGACAACGCTGAACGCCGGCAGGTACTCCCCGCACTCGAAGAGGGCCGCCAGCAGCCCCACCTCCTCGGGTTCGCCCTCGACCGGCTCCCCGGTGACCGGGGAGATCGCGAACGCCGCGCGGGTCAGCTCGAGCAGGGCCGGGCGGTCCCCCGGATGCTCGTCGCGCAGCACCAGCCGCGGTTCCGGGGCCGGGGTGCCGCCGCTGGCGGACCGGTTGGCGGCGGACAGTTCGTGGAGCACCTCAAGGGCACGTTCGGCGTCGGGGACCGGGACGAGCAGGTGATCGTGGTGGAAACCGGCCAGGACTTTGACGCCGATCTTCGCCTCGGCCAGGGCGGCACTGATGGCGGCGGTCAGGCCGGCGGCCCCGTCCGCGGAGGGGACCTGGGCGGTGATCCAGGCCGCCGCATGGTCATAGGGCAGGTCCTGGGCGTCGGCGTCGGCGCGGGGCAGCACCACGGTGAGCCCGTCGGCCTCGCGGACGGCGGCGGCGATGTGGCCGCTCAGCGGCCTGCCCTCGGGCCAGCGGACGTAGACATACTCGCCTTCGCGGACCGCCGGATGCATCGAGGCGAGCAGGGCATGCAGGTCTTTCTCGGCCGGGGTCATGGCCCCAGTCTAGGCACGCTACCAGGGCCCGGGGCCAGGAGTGCGTCCGCCACAAGCGGTACAACGACGACGGCGGCCGCTCCCCTGCGTGGGGAACGGCCGCCGTCGTGGTGACTGCGGGTGGACTACTTGGCGTCCGCCGGCTTGGGGGCCGGGGTGGCCGCGGCGACGAACGCGCCGCGCGGGTTGTCCAGGTCCATCAGCTGGGTGGTGTCGCGGCCTAGGAAGAGCTGCCAGAACCAGCCGGAGATCACGCGGATCTTGCGCTCGACCGTGGGCATTGCCAGGCCGTGGTAGCCGCGGTGGGCGAGCCAGGCCAGCGGGCCCTTGAGGCCGATGCGGCCGATCAGGTTGATGTTCGCGACGCCCTTCCATTCGCCGAAGCCGGCGACGGCGCCCAGGTTCTTGTGCTTGTAGTCCTTGAGTTCCTTGCCCCAGCGGGAGGCCCACAGGTTCTTGGCGAGGCGCTTGGCCTGGCGCAGCGCGTGCTGGGCGTTGGGGACGCAGGTGCCGTCCGGGAGGCCCTTGCCCGTGAGGTCGGGCACGGCCGCGACGTCACCGGCGGCCCAGGCGTTCTCGATGATGCCTTCGTCGCCGGCGATGCGCAGGTCCGGGAGGACGCGCACGCGGCCGCGGGGCTCGAGCGGGAAGTCGGTGGAGCGGACCATCGGGTTGGCCTGCACACCGGCGGTCCAGACGAGGGTGTCCGACTCGAACTCCTGTGCGGGGGTCTTGTCCGGCAGGTTGATCAGCTTGATGGCACCCTCGGCGTTGTCCAGCGAGGTGTTCAGCAGCACCTCGATGCCGCGGCTGCGCAGGTGCTCGACGACCCACTCGGCCTGCTGGGCGGTGACCTCGGGCATGATGCGGCCCATGGCCTCGACCAGCACGAAGCGGATTTCTTCCTGCTTGACGCGCGGGTTCTTCTTGACCGCGGCACGGGCCAGGTCTTCCATTTCGGTGATGCACTCGATGCCGGCGAAGCCGCCGCCGACGACGACGAATGTCAGGGCGCGGGCGCGCTCGACCGGGTCGGTCATCAGGGAGCCGGTCTCGATCCGCTCGAGGACGCTGTTGCGCAGGGCGACGGCTTCCTCGATGGTCTTCAGGCCGATGCCCTTGTCCGCGAGGCCCTTGATCGGGAAGGTGCGGGTGATGGCGCCGGCGGCCAGGACGACGTCGAAGTACGGGATCTCGAAGTTCTCGCCGCCGTCGGCCGGGGCGACCACGGCGGTGCGGTTGGCGTGGTCGATCGAGAGGACGCGGCCCTCGATGAGCTCGGTCTGGGTCAGGTGCCGGCGGTGCGAAACGACCGCGTGGCGTGCCTCGATGTTGCCGCCGGCAACCTCAGGCAGGAACGGCTGGTAGGTCATGTAGGGCAGCGGGTCGACGACGGTGACAATGCCACCGGCGTTTGCGATCTTCTTCTGCAGTTTGAGGGCTACGTACAGGCCGACGTACCCGCCGCCGACGACGAGTACCCTGGGACGGTCCTGGAGCTGAGGAGTGGATGCCATGGGTCCAGAATACCGCACTTTGTGAAAACCTTCACTAACTATTCGGGGCTGTGACGTCGTCCGGCTCCGGGACCGTGGCGGCGGCCTCCGGGGCGCTCCCCCGAACCGCCCGGCGGAGCTGGATGGCCGCCCCGGCGATGATGCAGACGATCAATCCGCCGAAGCCCAGGACCACCAGCGCGGGCACGGCGGTATCCGCCGGGGACGGCGCCTGGGCCACCGGGACCGAGGGCTCCGGCAGGGCCGGCGCGGCGCTGGAGGGCGGGGGCGCGGCGGCCGGCGCCGAAGTCGCCGGAATGCCCCGCCGGTGCACGCGGATCCAGTCGGAAATGGTGCCCAGCGGGTTCACCGTGGTTTCTGGGACGTCAGCCTTCAACGCCGCCTCGGCATTGAGCACCCCGTAGCCGTAGAGCGGGTCCTTGCCGGGGGCGCCGGAGTCCTTGGCGGTGCTGACGATCCGGTTGATCACCTGGCTGGCGGTCATGTCCGGCCATTTGGAGCGGATCAGGGCGGCGACGCCGGCGACGATCGGGGTGGCACCGGAGGTTCCGGCCCACTCGGCGTAGCCGCCGCCGGGCAGCCCACCAATGAGGTTCTCGGCCGGGGCGGCGACGCCGATGCTGATGCCCTGGGAGGAGGAGTCGATGCTGGCGGCGCCCTTCCGGTCCAGTCCGGCCACTGTCAGCACACCGGGAATCGTGGCAGGGGCGCCGACCTGGACGTTGCCGCCCACGCGGTTGCCGGCCGCCGCGACGATGACGACGTCCTTTTGTTCGGCGTAGAGGAACGCCGCGTCCCAGCTCTGCGGCCACTCCGGAGAGGTGCTGCCGAGGGAGATGTTGATGACTCGGGCACCGTTGTCCACGGCCCAGCGCACGGCGGCCGGGATCTGGTCCTGGTCGCTCTTGCCGCCGGGGTTGGCCGAGCCGAGCCAGGTGGAGACGGAGAGGATCTGGGCCTCGGGTGCGACGCCGACGATCCCGTCCGGTCCCGGCCCGGAGGCGGTGGGACTCGGGCTGGGCGAGGGCGCGTCGGTGGCCGGGGCAGGCTGGTGGCCGCGGCCGGCGAGCATCGTGGCCACCAAGGTGCCGTGTTCGGGCTTGGCCCCGATGCTTTTCTGCCCGTCGGGCGCCCCTGCACCGGAGATGTCCGTTCCGCCGGCCAGCGCGCCGGCGAGGTCGGCGTGCTTGCCGTCCACGCCGCTGTCGATCACGGCCACCTTCACGCCGGCGCCCTTGGAGACCTCCCAGGCCTTGGTGATGCCGGATTCGGCGAGCCAGTATTCCTTATCCCGCGTGCTGTCGGCTACGGCGGCCGGGGCCACCGTCAGGGTGGCTGCGGCACTGGCGCCGGCGAGGGCCACGGCAATCAGGGCTGAGACGGTCCGGCTCAGCCGGGCTGGTGCTCTGGTCATTCGGGTCCAATCGGCGCTTCGACTGCCGGAGCCGCAGCGTGGCGCACGGCGCTAGCTGATGCTCAGGGCAATTCCGTCAAGAATATCGTGTTCGCTGGTCACGGCCGTGGTGATGACGCCGCCGGTGGCCTCCGCCATCCGTTCGGCAATCCGGCGCCACACGAGTCCGCCGGCGCCGATCACGTCCACGCGGCCCGGGTGCATATAGGGCAGCGCGGCCCGGTTCTCCCGCGGCATGTCCAGCAGCGAGGTGCATGCGGCGCGCACGGCGTCCAGTCCCAGTTCGGTGGCGTGGATGGCGTCCGCGGAGTATTCCGGCAGCTTCAGGGCGTGGGCGGTGATGGTGGTGACGGAGCCCGCGACGCCGATCAGGGCGGTGGCCCGTTCCAGCGGCACGGTCCGGGCGGCCTCGTCGATGGCAGCGTCGACGTCGGCGGTGGCGGCGGCGACCTGGTCCGCGGTGGGCGGGTCGGCTTTGAGGTGCCGCTCGGTCATCCGGACGCAGCCGACGTCGACCGAGCGGGCGGCGATGACGCCGTCGGCGTTGCCGAGGACGAATTCGGTACTGCCGCCGCCGAGGTCGACGACGAGGACGGGGTCGGTCCCGCGGAAGGGCAGGACACTGCTGGCGCCGGCGAAGGACAGCGCAGCCTCCTCGTCGCCGGAGATGACCTCGGGCTCGACGCCGAGGAGTTCGCGGACGCCGTCGATGAAGACCTGGCGGTTGCGGGCGTCGCGGGTGGCCGAGGTGGCGACGAAGCGCACGCTCGCGGCGTCGTGCCGGCGGATCAGCCCGGCGTAGTCGGCGGTGGCGGCGAGGGTGCGCTCGAGGGCCTCGGGCGCGAACTCCCCCGTGGCGTCGACGCCCTGGCCCAGCCGGACCACGCGCATCTCACGCACGACGTCAGTGAGCTTGGGCGCGGCCGGATCGGTAGTGTCGACGTCGGCGATCAGCAGGCGGATGGAGTTGGTGCCGCAGTCGATGGCGGCGACGCGGCTCACTGGGCCGCCCCGTCGGTCGTGCCGGCTGCAGAGGCTGCGGACGCGTCGGAGCTTTCGGCCCGGTTCCTGCGCACGGGTGCCGGCCGGCCGACGATATCGGGCAGGCCCTGCGGGCCGTGGCGGCTCAGGTCCCGGCTGGGGGCCTCGCCGGCGGTGTCCCAGGCACCGTCGCAGTAGCAGCGGTCCCGCGTCCACCATTCGGCGATCGCGTCGATGGCCTCGTCGCCGAGGGGGTTGACGCCGGGACCGGCGGCCAGGGAGTGGCCCACCAGGACGTGCAGGCATTTAACCCGGGTGGGCATCCCGCCGGCGGAGACGCCGTCGATCTCGGGGACCGGGCCGGTGCCCGAACGTTCGCCGATCTCGGCGCGGGACTGAAGGTAGGCCTCGTGGGCGGAGCGGTACCGGTCCGCGAGCTCTGCGTCTTCGACGAGCCGGTCGTTCATCTCGTTCATCAGGCCGGCGGCTTCGAGCCGGGACACGGCCGAGGTGATAACCGGGTGCGTCAGGTAGAAGGTGGTGGGGAACGGGGTGCCGTTGCTCAGCCGCGGGGAGGTCGCAGCGACCAGCGGGTTGCCGCAGACGCAGCGGGCGGGGATCTCGACGACGTCGCGCACCGGCCGGCCCAGCTGGCGGCTGAGGACGTCGAGGTCCCGGGCCGTCGGGGTGCGGTGGTCCGCGGCGGGGCCGCCGGTTCCGGACTGGGGGGCGTCCACTCGGTTCTGGTCCACGGGTGCGGCACCTTCCTGCCCTGTTGGGAGGACCGGGTCCGGTGCTCCGGCGGCGGGCGCCGCTTTTAGTCTGTTGCTGATCGGCGGATGGATTCCCAGAGGGAGTCCACCCACGGCAGGGTTTCCTGGCTGTCGCCGCTGGTCGCGGCGGCGCCGGTGGCCGGGGTGTCGGCGGGAATGTCGCTGCCGAACACCCAGTACCCGGTTTCGCCGGGCATAACCATGTTAATCCGGTCGCGGGCCTGCTGTTTGACGAAGTTGGGGTCCTGCCAGCGTGAAATCTGCCGCTTCAGGTCCGCCTGCTTGGCCTGGCTGGCGGTGATGTCCGCCTGGAGGCCGGCGATTTCGGAGCGCTTCTCGAGGAAGATCTTGACCGTGGGGGCCAGCAGGATGGTGATGGCCACCATGACCAGGGCCAGCGCCAGCATCCGGCCGGAGAAGGCCTTGGCGGGGACGGGGTCGGTGCTGTCCGTGACGCGCTCGACGACGGGCTTGCTTCCCGGCGTCGTGCCGGACGCGCCCTTGGGGGTGCCGGCAGCGGGGCGGGACGCGGGGGCGCCCGGAGTCGCGGCTGCGGTGGCGCCGTTGGCGGTCCGGCCCGGGGCGGGGTGTGCGGTGCGGCTGGTGCCCGGTCCGGGGACCTGCGACGGGGCGTGGGCCTGGCGGGATCCGCCGAAGTCGGCCCGGATCACGTCGCCGCCGTCGGGCTCCCCCCGGCCGGCGGCCGGTGCAGTAGCTGCCGGCGCGGCTGCCCTGGGAACTTTGGGACGGCGGGTTGCCATGTCACTCCTTCACAACTGGCCGGCACATTGGCCGGACCGGGGGCCAGCTCCGGCCGGCCAAAACAGAACCGGTGGCCATGGTTCTTTCCACCATAGCCACCGGTCACTGGTTATTGCGGGTACTAGCCCTTGAAACGCGGGAAGGCGCTGCGGCCGGCGTAGCGTGCGGCGTCGTCCAGCTCCTCCTCGATGCGCAGGAGCTGGTTGTACTTGGCGACGCGCTCGGAGCGGGCCGGGGCGCCGGTCTTGATCTGGCCGGCGTTGGTGGCCACGGCGATGTCCGCGATGGTGGTGTCCTCGGTCTCGCCGGAGCGGTGGGAGGTGATGGTGGTGTACCCGTTGCGCTGGGCCAGGGAGACGGCGTCCAGGGTCTCGGTCAACGAACCGATCTGGTTGACCTTGACCAGCAGGGAGTTGGCGGTCTTGGCGTCGATGCCGGTCTGCAGGCGCTCCGGGTTGGTGACGAAGAGGTCGTCGCCGACGATCTGGACCTTGTCCCCGATGCTGTCGGTGAGGGTCTTCCAGCCCTCCCAGTCGTTCTCGTCCAGCGGGTCTTCGATGGAGACCAGCGGGTAGTCGGCGACCAGTTCGGCGTAGTAGGCGCTCATTTCGGCGGAGCTCAGGGTCTTGCCCTCGAACTCGTAGGAGCCGTTCTTGAAGAACTCGGAGGAGGCGACGTCCAGGGCCAGGGCCACGTCCTTGCCGGGGGTGTACCCGGCGTTCTTGATGGCTTCCTGGATCAGGTCCAGGGCGGCGCGGTTGGAGGGCAGGTTCGGGGCGAAGCCGCCCTCGTCGCCCAGGCCGGTGGCCAGGCCCTTGGACTGCAGCACGGCCTTGAGCGCGTGGTAGACCTCGACGCCCCAGCGGAGGCCCTCGGAGAAGGTCTCGGCGCCCAGCGGGACAACCATGAATTCCTGGATGTCGACGTCGGAGTCGGCGTGCGAGCCGCCGTTGAGGATGTTCATCAGCGGTACGGGCAGGACGTGGGCGTTCGGGCCGCCCAGGTACTTGTACAGCGGCAGGTCTGCGGAGGCGGCGGCGGCGTTGGCCACGGCCAGGGAGACGCCCAGGATGGCGTTGGCGCCGAGCTTGCCCTTGTTGGCGGTGCCGTCGAGGTCGATCATGGCCTGGTCGATGCTGCGCTGGTCCGTGGCGTCGAAGCCGATCAGGGCCGGGGCGATCTGGTCGATGACGGCGTCGACGGCCTTCTGGACACCCTTGCCGAGGTAGCGGCCCTTGTCGCCGTCGCGCAGTTCCACCGCCTCGTGCTCGCCGGTGGAGGCGCCGGAGGGAACCGCCGCGCGGCCGATCTGGCCGTCGGAGAGCAGGACTTCAACTTCTACGGTCGGGTTGCCGCGGGAATCGAGGATCTCGCGGGCGTGGATGGCATCGATAAGCGCCATGGAAATGCTCCTTTGGGTGAAGCGGTGTGTTGGGTATCTGACTGCTGGAAACTCAGGGGTGGTCAAGCCATCGTGGACGTCCTCGTCACCCCCTAGCCTAGTCCAGAGGGGCCGGGGTTACGGAAAGTTATTAAGTCCCGGCTACGTCCCGGGACGGGGTGCCCCGGCGGCGGGATCCGGGGGTGCGGTCCCGCCCGCGGCGGCGGCCTGGAAGCGGCGGTTGGCGGCCCGGAGCGCCCGTTCGGCGTCCAGCCCCCGGGCCCGGGCGGCGGCCACCATGGCGAACAGGGCCTCGCCCAGCTCCTCCTCGGTGTGCGGATCGGGCGCGGGTTCGGTTCCGGCCCGGGTTCCGCCTGGTTCGGGCACGACCGCGGGCACGACGGCGGCCGGCCGGGCGGGCAGGCCGGCCCGCTCCGCGCGGTCGAGCAGCTTCTGTGTCCGGGCCAGGGCGGGCAGCGCAGCCGGGACGCCGTCGAAGGCATGGCCGAGCCCGGACTTCTCCGCCCGCTTCACCGCGTCCCAGGTCTGCACGATCTCCTCCACCGTGGCGGGGAAGGTCTCGTGGAGGGTGCCGTCGGGACGGAAGACGTGCGGGTTGCGGCGGATCATCTTCTCGCGCAGGCCGCGGGCGACGTCGACGAAGTCGAAGGCGCCGCGTTCCTCGGCCAGCCGGGCGTGCAGCACCACCTGGAGCAGCACGTCGCCCAGCTCGGCGCGGAGTTCGGCGTCGCCGTGCCCGCCCTCGATGGTTTCCGCCGTCTCGAAGGCCTCCTCGAGGAGGTACTCCACGAGGGAGTCGTGGGTGAGGGCGCCCATCCAGGGGCAGTGGAGTCGTAGCTGGGCGATCACGTCCAGGAGCGCATCCACTGCCCCGGAAGGAGCGGCCTCGGGGTTGCTAGCCAAGGTCGGCGTAGGCCTCGTTGATGTACTCGACCAGGGCTTCCTTCTCCTCCAGCGGGAGGAAGGCGGCCTCGGCGGCGTTGAGGGTGAGTTCCAGCAGGTCGTCGAGGTCGTAGTCGAAGGTTTCCACCAGCAGTTCGAACTCGTCGGTGAGGGTCACGCCGCTCATCAGCCGGTTATCGGTGTTGATGGTGACGTTGAAGCCCAGCTGGTAGAGCATGTCCACGGGGTGGCTCTCGATGCCCTCGCCGAAGCCGGAGATGGCGCCGGTCTGCAGGTTGGAGGACGGGCAGATTTCCAGGGCGATGCCCCGGTCCCGGACCCAGCCGGCGAGGTCGCCGAGGGTGACCATGCCGATGGTGTCGGGAACCTCGTCGCCCTCGGTCCCGTCGGCCTCCGCTTCCTCGAATTCGATGCTGACGTCCTCGGCGATCCGGACGCCGTGGCCCAGGCGGAGGGCGCGGCCGTCCACCAGGGCGGACTGGATGCTTTCCAGGCCGGCGGCCTCGCCGGCGTGCACGGTGGCCGGGAAGTTGTGCTGGGCCAGGTAGGTGAAGGCGTCCTTGAACCGGGAGGGCAGGAAGCCGTCCTCGGCGCCGGCGATGTCGAAGCCGACGGCGCCCTGGTGGCGGTGGCGGACGGCGAGTTCGGCGATTTCCTGGCTGCGGTCGGCGTGGCGCATGGCGGTGATCAGCTGACCCACCTGAATCTCGCGGCCGGTTTCGGAGACGGCCTCGACGCCGGCGTCGAGCCCGGCCTGGACCGCCTCGACGACCTCGTCCAGGGTCAGTCCCCGCTGCAGGTGCTGCTCGGGTGCCCAGCGCACCTCGCCGTAGACGACGCCGTCGTCGGCCAGGTCCTCGACGAATTCCTTGGCGACCCGGAAGAGGCCCTCCTTCGTCTGCATCACGGCGATGGTGTGGTCGAAGGTCTCGAGGTAGCGGACGAGCGAACCGGAGTCGGCGGACTCCCGGAACCACTCCCCCAGCGCCACGGGATCGGTGGACGGCAGGGTGTGCCCGACCTCGGCGGCCAGGTCGATGATGGTGGCCGGACGCAGTCCGCCGTCCAGGTGGTCGTGGAGGGAAACCTTCGGCAGGACCTTCAGGTCGAACTCGAGGTCAGGGGCTTCGTCAGCAATAGTCTCAGTCACGCTCCCACCATAGGGTCGGACGGCGCCGCGGCGCTACTTCCGCGAGGCGTCGCTTGGCGTGTGCCGGGCCGGGGCCACGGCCTCGTGGGCGGGCTCCGGCGCGCTCCCGTGAGCGGACTCCGGTGCAGCCTCGCCGGCGGCCTCGTCGCGGCGGCCCAGGCGCTTGTGCCACCAGCGCAGCGCGTGGTCCACGACAACGCCGAGCACGATCGCGAAGACGACGGCGATCCCGGCGCTGAGCAGCGGGTTGTGGTGCAGCCACGGGAACGAGCTGGCCAGGAGGCCGATGCCCAGCGAGTACACCACCCAGGTCAAGCAGGCGAAGGCGTCGAGCAGGAAGAAGCGGCGGTGCGGGAATCCCGTGGTGCCGGCGACGTAGTTGACCGCGACGCGTCCCCAGGGAATGTAGCGGGCGGTGAAGATCAGCACGGCGCCGCGCTTCTCGAGCTCGTACCGGGCCCAGGCGAAGACGCGCTGCACCTTGGGCTTGCGCATCCAGCGGAAGCGTTCCAGCCCGATCCGGCTTCCCAGCAGGTAGGCCATGTTGTCGCCGGCGATCGCGCCGACCAGGGCCGTCAGGCCGAGGATCCAGAGGTTGGGCTCACCGCTGTGCCGTGAGTACGCGGCGAGGGCCACGATCAGGGTCTCGCTGGGCACCACCATCGCGAAGCCGTCGACAAAGAAGAAGACCAGCAGGAGGGGGTAAATCCACCATTGGCCGGCGGCATGGAGCACGGCCTCATTAATGAACTCCACGCGGGCTGTGCTCCTCGGAAACTGAACTGGTGCGGACAACGGAAAGGGTGCGGAACGGGAGGCGTCTCACGCCGTCGTCGACGGGGTGATGTGCATCGCATCCCAGTGTCCCATGCCCGGCTCCCCCGGCGCTACGCGGCGAGGTCACGGCGGTGCGCGGGGTCGTCACGGCGCCTTCATCGGGCTTCCCCGGCGCAGCCGGTTCAGGACCAGGTCCACGGCGATGCCGAGCAGGACCGCGCAGATGATGGCGATGGTGGCGGCAAGCAGGTGGTTGTGATCGAACCATTGGCCGAAGAACAGTCCAATGCCCACCGAGTACGCGCCCCATAGGACCGCGGAGAGCGCGGTGAGGCCGACGAACTGGGGCCGGGAATAGCCGGTTGCCCCGGCGGTGAGGTTGACGGCAACTCGGCCGATGGGGATGAAGCGGGCCACCATGATCAGCGATGCGGGCCGTTTCCTCAGCTCCCGGCCGGCCCAGGCCAGCGCCCGCTGGGTCCGGTAGCCCCGCATCCAGCGCCAGCGGTCGGTCCCGGCAGAACGGCCGATCGCATAGGCGATGTTGTCTCCGGCGAAGGCCCCGGCGGCGGCCACGGCGAGCAGCAGGACCGGGTTGGGAACGCCGGCGCTGGCGGTGACGGCGGCCAGGCCCACCACCACGGACTCGCTCGGCACCGGCGGGAAGAACCCGTCGACGAGGCAGCAGGCGAACACCAGGATGAGAACCCACGGCTGGCCCGCGGCTGCCAGGATGAAGTCGTTAATTGCCTGCACGGTTTCCTAACGCACGGCGGGACCCGGTTTCTCCCGGACTGCTGTGCAGCCAGTGTACTGCCGGGTCCCCGCGGTGGTCTTAGGCGATGCGGTCGATGATCAACTGCTGGGCCGGACGGGATCCCTCGGGGGCAATCACGGCGGCGTGCTCCAGTGCTTCCTTGGCCCGGTCGAACTTCTCCGGGGTGTCGGTCAGCAGCGTCATCAGCGGCTCGCCGGCCCGCACAGTAGCGCCGGGCTTGGCGTGCATCCGCACGCCGGCGCCGGCCTGGACCTGGTCCTCCTTGCGGGCGCGACCGGCGCCCAGGCGCCAGGCCGCGACGCCGACGGCCATAGCGTCGAGTTCCACCAGCACGCCGTCGGCCTGGGCGTAGATGGTTTCGGATTCCTTGGCCACCGGCAGCGCCGCGCGCGGGTCGCCACCCTGCGCCTCGATCATCCGGTTCCAGACGTCCATGGCGCGGCCGTCCTTGAGCGCGGCCCGCGGGTCGGCGTCGTGGACGCCGGCGCAGGCCAGCATCTCCTCGGCCAGCCGGACGGTGAGTTCGACGACGTCCTCGGGACCGCCGCCGGCGAGCACCTCCACGGACTCCTCGACCTCGATCGCGTTGCCGGCGGTCAGGCCCAGCGGGGTGTTCATGTTGGTGAGCAGGGCCACGGTGTTGACGCCCGCGTCCTTGCCCAGGGCCACCATGGTCTCGGCCAGCTCCCGGGCGCGCGTCTCGTCCTTCATGAACGCGCCGCTGCCCACCTTGACGTCCAGGACCAGGGAGCCGGTGCCCTCGGCGATCTTCTTACTCATGATCGAGGACGCGATCAGCGGGATCGCCTCGACCGTTCCGGTGACGTCGCGCAAGGCGTAAAGCTTCTTGTCCGCCGGGGCCAGGCCGGCGCCGGCGGCGCAGATGACCGCGCCCACGTCCTGCAGCTGGGCGAGCATTTCCTCGTTGCTGAGGTTGGCCCGCCAGCCCGGGATCGCCTCGAGCTTGTCCAAGGTGCCGCCGGTGTGGCCCAGGCCGCGGCCGGAGAGCTGCGGGACGGCGACGCCGAAGACGGCCACCAGGGGCGCCAGCGGGAGGGTGATCTTGTCCCCCACGCCGCCGGTGGAGTGCTTGTCCGAGGTGGCCTTCACGCCGCCGTCGGGCCGGCGCAGGCTGGAGAAGTCCATCCGCTCGCCGGAGGCGATCATCGCCGCGGTCCAGCGGGAGATCTCCGCACGGTCCATGCCGTTGAGCAGGATGGCCATGTTCAGGGCGGCCATCTGCTCGTCGGCGATGGCGCCGCGGGTGTACGCGTCGATGGTCCAGTCGATCTGGGCGGCGCTGAGCGTGCCCTTGTCCCGCTTGGTGCGGATGATGTCGACGGCGTCGAAGGATTCCGTGTTAGCGGAAGAGTGGGTGGACGGGGTCATCGGGTTTCCTCCAGATGTTGGGGGCCAAAGGCGTCGGGCAGCACCTGGTCCATCGTCTTGATGCCCTGGGTGGTCATGAGTTCCATGTCCGGGGCGCGGAATTCGTAGAGCAACTGGCGGCAGCGGCCGCACGGCATCAGGACGGTGCCGTGCGCGTCGACGCAGTAGAAGGCGCGCAGCGTTCCGCCACCTGTCATCTGCAGGTTGCCCACCAGGGTGCACTCGGCGCAGAGGGTGAGGCCGTAACTGGCGTTTTCGACGTTGCAGCCGCTGACAATCCGACCGTCCGCGGTGAGGGCGGCGGCCCCTACCGGGAAGGACGAATAGGGCGCATAGGCGTTCCGCATCGCCGCGATGGCGGCGGCCTCGAGGGCCGCCCAGTCCACCGCGGCGGTGAGGTCCACGGGCTCGACGTCGGGGGTTCCGGTCACGCCGGTCACCCCTTCACGTACGGTATGCCGCCGGCCGCGGGCGGCCTGGACCGTCCCACCAGCCCGGCGACGGCGATCACGGTCAGGGCGTAGGGCAGCATCGCCATGAACTGGCTGGGCACCGGCGAGCCGATGATGGTGATGATGCTCTGCAGGTTGTCGGCGAAGCCGAACAGCAGCGCGGCCAGGAAGGCCCCGATGGGGTTCCAGCGGCCGAAGATCATGGCGGCGAGGGCGATGTAACCGCGGCCACCGGACATATCCTTGCTGAACGCGTCCACGGACACGAGGGTGAAGAAGGAACCGCCGATCCCGGCGATCGCCCCGCCCATCAGGACGTTGATGAACCGGGTGCGGTTGACGTTGATGCCCACCGTGTCGGCCGCCTGCGGGTGTTCGCCGACGGCGCGCACGCGCAGGCCCCACTTGGTGTGGAACAGCCCGACGTAGACCACGATCACGGCGATGTACATCAGGTAACCCACCAGGGACTGGCGGAACAGGATGGGTCCGATGATCGGAATGTCGGCCAGGAACGGGATGTCCACCGGTTGCAGCCTGCCCGGCTTGTTCAGGTGCTCCGGGTCCGCGGTGAGCAGGGTTGAGAACAGGAAGCTGGTGAGTCCGCTGATCAGGACGTTGAGCACGACGCCCACGATGATCTGGTTGACCAGGTACTTGATGCTGACCACGGCCAGGACCAGGGAGACCAGCGCACCGGCGATCGCGGCGGATACCAGGCCCACGTAGACGTTGCCGGTGATGGTGGCGACGACGGCGGCGGAGAAGGCGCCCAGCAGCAGCTGGCCCTCGATAGCGATGTTGACCACGCCGGCCCGCTCGCAGAGCACGCCGGAGAGGGAACCGAAGACCAGCGGCACGGCCAGCGTAACGGCGCCGGCCATCAGGCCGCCGAGGGAAATGGAGGGTTCCGGGTCGCGGCCGCCGGCGACGATCCAGATCATGAAGCCGACCAGGAAGACGACGGCGAACAGCCCGCCCACCCAGCCGGGAGTGCGGCGGCGCTGCAGGGTCAGCCAGATGGTGTAGCCGGCCAGGGCCAACAGCAGCACCGAGCAGATCCAGCCGAACACCATCGAGGGCACGGTGACCTTTTCCACCTGCGCGACGCCGAGGGCGGCCAGGCCCAGGACGACGACGGCGGCGATGGTGGTAGCGGGGATCCAGCGGTCCACGGGTCCGCCGTCGCGCCGCTGGCTGATCCAGCGGTAGCCGACGTAGGCCGCGGCGGCGAGGGCGACCGCCAGGGTGATCCAGGCCGCGGCGGAGGAGGCGTTCGGGTCGCGGGCCTCGGCGATCCGGAAGCCCGCGGACTTGGTGTTGGCCAGGAAGCCGAACAGGACGGTGCCGAGGACGGCCAGCAGGCCCAGGCCGACGCCGGCCTTCCAGCTCACCAGCTCGGACGCGGCCGGGTTCCCGGCCTTGCCGCCGGGGGCGGTGGCGCCGCCCTTCCCGGTGCCCGGCGTGCTGGCCGGGGAGTGTGTGGTGGCGCTCATGCTGCCGCTCCGCTCTTCACGCCGCCGGCGTGCGTGCCGGCGGTCCCACTCGTGGTGGTCTTTTTCTTACGGGGGTTCAGTCCGAAGATCGCCCGCACCAGCGGGGGTGCCGCGATGAACAGCACGATCAGGGACTGGATGACCAGGACGATGTCGATCGGGGTCTGGGTCTGGGCCTGCATGGCCACGCCGCCGGCGCGGAAGGCACCGAACAGCAGGCCGGCGAAGAACGTTCCCCACGGCGTCGAACGGCCCAGCAGGGCGACGGTGATGGCGTCGAAGCCGATCGAGGCGGCGACGCCGCCGGAGAGGTACTTCTCCGTGCCGGAGACCTGGGCGATGCCGGCGAGGCCGGCCAGGGCGCCGGCGATCGCCATCACCAGGATGGTGCTGCGGGCGACGTTGATGCCGGCGGTGCGTGCGGCGCTCGGGTTGGCGCCGACGGCCCGGAACTCGAAGCCGATGGTGGAGCGGTTCAGCAGCCACCAGACGAACACGGTGGCCAGGATCGCGGCCAGGAACCCGGCGTGCAGGCGGAACTGCGGTCCGAGCAGCTCCGGGAACAGGGCGCTGGGGTCCAGGAACGGCGAGATCGGGTTGGTGGAGCCCTTGCGCTGGAACGCCGGGGTGGTCAGCAGGAACAGCAGCAGGAAGTTGGCGATGTAGTTGAGCATGATCGTGACGATCACCTCGTGGGCGCCGGTACGGGCCTTCAGCAGGCCGACGACGCCGCCCCAGACCGCGCCGCCGACCAGGCCGGCGACGATGACGACGAGCAGGTGCAGCCCGATGGGCAGGTGCCAGGCGAAGCCGGCGTAGGCGCCGAACAGGGCACCGAAGATGATCTGGCCCTGGGCGCCGATGTTGAACAGGCCGGCGCGGAAGGCGAGGGCGACGCCGAGGCCGGCGCAGATCAGCGGGGTGGCGACCGTGAAGGTCTCCGTGATCGGGTACAGCTGGGCGGACAGGTCGGCCCCGGCCCAGTTGAAGATCGATCCCTGCACGAGTGCGGTGTAGGGCCGGATGACCTCGGTGAGCAGGTCGCCGGGCTGGGCGAAGAAGTACCCGGCCGCGGCGGCGACCTTCGGGTTGGTCACGGCCATCAGGATGCCGCCGAGCACGATCGCCAGCAGGACCGAGAGCACGGAGACCATGGCGTTGCCGGTGAAAATCTTGTGCATGACCGAGCCCTCGCGGTCACCGCCGTGCAGCTGGGTGGCGGCGGGCACAGCCGAGGGAGGCATCTGGCCGCCGGCGGTGTCGAGGGCGACGTCGGAGGCGACGGCCTCCTTCGTGGTGCCGCCGGGCGTTTGCGGTTCGGGGGTGGTGCCGCCGGGCGCCTGGGGCTCAGGGGTTGTCTTCTCAGACATGGGTTTCTCCTTCGTGGCCGGCAGGCTCCGGGAGCGCCGTCGTCGTCGTGCCGCTGGGGGCTTGGGCGGAGGCGCTGGCTTCGGCTTCGGTGGCCGGGACGCCGGCCATCATCAGGCCCAGCACGTCGCGGGAGGTGGTGGCGGGCACGATGCCGACCAGCTTGCCGCGGTAGAGCACGGCGATCCGGTCCGCCAGCTGCATGACCTCGTCGAGTTCGGTGGAGACGATCATGACCGGGGTGCCGTGGTCGCGTTCGGCGATGACGCGCTTGTGCACGAATTCGATCGAGCCGACGTCCAGGCCGCGGGTGGGCTGGGAGGCGATGAAGAGCCGCAGCGGGCGGGAGAGCTCGCGGGCCAGCACCACCTTCTGCTGGTTACCGCCCGAGAGGGTGCCGACGGCGGCGGCGACCGAGGGGGTGCGGACGTCGAATTCCTCGACCTTTTTGGCCGCGTTCTCGGCGATCACGGAGGGCTTCATCCCGACGCCGCGGGCGAACGGGGCCTTGTCGTAGAGGTCCAGGATCATGTTCTCGGCAATGGTGAAGGTGCCGACCAGGCCGTCGAGGGTGCGGTCCTCGGGGACGAAGCCGACGCCGGCGCCGAGGACGTGCTTGACGCTCTTGCCCAGCAGTTCCTCGCCATCGAGCGTGATGGAGCCGGTGACGTGCGGCTGGACGCCGAGGATCGCCTCGGTCAGTTCGGTCTGGCCGTTGCCCTGCACGCCGGCGATGGCCAGGACCTCGCCCTTGGCGATGTCGAAGGACAGCCCATCGACGACGTGTTGGCCGTTGTGGTCGGTCACTGTGAGGTTCCGGACCGTAAAGGTCACGTCGCCGGTCTTCGCGGGGGCCTTGTCCAGGTTCAGGCTGACGGCACGTCCCACCATGGCGGAGGCCAGCTCGGTGGGTGAGGCGGAGGGGTCGGCCTGGCCGACGACCTTGCCGCGGCGGATGACAGTGATGGTGTCCGAGATGGCCTTGACCTCGCGGAGCTTGTGCGAGATGAAGACGATCGACTTCCCGTCCCGCTTCAGCTGCCGGATGATGTCCAGGAGTTCGTCGGTTTCCTGCGGGGTGAGCACGGCGGTGGGCTCGTCCAGGATCAGGACCTCGGCGTCGCGGACCAGGGCCTTGATGATCTCGACGCGCTGCTGGACGCCGACGGGCAGGTCCTCGACCATCGCGTCGGGGTCGACGTCGAAGCCGTACTGGTCCGAGATCTGCCGGATCTTCTCGCGCGTGGCGTCCAGGTTCAGCAGCCCCGCGGCCTTGGTGGTCTCGTTGCCGAGGGCCACGTTCTCGGCCACGGTGAAGACCGGGATGAGCATGAAGTGCTGGTGGACCATGCCGATGCCGGCGGCCATCGCCTCGCCCGGATCCTTGAAGACCACGGGCTTGTCGTCCACCAGGATCTCGCCCTCGGTCGGGTCGTAGAGACCGTAGAGGACGTTCATCAGGGTGGACTTGCCGGCGCCGTTTTCTCCCAGCAGGCAGTGCACCTGCCCGGGTTCGACGACCAGGTCAATGTGGTCATTGGCTACCAGGGATCCGAAGCGCTTCGTGATCCCCTTCAGTTCGAGTTTCAAAACCCCAACCAATCTGTCTGTGTAAATGGACTGCTCCGGCGCCGTGGTCGGCGGCAGCGCAGCGGGTGATCCCAGCCTAGTGTCACGGGTGGTTGCTGGGCAGGGTGGTGGCCGGGCGGGCTTCCCCAGAGGCGGCCCGGCGGGGTGCCGGGAGGCCCCGGCAAAACAGAACGCGCTGCCCTTCGGCCGGGTGACGGCGGAAGGGCAGCGCGCCCCGCGGTGTGGTGCTTACTTGGTCGGGCTGGACTTCGACTCGACCTTGACGGTGCCGGAGATGATGTCCTTCTTCAGCTGGTCCAGCTCGCTCTTGAGGTCGGCCGGAACAGCGGAATCCAGGTCGTGGAACGGGGCCAGGGCCACGCCGCCGTTCTCCAGGGTGCCGATGTACGGGGCGGCGTCGAACTTGCCGTCCTTGTCGTCCTTGATGACGGATTCGACGGCGGTGGACATGGTCTTCTGCACGGAGGACAGGATCACGGACTTGTACTCGGCGGCGGTCAGGTAGCCGTCGGAGTCGACCCAGATGAGCTTGGCGTCCTTGCCCTTGGACTTGGCGTCCAGGATGGCGCTGCCGGCGCCGCCGCCGACCGGGCCGGCGACGGGCAGGACGATGTCCGCGCCCTGGTCCAGGAAGCCCTGGGTCAGGACCTTGCCCTTGTCGACCTGCTTGAAGTCGCCGACGAAGGTGCCGTCCTGCTTGTCCTTGTCCCAGCCGAGGAGCTGGACGTTCTTGCTCTTCTTCTGGTTGTAGTACTTCACGCCGTCGGCGAAGCCGTCCATGAAGATGGTGACGGTGGGGATGTTGATGCCGCCGAAGGTGGCGACCTTTCCGGTCTTGGAGGTTCCGGCGGCCAGGTAGCCGGCCAGGAACGCGGCCTGGGCCGTGTCGTAGACGATCGGCTTGACGTTCTTCGGGAAGGTCGGGTCGTTGTAGTCGATGATCGCGAAGTGGTTGTTCGGGTTGGCCGTCGCGATGGACTTGGTGGCGTCGCCGAGGAGGAAGCCGACGGTCACGGTGAGCTTGCAGCCCTGCTGGACCATGGAGCGGAGGTTCGGGTCGTAGTCCGTGTCAGCCTTGGACTGGACGTGCTTCTCGTTGATGCCGAGGTCCTTGGCGGCGTTCTGCAGGCCCTCGTAGCCGGACTGGTTGAACGACTTGTCATCGAACCCGCCGGAGTCGGACACCATGCAGGCGGTGTAGTCGGACTTGGTGGCCGAGCCTGAGGCGTTGGACGAGGACGGGGCGGCGCCGCAGCCGGTCAGCAGCAGGGCGGCCGCGCCCGCGGTGGCGACGCCGGCCATGGAACCGCGCTTGAGAGTTGCGCGCAGTGAGTTCTTCAAAGTTCCTCCAGGAAGGGGTAGGCGATGCGACGGGTGTTCAATGACTGTCCGCTTACGGTGTTGCTCCCGAAACACTGTTGTCACTGAGGCGTTCGCAGCGCTGCGCCGAGGCGCACTGATGCCAGCTACTTTAGTGGCCTGCAACACGTCGAGTAACACAGTTCACAGCGGTTTCCCAGATTGTTGAGAAGTTGTTACCAACGCGCTCCCCTACCCTTCACCCGGCCCTGCCCCCGGGCGTGCGAAAGGGCCCCGGACTATGGTCCGGGGCCCTTTCGTAGCCGCACGCGGTGCGCGGGTCGGCTGTTTACTTAGAGGCCTGCTTAGAGGCGGACGAGCATCTTGCCGGTGTTGGCGCCGTCGAGCAGGTCCATGAAGGCCTGCGGGGCGTTCTCCAGGCCGTCCACGATCGTCTCGTCGTAGCGGATGGTGCCGTCGGCAATCCAGCCGGAGACCTTCTCGACGAACTCGCCCATGTACTGCCAGTAGCCGCCCACCAGGAAGCCCTTGAGGGTCAGCTGCTTGCCGATGGCCAGCATCAGGTTCCGCGGGGCCGGGGTCGGCTCGGTGGAGTTGTACTGCGCGATGGCGCCGCACATGGCGACGCGGCCGCCGACGTTCATCACCGAGAGCGCGGCTTCGAGGTGCTCGCCGCCGACATTGTCGAAGTAGACGTCGATGCCCTTCTCCCCCGCGGCGTCCTTGAGCAGGTCGCGGACCGGGCCGTCGTGGTAGTTGAACGCGGCGTCGAAGCCAAGCTCGAGCAGGCGGGCGACCTTCTCCGGGGTGCCGGCGCTGCCGATGACCCGGGAGGCGCCCATGGCCTTGGCGATCTGGCCCACCAGGGAGCCGACCGCGCCGGCGGCGCCGGAGACGAAGACGGCGTCGCCGGGCTTGAAGTCGGCAACCTTCAGCAGGCCGGCGTAGGCGGTCAGGCCGGTCATGCCGAGGGCGCCGAGGAAGGCCGACGCCGGGGCCAGGTCCGTGCGGGCCGGCGAGGTGGCGGCGGCATCCAGGACGGCGTATTCACGCCAGCCGAGGCTGTGCACCACGGTGTCGCCGACCTTGCGGTCCTCGGAGCGGGAGGCGATGACCTCGCCCACGGCGCCGCCCTCCATGGCCGCGTCCAGGGCGAACGGCGCGGAGTAGGACTTCACGTCGTTCATCCGGCCGCGCATGTACGGGTCGACGGAGATGAAGAGGTTGCGGACCAGCACCTGGCCGTCCTGCAGCTCCGGCAGGGCCGACTCGGCCAGGCGGAAGTTCTCCGGCACGGGGCGGCCGTGCGGGCGGGAGGCCAGCTGGATCTCGCGGGTGCTGGTGGGAAGGGTGGTGTTCTCGGTGCTCATGCGGCGACCTCCATGATGGTGATGTCTACGGTGATGTTGCCACGGGTGGCATTGGAGTAGGGGCAGACCTCGTGGGCCTTGGCCACGAGCGCCTCGGCGGTCTCGCGGTCGACGGCGGGCAGCGCGATCTCGAGTTCGGCGGCGATGCCGTAGCCGGCGCCGCCGTCCAGGGCGCCGAGGTGGACCTTCGCGGCGACGGCGGAATCGGTCAGGTCCGCCTTCTGCTGGCGGCCCACCAGGCGCAGGGCCGAGTGGAAGCAGGCGGCGTACCCGGCGGCGAAGAGCTGCTCCGGGTTGGTGCCCTCGCCGCTGCCGCCGAGCTCCACCGGGCTGGCGAGCGTGACGTTGAGCTTGCCGTCATTGGTCTGGGCGTTGCCGTCGCGTCCTTCACCGGAGGCGAGGGCCTCCGCGGTGTAGAGGGTTTTCATGGGGATCCAATCTGTCGGGGTGGGGAAAGTCAGTGGTGTGGCCGCCGGGCGGCCCGGTCGCCGTCAGTGGCCGGCGTGCAGGGCGGCGGCCAGCCGGGTCAGGGTCTCGCGGAGCTGGTCCAGCTCCGCGGCGGAGAGTCCGGCGGCGTCGGCCAGGCGCTGCGGAATACCGGCGGCGCGGGCGCCCAGGGCTGCACCGGCGTCGGTCAGGAAAACCTCGACGCGCCGCTCATCCTCGGCGGACCGGCGCCGTTCCACAAAGCCCAGCGCCTCGAGCCGCTTCAGCAACGGGGACAGCGTGCCCGAGTCCAGGCCGAGCTCCTCGCCGAGGTCGCGGACGCTGCGTGGCTGGTCCTCCCAGAGCACCATCATGGCCAGGTACTGCGGGTAGGTCAGGCCCAGCTCCTCCAACATCGGCCGGTAGGCCGCCGTCGCGGCGCGGGAGGCCGAGTACATGGCGAAGCACAATTGCCTGTCGAGGCGGGGCGCCTCGGGCCGGGTCACGGCGTCGGGGGTCTCTGCGGAAGCGGGCATGGTTCCACCCTACGGACATTTTCAGTTGTACGCAACTCAGTTGTGCACAACCTAACGCACCGGCCGTGGTGGCGTGCGGAAATCCCCCACGTTCGCCGTCGTCATCCGGCGTGTCCGCGGGACCCGACGGCGCGTCGCGGCGCCGGGCAGGCGAAGGTGGGGAATTCCTGCAGGGAAGCCAGACGGTGAGGTTGAGTCGCTACTACTGCCCGAGGTCGCGGAGGGTGCGCAGGGCGGCGGCGGTAAGGACCCGGATGCCCAGGCCCAGGGCGCGCTCGTCCAGGATGTAGTCGCCGCGGTGCAGGTCGTACTCCTCGCCGCCGGGGGTCTTGGTGCCCAGCCGCATCATGGCGCCGGGCAGGTCGGCCAGGAACCAGGCGAAGTCCTCCCCGCCCATGGACTGCGGGGTGAGCACCACGGAGCTCTCGCCGATCTCGGCGCGGGCGGAGGCCTCGATCAGGGCCGTCTCGTGCTCGGAGTTGACCACCGGCGGGACGCCGCGGGTGTGCTCGAGGTGGACGTCGACGCCATAGGGTGCGGCGATCTGCTGGACCACCTCGTCGAGGATCCGGCCGGCGCTGTGCCAGGCGTCCCGGTCCAGGCAGCGCATGGTGCCGGCCATGTAGCCGCTGGCCGGGATGGCGTTCGGGGCGGCGCCGGCGGAGATGTGGCCCCACACCACGGAGACTCCGCTGCGCACGTCCACCCGGCGGGACAGGACGGCGGGGACGTTGATGGCGATCTGGGCGAGGGCGAAGACCAGCTCCTCGGTCAGGTGCGGGCGGGAGGTGTGGCCGCCGCGGCCGGAGAGTTCGATCTTGATGGTGTCGGAGGCGGAGGTGATGGCGCCGATGCGTGTGCCGATCTTGCCCACCTCGATCCGCGGGTCACAGTGCAGCGCCAGGATCCGGGGAACGCCCTCGAGGACGCCCTGTTCGATGCAGGCGTGGGCGCCGCCGGGCATGGTTTCCTCGGCCGGCTGGAAGATGATCCGGACCGTCCCGCCCAGCGGGGAGGCTTCGTGCATGCGCTGCAGCACCAGGGCGATGCCGAGCATGGTGGTGGTGTGCACGTCGTGGCCGCAGGCGTGCGTGACCCCGTGGTTCTTGGAGGCGAACTCCAGCCCGGTTTCCTCGATGATCGGCAGCGCGTCGATGTCGCCGCGCAGCGCGGTGGCGATGGGTCCCTCCCCCACGTCCACGGTCAGGCCGGTGCCTTCCAGGCGGCGCGGCTTCAGTCCGGCGGCCTCCAGCCGGCTGGCGAGCTTGTCCGTGGTGCGGAATTCCTTGAAGGACAGCTCGGGGTGCGCGTGCAGGTCACGGCGGAAGTCGATCAATTCCGGCAGGAGGGGCTCCAGCCAGGGTTCCACGCGGGTGGTGGGCTCGGCCTCGGTAGTGTAATTGCGCACTCAATCACTGTAGCCACAGTCCAAAAAATAGCGGCATCCCGGACGGCGCATTACGCACCGCCGCCCGGGTACCCATCGGGTCCCGGGCGGCGGTGAAAGCGCAGGTCAGCGGCGTTTAAGCGTGGCCAGGCTAGAGGACGTCCGTGTCGCCGCTGGCCTTGAGGGCGTCGACGGCGGCCTTGACCCGCTGCGAGTGGGCCTTGGTGGTGACCAGCAGGGCGTCGGGGGTGTCCACGATCACGACGTCCTTGATGCCGATCAGGGCGATGACGCGCTTGGTGTCGGTGACCACGACGCCGCTGGCGTTTTCGGTGAAGACCCGGGCGCCGGCGCCGATCACGGTGACCTCGTCGACCTCCTTGGCACTGTTGAGCCGGCCCACGGAGGCGAAGTCCCCGACGTCGTCCCAACGGAAGGTGCCGGGCACGACGGCGACGTCCCCGGCCTCGGCGGCGGGCTCCGCCACGGCGTAGTCGATGGCGATCTTGGGCAGCGTGGGCCAGACCCGGGCGGTGACCTCGTCACGCAGCGGGGTGTCCCACGCCTTGGCGATCTCCTGCAGGCCGGCGAACAGCTCCGGCTGGTTGGCCTCGAGGTGCTTGAGCATCAGGGACACGGGGGCGACGAACATGCCGGCGTTCCAGACGTATTCCCCGCTGTCCACATACTGCTGGGCGACGTCTTCGCTGGGCTTCTCGACGAACTCAACCACCGTGTGGGCGCTGGGTGCGTTCGGGACGCTGAGCTGCTCACCGGCGCGGATGTAGCCGAACCCGGTGGAGGGGTGCGTCGGCTTGATGCCGATCGTGACAATCTTGCCGTAGGCGGCCGTGTAGATGGCCTCGCGGACGGCCTCCTGGAACAGCTCGTCGGGGCTGATGACCTGATCCGCGGCGAAGGAGCCCATGATGGTGTCCGGATCGCGTTCGTAGAGGATGGCGGCGGCCAGGCCGATCGCGGCGCCGGAGTCCTTCGGCTCGCTCTCCAGCACCAGGTCGGCGTCGTGGATCTCCGGCAGCTGGCGGCAGACGGCCTCGCGGTGGGCGTTGCCGGTGACGACCAGCATCCGACTGCCGGCCAACGGCTCCAGGCGGTCGTAGGTGGCGCGCAACAACGTGCTGCCGGACCCGGTGAGATCGTGCAGGAACTTCGGGGCCGCGGCGCGGGACAGCGGCCAGAGGCGCGTGCCGACACCCCCGGCCGGGATCACCGCGATGAAACGGTCCAGGGGCGAATCCGCGGCGGCATCATGCGGCTCGAGGCCGGTCACATTATCAGTAGTCATCACGGCCACTCTAACCGACACCCGCTCCACAGCCCCGGATCAAGGTCCTCAAATCGGCCCTTAACGCCAGCGAATGTGGCGTTCGTCTCAAAACCGGGCAAAAACCGCGGAAGCTCCCCGCCGTACCGCCGCCCTGAATTGAATAAGCTGACAGCGAAGCCTAGATTTAGGCTTGAGCTTACGAGTGCTCTCGCAGCAGGCGTTCCCCCCGCGTGGATCCCATGCCAGCGCCGCTGTGTTGCAGGGAGGTTTATTCAGTGCCGACAAAACCAGCTGGCACCTTGTACCGCGGCCGTGAAGGCATGTGGTCCTGGGTTGGACACCGCGTTACCGGTGTAGTGATCTTTTTCTTCTTGTTGGTCCACGTGCTGGACACGTCGTTGGTGCGTGTGTCCCCGGAGGCATACAACGCCGTGATCGGCTCTTACAAGAACCCCCTCATGGCCCTGGGTGAAACGGGCCTCGTCGCGGCGATCGTCTTCCACGCCTTCAACGGCCTCCGGATCATCGCCGTCGACTTCTGGAAGAAGGGCGCCAAGTACCAGCGCCAGATGCTGTGGACGGTTCTGGCCCTCTGGGTCATCGTCATGGTTGGCTTCTCCATCCGCCACCTGTCCCTCGCCCTCGGAGGTCACTAGCCATGAGTGCAACGCAGATCCAGACCCCGCGCTCCGGCAAGGTCGGCGCGGGCCGCGTCGCCCCGAAGTACAACCGCAACGGTTCCTCGAAGGGCAACTTCGAGATGCTGGCATGGCTGTTCATGCGGCTCTCCGGCGTCGTGCTGGTGGTCCTCATCTTCGGTCACCTGTTTGTGAACCTGATGGTCGGCGGAGGCATCCACGCGGTCGACTTCGGCTTCGTCGCCGGCAAGTGGGCCGACCCGTTCTGGCAGGTCTGGGACCTGGCGATGCTGTGGCTGGCCATGCTGCACGGCAGCAACGGCGTCCGCACCATCATCAATGACTACGCCGAGAGGGACGCCACGCGCCTGTGGCTGAAGATCGTGCTGTACGCGGCCGCCGCGGCAATCGTCATCCTCGGCACCCTGGTGATCTTCACCTTCAACCCCTGCCCCGTGGTCGACGGCGTGCAGCTGCCCGGCGGGTTCTGCCCCGCCCCGTAGCCGCCCCGGTCCCCGGCCGCTGAGTCCTGCCTGCCCGGCGGGCAGGAACAGCGGGCCCCACCGTCCTGGTCTCGCCGGCGGTGTTCACAGCGAATTTTGAGAGAAAGAGCATCTGGTATGCAGGTCCATAAGTACGACGTCGTCATCGTCGGCGCCGGTGGCGCGGGCATGCGCGCAGCGATCGAATCCGGTCAGCGCGCCCGAACAGCGGTACTGACCAAGCTTTATCCCACGCGCTCCCACACCGGCGCGGCACAGGGCGGCATGTGCGCCGCCCTGGCCAACGTCGAGGAAGACAACTGGGAATGGCACACCTTCGACACCATCAAGGGTGGCGACTACCTGGTTGACCAGGACGCCGCCGAGGTCATGGCGAAGGAAGCGATTGACGCCGTCCTGGACCTCGAGAAGATGGGCCTGCCGTTCAACCGCACGCCCGAGGGCCGGATCGACCAGCGCCGCTTCGGTGGCCACACCCGCGACCACGGCAAGGCCCCGGTCCGCCGCGCCTGCTACGCCGCCGACCGCACCGGGCACATGATCCTCCAGACCCTGTACCAAAACTGCGTCAAGCACAACGTTGAGTTCTACAACGAGTACTACGTGCTGGACCTGCTGACGGTTGAGGAAGACGCGGTCCGCGAGGACGGCACCCCGTACAAGCAGAAGCGCGTTGCGGGCGTCGTGTCCTACGACCTGGCCTCCGGCGAACTGCACGTCTTCCAGGCCAAGTCGGTCGTGTTCGCCTCCGGCGGCGCCGGCAAGGTCTTCAAGACCACCTCCAACGCCCACACGCTTACCGGTGACGGCATGGGCATCGCGTTCCGCCGCGGTATCCCTCTGGAGGACATGGAGTTCTTCCAGTTCCACCCGACAGGCCTGGCCGGCCTGGGCATCCTGCTCTCCGAGGCGGCACGAGGCGAGGGAGCGATCCTGCGCAACTCCGAGGGTGAGCGCTTCATGGAGCGCTACGCCCCCACCATCAAGGACCTGGCGCCCCGTGACATCGTGGCCCGTTCCATGGCCAACGAGGTCCGCGAGGGCCGCGGCTGCGGCCCGAACAAGGACTACGTCCTCCTGGACCTGACGCACCTGGAGCCGGCGCACATCGACGCCAAGCTCCCGGACATCACAGAGTTCGCCCGCACCTACCTGGGCGTGGAGCCGTACACCGAGCCGGTCCCGGTCTTCCCGACCGCGCACTACGCCATGGGCGGCATCCCCACGAACATCAGCGCCGAGGTCCTGCAGGACAACGACACGATCGTCCCGGGCCTCTACGCCGCCGGTGAGGTCGCCTGCGTTTCCGTCCACGGCTCCAACCGCCTGGGCACCAACTCGCTGCTGGATATCAACGTTTTCGGCAAGCGCGCCGGCGTCGCCGCCGCCGAGTACGCCAAGACCGCCGATTTCGTGGAACTGCCCGCGGATCCGGAGGCCTACACGCTGAACCTGCTGGAGCACGTCCGCACCGCCAACGGCACCGAAAAGGTGGCCCAGATCCGCAAGGAACTGCAGGACACCATGGACGCCAACATGCAGGTGTTCCGCACCGCCGATACGCTGAACCAGGTCCTGGCGGACATCGCGTCCTTCGAGGAGCGCTACCAGCGGATCAACGTCCAGGACAAGGGCAAGCGCTTCAACCTTGACCTGCTCGAGGCCGTCGAGCTGGGCTTCCTGCTGGAGCTTGCCAAGGTCATGACCGTGGCGGCCCTGCACCGCGAAGAATCCCGCGGCGGACACTTCCGCGAGGACTTCCCCGAGCGCGACGACGAAAAATTCATGAAGCACTCCATGGCGTACAAGGATGAGCACGCTCCGGCGGACGGTTCCGCCGAGGCGATCGCCGGCATCCGGCTGGCTACCAAACCGGTGGTCTTCACGCGCTACGAGCCGATGGTGAGGAAGTACTAAGATGACCGCTGAACTCGCTGAGCCAGCCTCCAAGATCGAACTGCCCGCCGGCGTCGGCGGCGGCGGGGAAATCCCGTCCTTCGACGTGACGCTGCGCGTGCGCCGCTACAACCCCGAGGTCTCCGAGGAGGCCACCTGGGACGACTTCCAGGTCACCATGTACGGCACCGACCGCGTGCTGGATGCCCTGCACAAGATCAAGTGGGAGCAGGACGGCAGCGTCTCCTTCCGCCGGTCCTGCGCGCACGGCGTCTGCGGTTCCGATGCCATGCGCATCAACGGCCGCAACCGCCTGGCCTGCAAGACCCTGCTCAAGGACCTGGACACCACCAAGCCCATCACGGTCGAGCCGATCAAGGGCCTGCCGGTCGAAAAGGACCTGATCGTGGACATGGAGCCGTTCTTCCAGTCCTTCCGCGAGGTCATGCCGTTCCTGATCAACCGCGGCCACGAGCCCACCAAGGAACGCCTGCAGTCCGCCGAGGACCGCGAGCGGTTCGACGACACCACCAAGTGCATCCTGTGCGCCGCGTGCACCTCGTCCTGCCCGGTGTTCTGGACCGACGGCCAGTACTTCGGCCCGGCCGCGATCGTCAACGCGCACCGCTTCATCTTCGACTCCCGCGACGATGCCGGCGACATGCGCCTGGAGATCCTCAACGACAAGGAAGGCGTGTGGCGCTGCCGCACCACCTTCAACTGCACCGAGGCATGCCCGCGCGGCATCCAGGTCACGCAGGCCATCGCTGAGGTCAAGCAGGCCATTCTGTCCCGCAAGGTCTAAGTACCGCTAAGCCCTCCACGGGCACAGCACCACGACGACGGCGCCTTCCACCCTTGGGTGGGGGCGCCGTCGTCGTGTTACCCTCCCACGCCCCTCCCCCGCTACATCCCTCGAAAGGCCCCCGTGTCCCGCTCAGAAAAAGTCACCTTCGAAGGTTCCACCGGCGAACTGCTCTCCGGGGTCATCGACCTGCCCGAGGGCCCGGTGAAGGGCTGGGGCGTGTTCTCGCACGGCTTCACCCTGGGCAAGGACAGCCCGGCCGCCTCCCGGATGTGCAAGGCGCTGGCGGACAACGGGGTGGGCATGCTGCGCTTCGACAACCTGGGCCTGGGCGGCTCGGCGGGCGAATGGTCGGCCGGGTCCTTCAGCCACAAGGTGGCGGACACGGTCCGGGCGGCGGAGTTCATGCGCGGCTCCGGGCGGCCGGTGTCGCTGCTGGTGGGCCACTCCTTCGGCGGTGCCGCCGTGCTGGCGGCGGCCCACAGCATCCCGGAGCTGGACGCGGTGGCCACGGTGGGCGCGCCCTTCTCGCCCAAGCACGTGGCCCACGTCTTCGACGCGGCTTTGGACCGCATCCTCAGCGAGGGCAGCGCCGAGGTGGACCTGGGCGGCAAGCGGATGGAGATCCGTCGGCACTTCGTGGAGGACCTGGAGAACGCGGACCTCACCGACTGCATCCGCCGGCTGCACAAGCCGCTGATGGTACTGCACTCCCCCACGGACACCACGGTGGGCATAGAGAACGCCAGCAGTATCTTCCAGACCGCCCGGCACCCGCGGAACTTCGTCTCGCTGGAGGGCTCGGACCACCTGCTCACCGGAAAGGGGCAGGCGGCCCGGGCGGCGAAGATTATTTCGGCGTGGGCCGATCAGTACCTCGACGCCGGAAACTAGCCGGCGCCCGCCGCGGGCGCACGCGCGGCTCGGAGGGGGTCCGGCCGGGCTGGACCTGGCGGGCGCCCCAGCCGAGGGTCTTGTCCACCGGGCCGGCGGACCGGTCTGATTCGCGCACGGCGGACCAGGAGGCGGAGACGAGGTAGACCTGGCTGACCAGGTTGAACCAGACCAGCAGCCCGATGATGATGGCGAACGGGGCCAGGATCGGGTTGCGGCCCGAGCTGGCCAGCAGTTGGGTGCTGAAGAACTGCAGCACCGTGGTGCCTGCGGCGGCCATGATGGTGCCCTCCAGCAGCGCCCGCCGCGACAGGCGCACCCCGGCCGCCACCCGGAACATGATCAGGGCGGTCCCCCATGCCAGCAGCAGGGGCACCACGATGGTCACCGACGTGGTCAGCGGACCGGCCAGCAGCGGGTCCAGGTGCAGCAGGCCGGCAACCCAGTCGGCGGCCGTGCCGAACACCAGGGACGCGCCCGCGCTGACCACCAGGGCGGCACCGAGAAGCAGCAGGGTCCCGGCGTCGCGCAGGATCTGCAGCACGGGCAGGATGGGCCGCGGGCCCAGCTGCATCATGCCGCGGACGCCGTCGCGGACCCCGCTGATCCAGCCGAGCGCGGTGAACACCGTGACGGCGGCGGCAATCAGGGCGGTCCAGCCGAGGTTGGACGGGTTGAGCAGCTGGTGCGGGTCCACCAGTCCCGGGCCGCCGTTGACCTTAAGCAGGCCGGGGGCGGCGCCGGCGACGCTGCGGATGACCTGTTCCAGCAGGGCGGGCTGGCCGTTGAGGATCAGCCCGGCGAGGGAGAATCCGGTGGCCAGCAGGCCGGTGATGGAGAAAAACATCCGGAAGCCGATGCCCGCGCTCAGGAGCGGGCCGCGCTGGAGGTTGTAGTGCATGAAGGCCCGTTGCGGCCGGAAGGTGTTGATCTTCGCGAACAGCAGCGGCATGCCCGCCAGGACGTTGCCACCGGAGCGGCGGGCCTTGACCCAGTCCATCCGCTTGTGGATGACCTCCAGTCGCAGTCCGGGCAGGTCCGTGGGTGCGGGTGGGCTAGCGGGGGCCTTCTGTGGCGTCTTCGCCTCGGTGGTGGTCACGTTCGCTGCCAAAGTCCAGTTCTTCCCGTAGCTGCCAGATGCCGTTGTCATCGTGCTCGTAAAGACCCATGCTAGCCACCGGGAAGCTGGCCCTGTAATCCTTCAGCGCCGTTTCGGCCTCGTCGAGGCTTTCGGGGGCGACGTCGTGGGCCACGGTGACGTGCGGGTGGTAGGCGAAGGGCAGCTCGCGCTCCAGCGGGCCGCGCTGCAGCTGCCGGTGCAGGTCCACGCACTCGCCGAACCCCTCCTCCACCTTCAGGAACACCACCGGGGAGACGGGCCGGAAGGATCCGGTGCCGGCGATGGTGACGGTGAAGGGCTCCTGCCGGCCGGCGACTTCGCGGACGTGCCGCCGGGTGGCCTCCCAGTCCCGGGTGGTGGTGGTGGTGACCAAGGTGATGTGTGCGGGCACCGTGGCGGCCAGCGGGTCCCCGAAGGAGGCCCGCCAGCGCCGCAGCTCCTCGGCGATCCTGGGCGGGAAGCCCAGGATCACGCCGATGCTGATGCCGTCCTCCGGAGCTTGCGTGTCCTGACCCGCGGGCGCGGCCGCCGAGGGGGCGGTGCCGCCGGTGTCCCGGGACATTCCCGTGGACGTGCCGGTTTCGCTCGCGGTGACGTTGCTGGCGAAGGACATTGCCCTAGATGTCTCCCCGTGCCCCGGCGTACGGCAGGAAGCCCACCTTGGCGTACACGTCCTTGAGGGTGGCCGCCGCGGCTTCCCGGGCCTTGTCCGCGCCGACCGCCAGGAGGCGGTCCAGCTCGGCCGGGTCGGCCAGGAGTTCGTTGGCGCGGTCGCGGATCGGGCTCAGGTGTGCCGTCACCACCTCCGCCAGGTCGACCTTCAGGTGGCCGTACATCTTGCCCTCGTAGGCCGCGGTGAGCTGCTCGATGGACTGCCCGGTGATGGCCGAGTAGATGGTCAGCAGGTTGGAGACGCCCGGCTTGTTCTCCCGGTCGAAGCGGATCTCGGTGCCGGTGTCGGTCACGGCGGACTTGATCCGCTTGGCGATCAGCTTCGGCTCATCCAGCAGGTTGATCAGGCCGGCCGGGGACTCGGCCGACTTGGACATCTTCGCCGTCGGATTCTGCAGGTCGTAGATCTTCGCGGTCCCCTTCTGGATGAAGGGCTGCGGCACGGTGAAGGTCTCGCCGAAGCGGGAGTTGAAGCGCTGGGCAAGGTCGCGGCTGAGCTCGACGTGCTGGCGCTGGTCCTCACCGACGGGGACGCCGTGCGGCTTGTACAGCAGGATGTCCGCGGCCTGCAGGATCGGGTAGGTGAACAGGCCCACGCTGGCCTGGTCCGAGCCCTGCTTGAGCGCCTTGTCCTTGAACTGGGTCATCCGGGAGGCCTCGCCGAAGCCGGTGATGCAGTTCAGCACCCAGGCCAGCTGGGCGTGTTCGGGTACCTGGGACTGGACGAAGAGGGTGCACTTGTCGACGTCGACGCCGCCGGCGATGTACTGGGCGGCGGTCACCCGGGTGCGGCGGGCCAGCTCGGCCGGGTCCTGGGGCACGGTGATGGCGTGCAGGTCGGGGATGAAGAAGACGGCGTCGTATTCGTCCTGCATCCGGACCCAGTTCACCAGGGCGCCGAGGTAGTTGCCCAGGTGCAGCGAGTCGGCGGAGGGCTGCATTCCGGAGAGGATCCGCTGGCGGGTGCCGGGGGCAGCCGCCGGTGCGGCATCGGTGGAGGGGGTGGCGTCGGGGATCAGCGACGCGGTGGCGGGAGAGGTCATGGGGAAAGCCTTAAAACTAGAGCCGGTAGTCCACTACCAGCGGGGCATGGTCGGAGAAGCGGGTATCCCAGGACGGCGCCCGGTCAACGACGGCCTGCACCGCTGCGGTGGCGAGGGCAGGGGTGGCGAGGTGGTAGTCAATCCGCCAGCCCGTGTCGTTGTCGAAGGCCTGTCCCCTTTGCGACCACCAAGTGTAGGGGCCGTTGACGGTACCCGCCAGGCCCCTGTGAACATCCTTCCAGCCGATCTCCTCGCCCATGAAGCGGTCGAAATAGGCACGCTCCTCGGGCAGGAAGCCGGCACGTTTGACGTTGCCCTTCCAGTTCTTGATGTCCAGCTCCGTGTGGCCCACGTTCAGGTCCCCCACCACCAGGGCGTGGTCGCTGTGCTTGGACAGTTCCGGCAGCCGGGCCAGCATGAGGTCCAGGAAGCGGAACTTGTCGTCCTGCTTCGGGGTCCCGGCCTCGCCGGAGTGAACGTAGGCGCTGACCACGGTCAGCGTGGCGGGGTTACCGGCGGCGTCGCGGACGATGTAGTCCGCCTCCACCCAGCGGCCCGCGGTCGCGAAGTAATCGTGGCCGATGTGTCCCCGGGTGGCCGTCGGCTCCGTGCGCGAGGCGATGGCGACGCCGGCGCGGCCCTTCGCCTCGGCTTCGGCGTGCAGGATGTGCCAGTCGTCGCCGAGCAGGTCCCGGACCACGGCGTCGGGCGCGCGGACCTCCTGCAGGCAGAGGATGTCCACCTCGCGCGCCGCCAGCCATTCCGCCATGCCCTTTTTGTAGGCGGCGCGGAGGCCGTTGACGTTGACCGTTGCGATGCGAAGGTGGTCCTTCTCCAATGCCGAGCTCACCCGATCCACTCTAGTCGATGATGGTTCCGCTCACCGGCTCGTCGGAGGAGCCGCCGGACTTGATCATGTCCCGGGCGTTGGTGGCGGTGATTTCGATCGTCTCGAGGGCGCGGCGGATGGTGTCCTGGTCCGAGGCGGCGCCCTTGGCCCGTTCCTGCTCGACGACGCGGACCTGCACCTGGACGATCTTGAAGGAGTGGTCCAGCTTCATGTCGCGGACCTCGTCGGCCTCCCGGCGCTCCCCGACGACGCGGGTGCCGCCGTGGTCGGCGCTGCCGGCCGACGGCGCCCGGCCTACGGCGGAGTTGAAGGCGTTCTGCGCCTCGTTGAGCTTGGCCCCGGCGCGCTTGGCGGCCTTCTGGATGCTGAAGACCACGAAGGAGGCCAGCGCCAGCCAGAAGAAGGCGATAACGGCGACAACCCAGCCCACGACGTCGTTCTGGTTCGCCGCGAAGATGACGGCCACCAGGAAGGCGATGATGAACACCGTCATGCCGAGGCCGCCGATGCGGAACATCGGGTTCTTGCCGGCGGCGGCGAACGGGGACGTGGTGGAGGAAGGGTTGCCGAGGGATCGCATGGGTCCATTATCGCAAACGGCGTGCACCGCCCGTGGCGCTTCCACCCCCGGCGAACGGACCGACGTTGTCCCGGGCCGCAGGGCCCACGGGAAGGCCGCCGCCGGGGCCGCTACTTCAGGAACAGCCGGCGCAGCCGGCCCGTGGTAAGGGCGACGCCGAGCACGATCATCACCAGGTAGTAGCCGATGTGTAGCGCTGTGGAAGCGTCGAAGGCGCCCACGCTGATCTGGCGGAGCAGCTCCACCCCGTGCCAGAGCGGCATGGCCTGGATCAGCAACTGGATGGGTCCCGGGTAAACACTCAGCGGGTAGAAGGTGGCACTGAAGAGGAACATGGGCAGCATGATGAAGTTGATCCAGTCCATCTGCTGGAAGGTCTTCATGAAGCTGGTGATGCCCATGCCGAAGCTGGCGAAGCCGAACGCGATCAGCACCGAGGCCGGAATCATCAGGATGGCCCACGGGGTGGTGATCAGGCCCATCACGCCCATCACCGCGGTGAACCCGGTGGCGTACATGAGGCCGCGGAGCAGGGCCAGGAAGATCTCCCCCATCGCGACGTCGATCGGCCCCAGCGAGGTGTAGAGCATGCCCTGGTAGAGCTTGGCGAAGTTCATCTTGAAGAAGACGTTCCAGGTGGAGTCGTACACGGCGCCGTTCATGGCCGAGACCGCCAGCAGCGCCGGGGCGATGTACGCGGCGTAGGAGATCTCCTGGCCGCCGGGGCCCTGCACCGTGCCGACGATCGCGCCGAGGCCCACGCCCATGGAGATCAGGTACAGCACGGGCTCGAAGAAGCCCGAGAGCATCACCATCCAGTTGCTGCTCTTGGTGGCCATCAGCCCGCGGGCGACGACGGCGCGCACGTTGCGCGAGTACAGCGGGCCGAAGCGGCGGGCGCGGGCGGCGTCGGTGACGCTGGGGGCGCCGTCGTGGTGTCCGGCGGTGGCAAGCGTGCTCATGCACCCATCCTTGTGGCGAACTGGCGCCGGGTCAGGACCCAGCCGAGGACCGTGAGGCCGGCCAGGACAATCAGGTGGACGGCGCTCAGCCAGGCCGGCTCGGGGTAACCGTAGGTGACCACCCGGCCGAGCTCTGTGCCGTGCCAGATCGGGGAGATCCAGCCGACCCAGCGCACCCCCAGGGGCAGGGTGTCCAGCGGGAAGAAGGTGCCGGAGAACAGGAACAGCGGCATGACTATGAAGCGCATCACCATGGCGAATTGGCCCTTGTCCTCCTTGATCCGGGCCGCGTAGGCCATCAGGGGCAGTCCGAAGGCGAGGCCGGCCAAGGTGGCGATGAGGATCGAGACCCAGCCCCAGCCGCTGGGTGAGGCGCCGAACAGGGTCACCACGCCGAAGTAGATGGCTGACTGCAGCAGGAACCGGACTGTCACGGCGATGATCTGTCCGGCGGCGATCTGTTCCGGGGTCAGCGGGGAGGCGTGCGGGCCGTAGTAGACCCGGCGCCACTTGAATCCGTCCATCACCGGGAAGGTGAACTCGTTCGCGGCGGTCATCACGGCCGCGGAGATCAGCAGGGCCGGGGCGATGAAGGTCAGGTAGCTGACGCCGCCGAAGGCCGCGGCGGAGTTTGAGTCCACCAGCGTGGCCAGTCCCACGCCCATGGCGAAGAGGTAGGCGACTGGCTGGCCCACGCCGTACATGACGATGGTCCAGCCGTAGCCTTTCATCACCCGCAGGACCTGTTCGGCGTAGTAGAACGCACCCCAGCGGCGGGCCTTGGCCGCGGAGACCTCCGGCGCGTGGGCGCGCCCGGTCCCGGCCCGCGGCTCCGGGCGGGCCGCCGTCGTTTGTCCCGGCTCGGTCACGGCCGGATTCCTAGTCAACGAGGCTCCGGCCGGTCAGGCGCAGGAAGACGTCCTCCAGCGAGGAGCGGCGCACCAGCGAGGTGACGGGGCGGAGGCCGCGGGCGGAGACCTCTTCCAGGGCGGCCTCGCCGTCGTTGGCGTAGATCAGGACGCGGTCCGGGAGGGTTTCGACGCGTTCGCCGATGCCCTCGAGTTCGGCGCCGACGGTGGCGTTGCGGGCGGACCCGAAGCGCAGTTCGAGCACCTCGCGGGTGGAGTATTCGCGGATCAGGCTGGCCGGGGAGCCCTCGGCCATGATCCGGCCCTTGTCCACCACGATCAGCCGGTCGCAGAGCTGCTCCGCCTCGTCCATGTAGTGGGTGGTGAGGATCAGGGTGACGCCCTGTTCCTTGAGCCGGAACAGCCGGTCCCAGAGGATGTGGCGGGCCTGCGGGTCCAGGCCCGTAGTGGGCTCGTCCAGCAGCAGGATCTTGGGCTCATTGATCAGGGAGCGGGCAATCGTGAGGCGCCGCTTCATGCCGCCTGAGAGCGCGTCCACCTTCGCCTTTGCCTTGTCGGTCAGCTGCGCGAACTCCAGCAGTTCGTCGGCCTTGGGCTTGAGGTAGCTCATCGGCAGGCCGAAGTAGCGGCCGTAGACCAGCAGGTTGTCCCGGACCTTGAGCTCCTCGTCCAGGTTGTCCTGCTGCGGAACCACGCCCAGGTGCGCGCGGACCTCGGGGCCGTGTTGCTCCGGGTCCAGGCCCATGATCGTCAGGGAGCCGGAGGTGCGCTGGGAGACGCCGCCGATCATCCGCATGGTGGTGGACTTGCCGGCGCCGTTGGGGCCCAGCAGGCCGAAGGCCTCGCCGGCGGGCACGCGGAAGCTGATCCCGTCCACGGCGGTCATGTCGCCGTAGCTCTTGGTCAGGTTCTCGGCGGTGATGACGTACTGGGCGGGGCCGGATTCGGCGGCGCTTTCCACGGGCGATTCTTTTGCGGCGAGTTCAGGCACCCGAAACACGCTAGTCCATCCGGGCAAACCATGAAAGAGTCTTTTCGTAAATTCTTGGGACTTTTCGGGCCAGGAAACCCAACTGACTCGCAGCTGGGGCCGTTTTGGGTGCTGAAAACGGCCTCAGCTGCGAGTCAGTTGCGGTCGTTAGTCCTGGAGCTGGCGTTCGGCGGTCTCCACCACGTTGGCCAGCAGCATGGCGCGGGTCATCGGTCCCACTCCCCCGGGGTTCGGGGAGATCCAGGCGGCGACGCCGGCCGCGGCGGGCTCCACGTCCCCGGTCACCACGGCCTTGCCGTTGCCGTCGTCGACTCGGCTGACGCCCACGTCCAGCACGATCGCGCCGGGCTTGAGGTCCGCGGCCTTGATCATGTGCGGCTGGCCGGCGGCGGCGATGACGACGTCGGCCTGCCGGATTTCGGCGGGCAGGTCCACGGTGCCGGTGTGCGCGAGGATGACCGTGGCGTTGACGTCCTTGCGGGTCAGCAGCAGTCCCACGGGCCGGCCGATGGTGACGCCGCGGCCCACCACCAGGACGCGCTTGCCCTTGAGGTCGATGCCGTGGCGGGTCAGCAACTCAATGCAGCCCTTGGGCGTGCAGGGCAGCGGGGAGGTCATCGGCCCGGACACGTTGGCCACCAGGCGGCCAAGGTTCATCGGGTGCAGGCCGTCGGCATCCTTGTCCGGGTCCATCGCCTCGAGGATGACGTCCTGGTTGATGTGCTTCGGCAGTGGCAGCTGGACGATGTACCCGGTGCATTCCGGGTTCTCGTTCAGTTCCCGGACCACGGCCAGCAGTTCCTCCTGGGTGGTCTCCTCGGGCAGGTCGCGGCGGATCGAGGTGATGCCCACCTCGGCGCAGTCCTTGTGCTTGCCTCCGACGTACCAGGTGCTGCCCGGGTCGGAGCCGACGAGGATGGTGCCCAGTCCCGGGACGACGCCGCGGGCCTTGAGGGCGGCGACGCGTTCGGTCAGTTCGGCCTTGATGGCGGCCGCGGTGGCCTTGCCGTCGAGGATGCGGGCGGTGCGGGTTTCGGTCGTGTCGTTGGTCAACCGGATCACCACTGCTCGTGCTGCGGGTACAGCGGGAAGTCGGCGGCGAGCTTGTCCACGCGGGACTGGAGGGCCTCGACGTCGGCGCCGGTGCCTGCCTTGAGGGCGGTGGCGATGATGTCGGCGACCTCGGTGAATTCCTCTGCGCCGAAGCCGCGGGTGGCCAGGGCCGGGGTGCCGATCCGCAGGCCGGAGGTGACCATCGGCGGGCGCGGATCGAACGGAACGGCGTTGCGGTTCACGGTGATGCCCACGGAGTGCAGCAGATCCTCGGCCTGCTGGCCGTCCAGCTGGGAGTTGCGCAGGTCCACCAGGACCAGGTGCACGTCGGTGCCGCCGGTGAGGACCGAGACGCCGGCCTCGGCGACGTCGGCCGCATTCAGCCGGTCGGCGATGATCCGGGCGCCCTCAAGCACGCGCTCCTGGCGTTCCTTGAACTCCTCGCCCGCCGCGATCTTGAACGCCACGGCCTTGGCCGCGATGACGTGCATCAGCGGGCCGCCCTGCTGGCCGGGGAAGACGTTGGAGTTAATCTTCTTGGCCCACTCCTGCTTGGCCAGGATCACGCCGGAGCGCGGCCCGGCGAGGGTCTTGTGCACGGTGGAGGTAACGACGTCGGAGTGCGGCACCGGGCTCGGGTGCAGGCCGGCGGCCACCAGCCCGGCGAAGTGCGCCATGTCGGTCCAGAGCAGGGCCCCGACCTCGTCGGCGATCGAGCGGAAGGCGGCGAAGTCGAGGTGGCGCGGGTAAGCGGACCAGCCGGCGATGATGACCTGCGGCTTCTCGGCGAGCGCCTGCTCGCGGAGCTTGTCCATGTCCACCCGGAAGGTGTCCTCCTCGACCTGGTAGGCCGCGACGTCGTACAGCTTGCCGGAGAAGTTCAGCTTCATGCCGTGGGTGAGGTGCCCGCCGTGGGCCAGGGACAGGCCCATGATCTTGTCGCCCGGGGTGATCATCGCGGAGAGGGCGGCGGCATTGGCCTGCGCGCCGGAGTGCGGCTGGACGTTGGCGAACTCGGCACCGAAGAGGGCCTTGACCCGGTCGATCGCGAGCTGCTCGGCGACGTCGACGTATTCGCAGCCGCCGTAGTAGCGGCGGCCCGGGTAACCCTCGGCGTACTTGTTCGTCAGCACGGAGCCCTGGGCTTCCATGACGGCGCGGGGGGCGAAGTTTTCGGAGGCGATCATTTCCAGGGTGCCGCGCTGGCGGCCGAGCTCCTGGTCCAGGACGGCGGCAATCTCGGGATCGAGTTCAGCGAGGGGCTGGTTGCTTACGGCTGCTGAAGAAAGGCGAAGGGAAGTAGTCACGAAGAACTCCTGGCTTGGCAACGGTCACTGCTGTGAGGTCAGGTTACCGGCTGGTCCGCGCTGGCGCCGCTAGATGACGGTGCCTGCGGGAGGGCAGCGCGGGGCTGCCAACCGGAAAAACATGACCCTCGGCCCAGGCGTACGATCCGTGGTCTGCGTGCGTGCCGCTCCCTGGTGGTAAGCCACCCAACGCCAGTTGCGACAGGTTAAGCCTATCCCAGCCGCGGGTAGGCTGTTCTATCGTGACTGACGACCAGCTGACTGCCTCCTATATCCTCACCCTCTCCTGCCCGGACCGGCCCGGCATCGTGCACGCGGTGGCCGGCGCCCTGCTGGTGGCGGGCTGCAATATTACGGACTCGCAGCAGTACGGCAGCGAGGGCACGGGCACCTTCTTCATGCGGGTGGAGGCGACGACGGCGGCCCCCGAGTCGGAGCTGCTCGCCGCCCTGGAGCCGGTGGCACAGGCCTTCGGCATGCAGTGGAGCCTGAACCCGGCCGGCAGGAAGCTGCGCACCCTGCTGATGGCCAGCACCTCGGCGCACTGCCTGAACGACCTGCTGTTCCTGCAGCGCTCCGGCACGCTGCCGATCGAAATCCCCGCGATCGTCTCCAATCACCGCGACCTCGCAGGCCTCGCCGAGTTCTACGGCATCCCCTTCCACTACATCCCCGTCACGAAGGACACCAAGGCCCAGGCCGAGGACGCCCTCCGCGCCCTGATGGCCGAGCACGACGTCGAACTGACCGTCCTGGCCCGCTACATGCAGATCCTCTCGGACGAGCTCTGCACCGAACTGACCGGCAAGGCCATCAACATCCACCACTCGTTCCTGCCCTCCTTCAAGGGCGCCAAGCCGTACCACCAGGCGCACGCCCGCGGCGTGAAGCTGATCGGCGCCACCGCGCACTACGTCACCGCCGCCCTGGACGAGGGCCCGATCATCGAGCAGGAGGTCATCCGCGTGGACCACCGGCGCACCGCCGAGCAGTTCGTGCAGATGGGCCGCGACGTCGAGGGCCGCACCCTGGCCCAGGCCGTGCAGTGGCACGCCGAGCACCGGGTGCTGTTGGACGGCAACCGGACAGTCGTCTTCAGCTAGCCGTTTCCGGGAGGGCCCTTGCCGCGTGCGCGGCCGGGGCCCTTTACTGGAGCCATGACCACACCCGTGACCAGAAACAACGGGGCGCAGCGGCTGGACGACTTCGTGGCCCTGCTCAAGGAGGAGGGCCGGCACGCCGTGCTGGGCCTGGACTGCGGCACGGGCGCCGAGGGCCTCGCCTTCGTCCGTGCCGGGCTCCACTTCACCGGCGTGGACGCCTCCGAAGAGAACATCCACGCCGCCCGCGCCCACGGCCTCTCCGCCTCGGTTGCAACCGCCGCGGCCCTGCCGTTCGCGGACGCAGCCTTCCCGGCCGTCTGGGCCCCGGACGCCCTGGCCGGACTCGACGCCGAGGCATCGGACGGCGCCCTCCGCGAACTCCGGCGCGTGGCCGAACCCGGCGCACCGATCGCCGTCGTCCTCCCGCAGGGCGGCCCGGACGCCGGTGCCGGACCCGGCTTCACGGTTCTCCGCGCCTGATCCGTGCCTGATCCGTGCCTCCCGGCGCTCCCGCAGGTCCGGCCGCTGTCCTAGGCTGGGGTCCATGACTCCCGTTTACGCTTTCGCCGGCGAGACCCCGGCCGTCCACGACTCCGCCTTCGTTGCCCCGAGCGCCTCGATCATCGGCAACGCCACCCTCGCCGAGGACTCCAGCGCCTTCTACGGCGTCACGGTCCGCGCGGACACCGCCGCCATCAGCGTCGGGGCCGGCAGCAACCTGCAGGACAACGTGGTGCTGCACGCGGACCCGGACTTCCCCTGCACGGTGGGCGCGGGCGTCAGCATCGGCCACGGCGCCGTGGTCCACGGCTGCACGGTCGAGGACGACTGCCTCATCGGCATGGGCGCCACGGTCCTCAACGGCGCCGTGATCGGCGCCGGCTCGCTCGTGGCGGCGGGCGCCGTCGTGCTCGAGGGCACCGTCATCCCGCCCCGGTCGCTGGTTGCGGGCGTGCCCGCCAAGGTGCGCCGGGAACTGACGGAGGAGGAGTTCGACGGCGTCCGCCACAACGCCGCGCACTACCGCGAGCTCGCGCGGGCGCACCGCGAGCTGCACCGCTGATCCGTAAGGGGGTATTCGGGGGCGGGCGCGCCGCGGCTTGCGTTAACTTCTTGACTACAAACCCCTGATGGTGCACGCTTCTTTGCATGCCCTCACCAACGCGCTCAACGAGGAGCCGCACGAAAAACCCCGGGTCGCAGTCCGCGCTCCGCCATTTGAACCAGCAACGGATCATCGAATGCCTGCTCGCCGGCCCGTCCACGCAGGCTGAACTGGCCCGGCAGACCGGGCTCTCCACGGCCACGGTGTCCAACATCGTCAAGATCATGCAGGACGCCGGGCTCGCCTCCACCGAACCGACCACCAGCTCCGGCCGCCGGGCCCTGAACGTCCGGCTCAACAGCCAGGGCGCCGTGGCCGTGGGCATCGACTTCGGCCGCCGGCACCTGCGCGTGGTGCTGGCCTCACTGAGTTACCACGTCCTGGCCGAGGAGGCGGTGCTCCTGCCGCTGGGCCACCACGCCGAGGACGGCATCGCCGCCGCCGTCGCCGTCCTCGACCGGCTGCTCGATACCGGCGGCGTCGAACGCAGCGCCCTGGTGGGTGCCGGCGTCGGCATCCCGGGCCCCATCGACCGCCGTTCCGGCACCGTCGCCCAGGGCGCCATCCTCCCGGAATGGGTCGGCATCAACATCCTGGAACGGCTCGAGGAAGCCCTGGATCTGCCGATTTTCGTCGACAACGACGCCAACCTGGGCGCCCTCTCCGAGGTGACGTGGGGACCGCACAGCGGCACCAGCAACCTGCTCTTCCTCAAGATCGGTTCGGGCATCGGCGCGGGCCTGATCATCAACGGCATGCCTTACTACGGCAACGTCGGCATCACCGGCGAAATCGGCCACGCCACCATCCACGAACACGGCCTGGTCTGCCGCTGCGGCAACCGCGGCTGCCTGGAAACCGTCGCCTCCACCACGACCATGCTGGAGTTGCTCAGCCGCGGCGACGACCGGCCCATGACCAGCGAGGACATTGTCCGCAAGGCCCTCGCCAAGGACTCCGCCACCCTGCGCGTGGTGGACGACGCCGGCCTCGCCGCCGGGCGTGCGCTGGGCAACGTGGCCAACCTGATCAACCCCGAGGTGATCGTCGTCGGCGGGCCGCTGGCGGGCCTCGGCGAGCTCCTGCTGGACCCCATCCGGCGGGGCCTGATCCGGCACGCCGTGCCCGTCATCGGCGAGACCACCACCCTCACCATGTCCTCCCTGGGCGACCGCGCCGAGGCCCTCGGGGCAACCGCACTGGTCTTCCAGCAGGCCGGAATCCGGCGCAACTAGCTCCACCGTTATCCGTCCGTTGCGTTAAAGACTTGACGACAACGACGTGATCCAGTTTACTTTTCCATCAGACGGCCCTGCGGTTTGCAGGGGCGGACAACGAAGTCATGCATTGGAGGCGTAAGGGCAGATGACGTCCCTCGACACGCACAGCGATCCCGTAATTCTCGAGATGCGCTCCATCACCAAAGAGTTCCCCGGCGTTAAAGCTTTGGCCGAGGTGAACCTGCGGGTGAAGGCCGGCGAAATCCACGCCATCTGCGGTGAAAACGGCGCCGGCAAATCCACCCTGATGAAGGTCCTTTCGGGCGTTTACCCCCACGGCAGCTACACCGGCGACATCGTCTACCAGAACGAAGTCCAGGAGTTCAAGGACATCCGGGCCAGCGAGCACGCCGGCATCGTGATCATCCACCAGGAACTGGCGCTGATCCCCGAACTGTCCATCATGGAAAACATCTTCCTGGGCAACGAACCCACCAAGCGCGGCGTGATCGACTGGGCCGAGGCCCGGCTCCGCTCCACCGAACTGCTCGCCCGCGTGGGCCTGCGCGAGGACCCGGACACCCCGGTCAAGGAGATCGGCGTCGGCAAGCAGCAGCTGGTCGAGATCGCCAAGGCGCTGAACAAGAAGGTCAAGCTCCTCATCCTCGACGAGCCCACCGCGGCCCTGAACGAGTCCGACTCCCAGCACCTGCTGGACCTGATCCTGGGCCTCAAGGGCCGCGGCATCACCTCGATCATCATTTCCCACAAGCTCAACGAGATCGAGCAGATCGCGGACTCCATCACCATCATCCGCGACGGCAAATCGATTGAGACCCTCGATGTGAAGGCCGACGGCGTCGACGAGGACCGCATCATCAAGGGCATGGTGGGCCGGACCCTGGAGTCCCGCTTCCCGGACCACACCCCGAACATCGGCGAGACCTTCTTCGAGGTCAAGAACTGGACCGTGGGCCACCCGCAGATCCAGGACCGTCTGGTCTGCAAGAACTCCAGCTTCTACGTCCGCCGCGGCGAGATCGTCGGCTTCGCCGGTCTCATGGGCGCGGGCCGCACCGAACTGGCCCGCTCCCTGTTCGGCCGCTCCTACGGCCGCTTCATCTCCGGCCACGTCTACAAGGACGGCAAGGAGATCCACCTCAAGACGGTCAAGCAGGCAATCAATGCCGGCCTTGGCTACGTCACGGAGGACCGCAAGTCCCTGGGCCTGAACCTCCTCGACGACATCAAGGCCACCACCGTCTCGGCGGCGCTGAAGAAGATCAGCAAGCACAACGTGGTCGACGCCGACCAGGAGTTCACGGTCGCGGAGCAGTACCGCAAGTCGCTGCGCACCAAGACCCCGTCGGTGGAGGAAGGCGTCGCGAAGCTCTCCGGCGGCAACCAGCAGAAGGTCGTCCTGGCCAAGTGGATGTTCACCGACCCGGACCTGCTGATCCTCGATGAGCCCACCCGCGGCATCGACGTCGGCGCCAAGTACGAGATCTACGGCATCATCCAGCAGCTGGCCAACCAGGGCAAGGGCGTGATCGTCATTTCCTCGGAACTGCCGGAGCTGTTGGGCCTCTCCGACCGCATCTACACCATCTTCGAAGGCGCCATCACCGGCGTGCTGACCAAAGAGGAAGCCAGCCAGGAAAGCCTGATGAAGCTGATGACCTCCGCCCGCAAGACTGCCTGACCCCGGGCGATCCAGAACAATCCGGACTACAAGGACTGACACAATGAACGCGCTCAAGAAGCTCTTTGGCGGCAACACCCGCCAATTCGGCATGATCTTCGCCCTGGTTGCGCTGATCGTCTTCTTCCAGATTTTCACCGAGGGCCGCACGCTCACCCCGGGCAACGTCATCAACCTCTTCAACGGCAACTCCTACATCCTGATCCTCGCGATCGGCATGGTGCTGGTCATCATCGCCGGCCACATTGACCTCTCCGTCGGCTCCGTGGCCGCGTTCGTGGGTGTCAGCGTGGCCCTGATGATCCGCGACTGGGGCATCCCGTGGTACCTCGGCATCCTCTTCGGCCTGCTCCTGGGCGCGCTGATCGGCGCCTGGCAGGGCTTCTGGACCGCCTACGTCGGCATCCCGGCCTTCATCGTGACCCTCGCCGGCATGCTCCTGTTCCGCGGTTTCAACCAGTACGTCGGCAAGTCAAACACCATCCCGGTGCCCAACGACTTCCAGTACATCGGTTCCGGCTACCTGCCCGAGGTGGGCCCCAGCACCGGCTACAACAACCTGACCGTGCTGCTCGGCCTGCTCGGCGTCGCCTACGTGGTCTTCAGCGAACTGCGCGCCCGCCGCAAGGCCAAGTCCCTCGGCGCCGACGTGACCGAGAGCTGGGTGACCATCACCAAGCTGGTCCTGATCTGCGCGGCCATCCTCTACGCGACGTACCTCTTCGCCACCGGCCGCCCGGGCACCTCGTTCCCCATCCCCGGCCTGATCCTGGCCGTCCTGGTCCTGCTCTACGGCTTCATCTCCTCGAAGACGGTCATCGGCCGCCACGTCTACGCCGTCGGCGGCAACCGCCACGCGGCCGAACTCTCCGGCGTCCAGTCCAAGAAGGTCAACTTCCTGGTCATGATGAACATGTCGATCCTGGCCGGCCTGGCCGGCATGATCTTCGTCGGCCGCTCCACCGCCTCCGGCCCGTTCGACGGCGTCGGCTGGGAGCTGGACGCGATCGCGGCAGTCTTCATCGGCGGCGCGGCCGTGACCGGCGGCGTCGGCACCGTGATCGGCTCGATCGTCGGTGGCCTGGTGATGGCGGTCCTGAACAACGGCCTGCAGCTGCTCGGCGTCGGCGCCGACCTGACCCAGATCATCAAGGGCCTGGTCCTGCTGATCGCCGTCGCCTTCGACGTCTACAACAAGTCGCAGGGCAAGAAATCGATCATCGGCATGATGATGAAGAACTTCGGCCGCAGCAACGAGATCAAGGCCGACGAGACCACTTCCACCAAAGAGGTCATCGCCAAGGAATCCTGACCGGATCCCTTCCCAGTTACCACCGAGTCTCCACACACCACCAAAAAGAAAGTGAACCAAGCAATGCAAATGATTGGTAAAGCAGGAAAGGCAGCAGCAATCGCTGCTATTGCGGCACTGGCGCTGACAGCCTGCGGCCGTGCCGACAGCGGATCTTCCGGTTCCGCGAGCAGCGGCGGCGAGGCGTTCCCCAAGAACTCCCCGATCGGCGTCGCCCTCCCGCAGAAGACCAGTGAGAACTGGGTCCTGGCCGAGAAGCTGTTCAACGATGGCCTCAACGGTGCAGGCTTCAAGGCTGATGTTCAGTTCGCCAACGGTGGCGTTTCCGAGCAGCAGAACCAGATCAGCGCCATGGTCACCAAGGGTGACAAGGTCATCATCGTCGGTGCCATCGACGGTGCGCAGCTGGGTACCCAGCTGAAGCAGGCCAAGGACGCCGGCGCGACTATCATCGCGTACGACCGTCTGCTGCTGAACACCGAGAACGTCGACTACTACGTCGCCTACGACAACTTCAAGGTTGGCGTGCTGCAGGGCCAGGCCCTGCTGGACGGCATGAAGGCCAAGAAGCCGACGGGCCCGTACAACATCGAACTGTTCGCCGGTTCCCCGGATGACGCCAACGCGAAGGTCTTCTTCGACGGCGCCATGAGCGTGCTGAAGCCGAAGCTGGACGACGGCACCCTCAAGGTCGTTTCCGGCCAGACCTCCTTCGAGCAGGCCGTGACCCAGGGCTGGAAGGCTGAGAACGCCCAGCGTCGTGCCGACACCCTGCTCAGCGGCAGCTACGGCAGCGCCACCCTGGACGGCGTCCTGTCCCCGAACGACACGCTGGCCCGCGCGGTCCTGACCTCGGTCAAGGCTGCAGGCAAGCCGCTGCCGGTTATCACGGGTCAGGACTCCGAGGTTGAGTCCGTCAAGTCGATCATGGCCGGTGAGCAGTACTCCACCATCAACAAGGACACCCGCAAGCTCGTTGAGCACGCGATCACCATGGTCAAGGACATCCAGGCCGGCAAGAAGCCTGAGATCAACGACGACAAGTCCTACAACAACAAGGTCAAGACCGTTCCGGCCTTCCTGCTGGAGCCGGTCATCGTGACCAAGGAGAACGTCAAGACCGCTTACGTCGACGATCCGGTACTCGGACCGATCACCAAGTAGTCTTCCGCTTCACCATTAGGGCCCCGGCTCCCCCGCAGTTTTCGCTGCGGGAGGGTCGGGGCCCTGGTGCGTCCGGGGGTTGGTTCGGAGGGAGTTTCCGCCGCGGTTCGGCGGCGGTTCCGGACTTCGCGGCGGTTTCAGCTTTTCGCGGCGCTTCCGGACGGGCGCGGCCCGGGTCCGGGGTGCGGCTGCCCGGAAACGGCGCGCTTTTCCGGAACGGGCGCGCTCGTGGGTTAGCAGGACGTGGGTGCGGTAGCTGGCGGGGAACGACGACGACGGCGCCCCGGGTGAGAGGATGGCAGCATGAACGCCCCGATCGCCAGGCCCTGGCTCTTTGACCAACCCGACCAGGATCCCCGGACCGCCACCGGAGCCCGGTTGCGGTGGGGCGTCATCGCCACCGGCGGGATCGCGGCCACCGTCACCCGGGACCTGGAGCTGCTCGCGGACGCCCAGCTGTACGCGGTGTCCTCCCGCAGCCAGGCCGCCGCGGACGCCTTCGCCGCGGACTACGGTTTCGCCCGCGCCTACGGGGACCGGGACGGGGTTCCGGGCTACGAGCACCTGCTGGCCGACGACGCCGTCGACGTCGTCTACGTCGCCACCCCGCACGCCCAGCACCACGCTATCGCCAAGGCCGCCCTCCTGGCCGGCAAGCACGTCCTCTGCGAGAAGGCCCTCACCGTCAATGCCCGCGAGGCGGCCGAGCTGATCGACCTGTCCCGCGCCAACGGACTGTTTTTGATGGAGGCCATGTGGAGCCGGTTCCTGCCGGCGATGCAGCGGGCCTTCGAGATCGCCGCGTCGGGCGAGATCGGCCAGGTCCAGTGGGTCGGCGCGGACCTGGGTTTCCCGGCCCCCTACTCCCCCACCTCCCGGCTCTGGGCACCCCGGGACGGCGGCGGCGCCCTGCTGGATATCACCATCTACCCGCTGCTCTGGGCGCTGGGCACGCTGGGCTTCCCACAGACGGTCACCGCCACCGGTTTCGTCAACGACGACGGCGTCGACGCCCAGAACGCCCTGACGCTCGGCTACCACCACGGGGCGCAGGCACAGCTGACCTCCTCCCTCCTGGTGCACGGGCCGCGCACCGCCACCGTCGCCGGGAACAAAGGGTTCCTGCAAAGCCTGGGATCCATCAACAACCCCCGGGAGCTGCTGGTCCGGGTGGGCTTCGACGACCCGCGGACGGAACAGTTCACCACGGTGGGCCGCGGCTATAGCTACGAGCTGCGCGAGGTCACCCGCTGCATCCAGCAGGGGCTGACCGAGAGCCCGGTGATGCCGCTGCAGGACTCCCTCGACACCATGCGATTGTTCGATGGCGTCCGCGCCCAGCTGGGGGTCAGCTACCCCAACGACGTGCAGGTCCGCTGACGCCGGACCCTGGCCGACGCCGGCCGGCGGACCAGGAACCCGGAATCCGGGACTAATAGTGTCCTCCCGCTCTGGACGCGCCACTACCCCTGGATCTACGCTATAGGCCAATCATCGAGCCTTTCCGGGGAGGGGTGTTGCGCATGCGTGAAGCGGCGGGCCCTTCCCCCCTGCGCCTCCGGCTCCGGCGGCTGCTCCTGGCCCTGCTCGCGGTGTGTGCCTGGCTGACGCTGAGCGCCGCCGCTGCCAGCGCAGACGAACCGGCCGCCGTCACCGCCGGCCACCTGGAAACCTCGCTGGGCACCATGATCCAACTGCCCATGACCGACGAGGCGCTCGAGGCCGCCGCGACACCCGCCCCGGATCCGACGCCGACGGCCACGGCTCCTGCCGTCGAGGCGACGCCGGTGTCTCCGGCACCCGCGCCCACCGAATCGGCCCCTCCGGTCAGCAACCCCCAGCCGGACCCGGCCCCCGCTCCCGTCACCGCCCCGGAGCCGACCGTACAAGATCCACCAGTGCAGGAACCTGCCCCGGCTCCCGATCCCACTCCCGCCGTCCCGGCACCCGTGCAGCCCGCAGACCCCGTCGTCGTGCCCGTTCCCGTGGTCACACCCCCGGTTCCGGTGCCGCCCGTGGCCACCCCGGCGCCGCCACCCACGCCCGCCCCGGCCCCCACCACCCCGGCGCCGACACCCTCAGCCACGGCTCCGGCTCCTGCTCCCACTCCGGTGGTCACCGTTCCCGTGGTAAGTGTCCCGGCGCCGCCCGTTCCGGTGTTGCCCGTCATCGACCCCCTGGCCGGATCCACCGGCACCACCCCTGCCACCCAGACGCCCGCGCAGTCGGCCCCGGCAGCCTCTCCCCAGGCCGCCGAGGCCGCTTCCCCGGCCCGGCCCGCCGCCTCCGGCCAGCCCACCGGTCCCGCCAGCCCGGCCCCCGCGGTAACTGTCGCAGCCGTCGACACGGCGCTCTCCTGCAGTCCGGCCCCCGTGGTCGCGCGCCCGAACGTCGGCAGCATCACCAGTTACGCTGCCACACACCCGTCGTTCACCCCGGCACTGGTCCTGCCTGAGCCGAATCTGCCCGCGCCAGCGCCCGGCACCGCGCCGGCAGGGTCGGCGGGCACCGCCGCGCCCGCAGGAGACAGCGCCCCCGCAGCGCCCGCCGGCAACACCGACCTGCCGCACCCCTGGGGCGGGGGAACCGGCTTCCCGGCTCCCACCGCGCTCCCGCCCGCCCCCGGCTCGGGGTCCGGCGGCGGCCCCACCGCCGGAAGCGCGGCCGGAACCGCCGCCTGGCTGCCTGATGCCTTCCTCGTCGTACCGCCGCAGGGCTTCGAGCCCATCAGCGGCCCGCTCCAGCACGCCTACCGCGCCGTCACCGCGGATCCCGGCTCTTCTCCCGACTAGCTGGACCGTCCTCTGCAGCATCGCTGTGCAGAGAACCGTCCCGCGGGCCGCCCCTTGCGCCCGCCACCAGCTCGTCAGGAGAAGTTTCCATGTGCCTCACCCCCCGCCGGACCCCGGCACCCGTTTCCCGCTTCACCCAGCGTCCCGCCGTCGCGCCACGCCGCCAGCAGGTCCCGCGCCGCCGCAGCCGCGTCCTCCCGGCCACTGCGGAACGCCCGCCGTGACACCGGCCGCCCCGCGCAGGTTCTCGTGAGCGCCGGGGCGTGGTCGTTGGGTCCGCTGGGGGATCCAACGGCCCCGCAGGCCCCGGCGGAACCCTTCAATCCCATGCCAGCAAGGCGCCGTCGCCGCACAGCTCAGTCGTCCGCGGCGGTGCCCCTGTCAGAAAGGTCCAGACCAGGAACAAGCGCACAGCACCAGTCATGTACCAGCACCACCATGGGGGCCATTCCGTCCCCGCGCCGAACCGCGATACCCATACCCGTATCATTTCCTTAGGACGCCACCGCGGCGTCGGAAGCAACAGGGGGTACCCGTGGACACGTCGCCCAACGAGGTCACGGCCGAGATTCTCAGCGGCCGCTACCGACTGGGAGAGGTCATCGGCCGGGGCGGAATGGCTTCGGTCTACACCGCCAGGGACGAGAACCTGGGCCGCGACGTAGCGCTGAAGCTCTTCGCACCCCAGGCCTCCGACGCCGACGAACTCCGCCGGCAGCAGGCCGAAATCGAGCTACTGGCCACCCTCAACCACCCCGGCCTGGTCACCCTCTTCGACGCCGGCACCGACACCCGCCTCCCGGACGAGCCCCGCCCGTTCCTGACCATGGAACTGGTGGACGGACAGGACCTCCGCACCCGCATCCGGCACAGCCCGCTCCCCCTGGACGAGGTGGCCGTGATCGGCGCCGGCCTGGCCGACGCCCTCGCCTACGTCCACTCCCTCGGCATCATCCACCGGGACCTCAAACCCGCCAACGTCCTGCTGGTCCGGACCCGGCCGGGCGAGCCGCTCCGGCCCAAGCTGACCGACTTCGGCATCGCCCGGATCGCCGACGGGACCCGCCTCACCGCCACCGGGACGATGGTGGGCACCGCCGCCTACCTCAGCCCCGAACAGGCCCGCGGCGCGGACATGGGCCCGGCGAGCGACATCTACTCCCTGGGCCTGGTGCTTCTGGAGTGCATCAAGGGCACCGTGGAATACCCGGGAAGCGCCGTCGAATCGGCGGTCGCCCGGCTGCACCGGGCCCCCGCCATCCCCGACGACGTCCCCGCCGCCTGGGCCGGCCTCATCCGTGCCATGACGGCACTGGACCCGCTGGAACGCCCGGCCGCCGCCGACCTTGAGCCCGTCCTGCGCCAGGCCTTGGTCTCCCCGGATCACCTGCCCGGCCCGCTGGCCGAGCAGCAGACCCGCGTGCTGCCCGCGCCCCCTGCCCGGCCGCCCAGGTCAGCGAGGGGTCCGGCCCGGGGCTGGTCGCGGAATGCGGGCAAGGGTGCGGCCGCGGGTTCAGATGCAGCCTCGACGGCGCGGACGACGGCGCCGGGTACCGCCGCGCTGCCGCCCATCCCGTCGACTGCCGCACTGCCCACCTCCCGGCCGGGTCTCTCAGCAGTGGCGGGCCGGGGCGCCGCCCGGCGGCCGCTGGGCCGGCGGGCCAAGCTCCTGCTGGGCCTCGCCGTCGTCGTGCTGCTCGCGGTTGCCGCCGCCGTGGTGCTCTCCCTGACCGCGGCGCCCGCCGCACCGCCGCCGGTCCCGTACCCGGCAGTGACGGGCGACATCGGTGAGCACCTGAAACAGCTGCAGGAAAGCGTGAACCCATGACCGGACTGTCTTTCACTGGCGCGCGCCGCGTGAACCGCCGTGTCGCCGGCGCCGCGTTGGCCCTGATCGTCGGGGCAGGCGCGCTGGCGGGCTGCGCCTCCGTCGCCCCCGACCTGGACGCCGCCGCAGCCGGCCAGCTGCAGTCGCGCGTCCTCGCCGTCACCCAGGCCGCGGCCGCCGACGATTCCCCGGGTGCCCTGAAACAGCTGGATGAACTGACCACCGCCCTGGATACCGCCGCGGCCGACGGCAAGGTCTCCTTCAAGCGGCACCAGAGCATCAAATCCTCCATCGACGCCGTCCGGAACGACCTGAACGCCCGGATCGCCCAGCAGCAGGCCGCCAAGGATGCAGCCGCCAAGGCCGCGGAAGAGGAGAAGGCCGCGCAGGCCGCCCGCGACGCGGCGGCCAAGGCGGCTGCGGAACAGGCGGCCGCCGACCAGGCCGCCGCCCAACAGGCTGCCCAGCAGGCACAGCAACAGGGACCCGGTAAGGCCAAGGGCGGCAAGAAGGGCGGCTAGGGCCGCCGGACTTTTGCCGTCGCCGCCCCGGCCTTCGTGCGCGGACTTTGCCGGATGCCCCGTTGCGGATAGCTTGTGAATCAGGCCGCAGAGAGCCGGGCTTTATCCGACCAGAGGAGTACAGAGCGCATGGCAACAGTGCAGGAATCCATCGACGTCAACGTCCCCGTCAAGCAGGCCTACAACCAGTGGACCCAGTTCGAGGATTTTCCCCAGTTCATGACGGGCGTCGACAGCGTCCGGCAGCTCGATGACACCACCGTCCACTTCGAGACCAGCATCAGGGGCGTCCAGCGCGCCTACGATGCCCGGATCACGGCGCAGGAACCGGACCGGCTGGTGGCGTGGGAGAGCATCGACGCCCCGCGAAACGCCGGCACGGTGCGCTTCACCGAGCTCACGCCGGGCTCCGTGCGGGTCGACGTGGAGCTCAGCTGGGAGCCCGAGGGTGCCGTGGAGAAGCTCGGCGCAGCCGCCGGGCTCGACTCCCGGCAGGTGGCCGCAGACCTGGAGCGGTTCAAGAAGTTCATCGAGGACCGGGACTTCGAGACCGGCGCCTGGCGGGAACGCGTCAACAACGGTGAGGTCGACTCCGGGCTGACCCCGGTGACGGACCCGGACTACGACGTGATCGGCACGGGCGCTCCGCAGAACACCGACCCGGACCTGGCCACGGAGCCGGCGACCGGCCCCGCAGCGGACGCGGACGACGCCACCGCCGCAGGCGGACGCCGCGCCGACGACTAGCGACGGATTCGAAACAACAGCTTAAACGCCGACGGCGCACCGGACACCCGGTGCGCCGTCGGCGTTTATCGCCTCAGGTGCCTAGCCCAGCAGGGACAGGGCCTTGCTGAAGGTGGCGGAGGGACGCATCACGGCAGAGGCCTTGGCCTCGTCCGGGCGGTAGTAGCCGCCGAGGTCCACCGGGGAACCCTGGACGGCCAGCAGCTCGCCGACAATGGCTTCCTCGTCGGTGCTGAGGGTCTTGGAGACCTCGGCGAAGGCCTGGGCGAGTTCGGCGTCGTCGCTCTGGCGTGCCAGCTCGTCGGCCCAGAACTTGGCCAGGTAGAAGTGGCTGCCGCGGTTGTCCAGCTCGCCGGCCTTGCGCTTCGGGGACTTGTCCTCGAGCAGGAAGGTGCCGGTGGCGCGGTCCAAGGTGTCCGCGAGGATCTGGGCGCGGGCATTGCCCGTGGTGGTGGCCAGGTGCTCGAAGCTCACGGCCAGGGCCAGGAACTCGCCCAGGCTGTCCCAGCGCAGGTGGTTTTCCTTGAGCAGCTGCTGGACGTGCTTCGGGGCGGAACCGCCGGCGCCGGTCTCGAACAGGCCGCCGCCGTTGATCAGCGGAACGATCGAGAGCATCTTGGCGCTGGTGCCCAGTTCGAGGATCGGGAACAGGTCCGTGAGGTAGTCACGGAGCACGTTGCCGGTGACGGAGATGGTGTCCTCGCCCTTGCGGATGCGCTCCAGGGTGAAGGCGGTGGCCTCCTCCGGGGACATGATCTCGATCTGCAGGCCCTCGGTGTCGTGGTCCTTGAGGTATTCCTCGACCTTGGCGATCATCCGGGCGTCGTGCGCGCGGGTCTTATCCAGCCAGAACACGGCCGGGGTCGCGGAGGCCCGGGCGCGGGTGACGGCCAGCTTGACCCAGTCGCGGATCGGCACGTCCTTGGTCTGGCAGGCACGCCAGATGTCGCCCGGGGAGACCTGGTGTTCGATCAGGACGGTGCCCTCGTCGTCGACCACCTGGACGGTGCCGGCGGCGGTGATCTCGAAGGTCTTGTCGTGGCTGCCGTATTCCTCGGCGGCCTGGGCCATCAGGCCGACGTTCGGGACGGTGCCCATGGTGGTGGGGTCGAAGGCGCCGTGGGCGCGGCAGTCGTCGATGACCACCTGGTAGATGCCGGCGTAGCTGCTGTCCGGCAGGACGGCGAGGGTGTCCGCCTCCTGGCCGTCGCGGCCCCACATGTGGCCGGAGCTGCGGATCATGGCCGGCATGGAGGCGTCCACGATCACGTCGGAGGGGACGTGCAGGTTGGTGATGCCCTTGTCCGAGTCGACCATGGCCAGCTCGGGGCCCTCGTTGAGGCCCTTGGTGATGGCGGCCTCGACGTCGCCGCGGATCTCCTCGGGGAGGTCCTCCAGGCCGTTGAGGATGGAGGCCAAGCCGTTGTTGGGGCTGAGGCCGGCGGCGGCGATCTGCTCGCCGTAGGTGGCGAAGAGGTCGGCGAAGTAGGCCTTGACCACGTGGCCGAAGATGATCGGGTCGGAGACCTTCATCATGGTGGCCTTGAGGTGGGCGGAGAAGAGCACGCCCTCTTCCTTGGCGCGGGCCACCTGGGCCTTGAGAAACTCGTCCAGGGCGGCGGCGCGCATCACGGTGCCGTCGATGACCTCGCCGGCCAGGACCGGGAAGGCTCGCTTGAGGACCTTGACGGTGCCGTCTTCCTTGACCAGCTGGATCTTGAGGTTGGTATCGGCCGGGATCACCACGGACTTCTCGTTGGAGCGGAAGTCGTCGGCCTCCATGTGGGCCACGTTGGTCTTGGATTCAGGGGTCCAGGCACCCATGCTGTGCGGGTTCTGGCGTGCGTAGTTCTTCACCGACAGCGGCGCGCGGCGGTCCGAGTTGCCCTCGCGCAGCACCGGGTTCACGGCGGAGCCCTTGATCTTGTCGTACCGGGAGCGGATGTCCGTCTCCTCGTCCGAGGCCGGGTTGTCCGGGTAGTCCGGGAGGGCGTAGCCCTGGCCCTGGAGCTCGGCGATGGCGGCCTTCAGCTGCGGCACGGAGGCGCTGATGTTCGGCAGCTTGATGATGTTGGCTTCAGGCTTCTTGGCGAGTTCGCCGAGTTCGGCGAGCGCGTCGCCGATGCGCTGGTCCTCGGTGAGGTAGTCGCCGAAGACGGCGATGATGCGGCCGGCAAGCGAAATGTCGCGGGTCTCTACCTCCACACCGGCCGTCGAGGCGTAGGCCTCAATGATCGGCAAGAACGAATAGGTAGCCAGCATCGGCGCTTCGTCGGTGTGGGTATAGATAATCTTGGCCATGCTTGGGCGTCTCCCTGAAAGTCTGCGGAAATCTTTGTTATCTCAACGGCTCTAACTTACCCGAGGTGGCGGCCTCGGCGCTTGTTCGGGACGGCCGGCGGCAGTCAGGTGAAGCGGGCACGACGGCGGGTAGCCGCCCAAAAGCGATATGACAAGTTTTGACAAGATGCTTTACAGGCTCGTCATAGTGCCGTAGGTTCGATGCCATCACCGCGGCCCGTCCCCGAGGGCCGCACCGCACCCGCACGCAAAAGGATCCCCATGCGCACACGCAAATCCCTGGGCACCAGCCTGCTCAGCCTCTCCGCCGCAGCCCTGCTCGCCGTCGTCGCCGCCGGCAGCGCCACCGCCTCTCCCGGCGGTGCCGGACGCGCGCCCTCGGGCACTCCGGACGTGGCCAGCCACACCGTGACCGAGGCCGCCGGCGCGGACTACTGGACGCCCGAACGGATGCGCAACGCGATCCCCGGCGACGTGCTGGCCACTAAGGCCGTGAACCGCGGTGCCGCGAAGGCCGATGCGGGCAAGCCCGTTGAGGTGGGTGCGCCGGCGAAGGTGGAGGGAACCACCCCGACGCTGCAGTCCAAGCAGGTCCAGACCAAGGCCAACGCCAGCGAGAACCCCGTCCCGCACATCGGCAAGGTCTTCTTCACCCTGGCCGGCGCCAACTACGTCTGCTCCGGCAACTCGGTGACCTCGGCGAACAAGAGCACGGTGTCCACCGCCGGACACTGCGTCAACGAGGGCCCGGGCGCCTTCGCCACCAACTTCACCTTCGTCCCGGCCTACCTCAACGGCTCGGCACCCTACGGGAAGTGGACGGCCAAGGCCCTCTACACCCCCACCCAGTGGAGCTCCGGCGGCGACATGACCTACGACACCGGCTTCGCCGTGATGAACACCCTCAACGGGAAGACCCTCTCCGACGTGGTCGGCGCCTCCGGTGTGCAGTTCAACGCCGCCCGCGGCCTGAGCTACAAGTCCTTCGGCTACCCGGCCGCCGCCCCGTTCAACGGCGAATCGCTCAAGAGCTGCAGCGGCACCGCCAAGAACGATCCCTACAACCCGCAGTTCAACACCCAGGGCATCCCGTGCAACATGACCGGCGGCTCCTCCGGCGGCCCGTGGTTCATCGGCACCAGCTCCTCCGGCTACCAGAACTCGATCAACAGCTACGGCTACGGCAGCAACTCCACCACCATGTACGGCCCGTACTGGGGCTCGGTCATCCAGCAGGCTTACAGCACCGCCGCCGCGTCCTAAGCACCAGTTCCCCGACTATCCGCGCCCAAGGGAAAGGAAAAGACAGGGCAACGCGGGGTTCCACCGCCGGCCGTCCCCCTCGACAGGCCGGCACCGGGACCCCGCGTTCCCGCGCCCGCCGCCGTACGCGGACAAAACAAACAGCTGCCGTGCCCTTCCCGTCGGGGAAGGGCACGGCAGCTCTGGTTTATGCAGGATCCACGAGCCGCCCGGTCTCCCGGGCGGGAATTCCTAGTGGAAGAAGTGGCGGGCGCCGGTGAAGTACATCGTGATGCCGGCGGCGTTGGCCGCGGCGATGACTTCCTCGTCCCGGACGGAGCCGCCGGGCTGGACGACGGCGCGGACGCCGGCGTCGATCAGGATCTGCAGGCCGTCGGCGAACGGGAAGAACGCGTCCGACGCCGCGACGGCGCCGCGGGCCCGCTCCGGGGCGTTGGTGGCATTGGCATTGGACGCCCCGCCGGCGCCGTCGACATCCGACTCCACGGAGACGCCAAGGGTGTTGGCCCGTTCGACGGCGAGGCGGCAGGAGTCGAGCCGGTTGACCTGGCCCATGCCGATGCCCACGGCGGCGCCGTCGGCGGCCAGCAGGATGGCGTTGGACTTGGCCGCGCGGCATGCGGTCCACGCGAAGGCGAGATCGGCGAGGGTCTTCTCGTCGGCGGCCTCACCGGCGGCGAGGGTCCAGTTGGCGGGGTTGTCGCCGTCGGCGTCGACCTTGTCCGTGGCCTGGACCAGCATGCCGCCGGAGACCTGGCGGAACTCGGTCGGGTAGCGGCCGTAGCCCTCGGGCAGGGTCAGCAGGCGGATGTTCTTCTTCTTGGAGAGGATTTCCACCGCCCCATCCTCGAAGCCCGGGGCGATGACGACCTCGGTGAAGATGCCGGCGACGGTCCGGGCCATGCCGGCGGTGACGGTGCGGTTGGCCGCGATCACGCCGCCGAAGGCGGAGACCGGGTCGCAGGCGTGGGCCTTGGCGTGGGCGTCGGCGATCGGGTCCGCGGCGTCGGCGGAGCCCACAGCCACGCCGCATGGGTTGGCGTGCTTGATGACCGCGACGGCGGGCTGGTCGAAGTCGAACGCGGCGCGCAGGGCGGCGTCGGCGTCGACGAAGTTGTTGTAGCTCATGGCTTTGCCGTGCAGCTGGTCGGCCTGCGCGATGCCGGCCGGGGCGGCCTTGTCCACGTAGAGGGCGGCCTGCTGGTGCGGGTTCTCGCCGTAGCGCAGCACCTCGGAGCGTTCCAGCGCCAGGCCGGCGTACGCGGGCCAGTCGATGACGCCGTCGCCGTCCTCGTCCAGGAACTGGCTGGCGGTCCAGGTAGCGACGGCGGTGTCGTACGCCGCGGTGTGCGCGAAGGCCTTCGCGGCCAGCCGGCGGCGGGTCTTCAGGTCGAAACCGCCGGCGGCGGCGGCTTCCACGACCGAACCGTAGGCGGCCGGGTCAACCACGATCGTGACGGCGGCGTGGTTCTTCGCGGCCGAGCGCACCATGGCGGGGCCTCCGATGTCGATCTGCTCGACGACGTCGTCCTGCGCGGCACCGGACTTCACGGTCTCCACGAACGGGTAGAGGTTCACGACGACGAGGTCGAAGGGCTCGATGGCCATGTCCTCGAGGGTCTTCATGTGGGCGGGAACCCGGCGGTCCGCGAGGATGCCGCCGTGAACGCGCGGGTGCAGCGTCTTGACGCGGCCGTCCAGCATTTCCGGGGAGCCGGTGACTTCTTCGACTTCCTGCACGGGGATCCCGGCAGCCGCGATCTTCTTGGCGGTGGAACCGGTGGAGACGATCCGGACGCCGGCGTTGTGCAGGCCCTGGGCGAGCTCCTCCAGGCCGGTCTTGTCGTAGACCGAGATGAGGGCCCGGCGAATGGGGACACGGTCGATGGACACACGCTCATGCTGCGTAAAGCTCACAAAAGTCTCCGTCTTATATCGCGGCGCGGCCGCGGCGGGTGGGGATGCGGCCAGTTTATCGCGTCGCCCCGGACTTCCCCCTCCCGGAGCCGCCGTCCGGGCCGAGTGTGAAGCTGCCCCGCGTGCCGGGGCCGGCCACCTCCCCGGCCGTCGGTCCGGGCACGTAGAGTTCTTGCAGGAGGCCAGATATGAACACTTACACCACGGTGCCCAGCGGCGAACAGGTGGTCCAGGAACTGCCGTGGCGGTGGAAGGTCCAGGGCCGGATTTTCCTGATCGGCGGGTTGGGTTTCATGTTCGACGCCTGGGACGTCACGCTCAACGGCATCCTCATACCGCTGCTGTCCAAGCACTGGTCGCTCGGGCCGGGGGACGCCGCCTGGATCGGTACCTCCAACCTCATCGGCATGGCCCTCGGCGCCTTCGTCTGGGGCACCATCGCGGACACCATCGGCCGGAAAAAGGCCTTCTCCGCCACGCTGCTGATCTTCTCCATCTTCACCGTGCTCGGCGCCCTCTCCCCGGACTTCACCTGGTTCGTGGTGTTCCGCTTCCTGGCCGGGTTCGGCCTAGGCGGCTGCATCCCGGTGGACTACGCGCTGGTGGGTGAGTTCACGCCGCGGAAGCAGCGCGGCCGGGTCCTCACCGCGATGGACGGCTGGTGGCCGGTGGGGGCCGCGCTGTGCGGCTTCGTCTCCGCCGGGCTGGTGGCGGCGTTCGCGGACTGGCGCCTGACCATGCTGATCATGGTGCTGCCTGCGCTGCTGGTGGTCTGGGTCCGCCGTAGCGTCCCGGAGTCGCCGCTGTTCCTGATCCGGAAGGGCCGCCGCGAGGAGGCGGCCGCCGTGATCGATTCCCTGGTGGCGGCCACCGGCGGGCAGGCCCGGGCGTACAGCCTGCCCGAGCCGCAGGACGTCCCCCGGCTCTCCGCCGGAAGCGCCTGGACCCAGCTGCGGGCGCTGTGGCGCTACGACTGGAAGATCACCACCGCGGCCTGGGCCCTGTTCTTCTCAATCCTGCTGGTCTACTACCTGTCCCTGACCTGGATGCCGCGGATCCTGATCGGCGCCGGATTTGAGGAGTACAAGGCGTTCCTGACCACGGCCTCGATGGCCGCCGTCGGGCTGCTCGGCGTGGTGGTGGCTGCCCTGCTGGTGGAGCGGACGGGACGCAAGTGGATCCTGGCGGTCACCGGCCCGCTCTCGGCCCTGATCCTGGTGGTGGTCGCCGTCGTCGTGGACATCCCCACGGCCGCCGTGTTCTGGCTGCTGCTCTTCGGCTTCGTGGTGCAGGTGGCCATCCCCGTGCTGTACGCCTACGTCTCCGAGCTATACCCGACCGAGCTGCGCGGCACAGGCTTCGGCTGGGCCTCGACCTTCTCCCGGGTGGGTGCCGGCTTCGGGCCGCTGCTGTTCGCGGCGGTGCTCTGGCCGCAGCTCGGCTTGGCCACCTCGTTCGCCCTCGCCGGCGGGCTGGTGCTGGTCTCGGTACTGTGGATGGCGTTCTTCGCCCCGGAGACCAAGCAGCGCCGGCTGGACTGACGCCCACCCCTAGCACGCCGAATGCCCTATCACTTGCGGTTGCCATTCCTCCTCGGAAGCAACCGTAAGTGATAGGGCATTCCTCGTGGCGTCCTACTGGATGCAGGTCACGTAGACCGTGAGCGCCGTCCCCCTGGACTGGGTTACCGTCCAGCCATTGGCGCCGGAGGGCTGGCTGGACAGTACCTGATTCCCGCTGGTGGCGATGGAGGAGAATCCTCCGCCGACGGCGACCTTCCCGGCCGGGCACGTCGCCGTTACCGAGGTGGCCGTCGTTCCGCTGGCCGTCGTCACGCTGACGCTGGTGGACGCCGCGGCGCCGGTCGGGCCGGCGGGACCCGTAGCGCCGGTGGCTCCGGTGGCACCCATGTCGCCGGTGGCTCCCTTCTCGCCCGGGGCGCCCTGCGGACCCGCTGCTCCCGTGGCGCCGGTCGCCCCGGTGTCGCCCTGGGGGCCGACGGCGCCGGTGTCACCCTTGTCGCCCTTGTCGCCCTGAGCACCTTGCGGACCGATCGGGCCGGTCTCACCCTGGAGGCCGGTGGCACCGGTGTCCCCCTTCTCACCCTGCTGACCTGTGGCGCCGGTGTCGCCCTTCTCACCCTGCGCACCGGCGGCGCCCGTGTCGCCCTGGTCCCCCTTGGCACCGACGGCACCGGTCTCCCCGGTGTCGCCCTTCTCGCCCTGCGGACCGACGGCGCCGGGGTCGCCCTTTGCCCCCTGGAGACCTTGGATGCCCTGGTCGCCCTTGTCGCCCTGGACGCCAGGCAAACCCTGGATGCCCTGGGCGCCGGCCGGGCCCATCGGTCCCGCCGGTCCGGCCACGCCTTGAATGCCCTGGACATTCCACGTGATCGGGGTTTCCTTCTTGGGGTCGCAGCTCTGCCCTGCGGCAAGGACCCGGAGCTGGCCGCCGTTGTTGACGTTGTAGCAGCCGTTGATCTCGCCGCTGCCGGACGTTGTCGTCACGGCATAGGCGGCAGAAACGGCACCCGTTCCGAGAACGAGCGCCGCGGTGAAGCCAAGGACTTTGGGACTGGTTTTAGCAAAGCTGAAGCGTGACAAGAGGACCCCCAGAGACGGAAGAAGCGGATGAGACGGCGTCAGCCTACGGTCCGGTAGGCACCGAAAACCGGGTCGTCAGTACTCGTCTTTACCCTTCCGCTACCCGTCTTTTTCGCGGTGTACTCGTTCTTGCGCACCGCGCTACTTGGCCTCGAAAGGCAGACGGCGCCGCCGGGACTGCCGCCTTCTCTACCCCCTCAGACGCCGAATGCCCTATCACCTGCGGTTGCCATTCCGGTCCGTTGGCAACCACAAGTGATAGGGCATCTGTATCCGTGGGGGCGTTACTGCCCGGCGGCGGCGAGGTCGTGGAGGGTCGACACCAGCAGTCGCCGTTCCACGGTCTTGATCCGCTCGTGCAGGGTCTCCTCGGTGTCGCCGTCCTCCACGGTCACAGCCTCCTGGGCGATGATCGGGCCGGTGTCCACGCCGGCGTCGGCCCAGTGCACCGTGCAGCCGGTGACCTTGACCCCGTACGCCAGGGCGTCTCGGACGCCGTGCGCGCCGGGGAAGGCCGGCAGCAACGCGGGGTGGGTGTTGAGGTACTTGCCGTCGAACGCGGCGATGAAGTCGGCGCTGACGATCCGCATGAACCCGGAGGAGACGACGACGTCGGGCCGGTAGGCGGCGACGGCTTCGGTCAATGCCGCGTTCCAGGCGGCGCGGTCCAGGTAGACCTTGAAATCCACCACGAAGGTGGGGATCCCCGCGGCGGCCGAGCGCTCCACCCCGTACGTCCCCGGACGGTCCGCGCCGACGGCGGCGAGCTCCACGTCCAGGTCACCGGCCCGGACGGCGTCGATGACGGCCTGCAGGTTCGAACCGGTACCGGAAACAAGGACTACGATGCGCATTGACTTAGCTTAGGCGGCCGCTCGCGTACGCTGGAAACCATGAGTTTCCCCCGGGGCGGCAACGCCGAGTCGCGGCTGCGAACATTGAATCTGTTCCGCGCCTTCATCGTAGTGGTCCTGGGCTCGTTCTTCGTCTTCCAGCTCGACGTCGCCTACCTGTGGCTGGCCGCGCTGCTCACCCTCTGCGCTGTGGTGCTCGGCGTCGTCCTGCTGGTGCGGGCCCTGAAACTCCGGGAGTCCCGGATGGTGCTCTTCGGGACGATCTCCGGGCTGGTGGTTACCACCGTGATGGTGCTGATGCTGCTGGTCAGTTCAGTGTTCTACACCCAGATCCGCGATTACCAGCAGTGCGCGCGGCAGGCCCTCACCGAGCAGGCGGCCTCCACCTGCCGGGTCACGCTGGAGAAATCCCTGCCCGCCCCGCTCCGCTAGGACACCCGCGTCCGGGCTCAGTTGCTCCGGGCTGACGAGGACGAAGAGGCGGTCGACGCCGAGAGGTCAGCTTCCTGCAGCCGCTGCCGGCGTTCCAGCCACGGCCCCGCGGCGTAGCCGATAACGACGCCGGCGCCCACCTCGGAGGCGACGAACAGCGCCGTCACCACCGGGTCCGGCCCGATGTCCGTCAGCCGCCCGATCCCGGCAGAACCGCGGGCCAGCCACGCCAGCCCGGCCGCGAGCGCCCCGGCCACGACGCCGATCAGCGCGCCGAGGACCAGCGTGGAGAAGGTGGCGGTGAACCAGCGGGCCTTGACCTTGATGGAGAGCCATTCGTCGAAGTGGTTCTCCCCCTCGCGCAGGAACCACCAGCCGGCCAGGGCTCCGGCCAGGACGGGGACCACCAGCGCCACGAGGGCGTAGTCCAGCGGGCCGGAGGGCAGCGCGGCGAACACGGGGATGGACGGCAGCGGCCCGACGGCGGTGGCCAGCGGCCCGGCCTGGGAGCCGATACCGAGGGCGAAGCCTGCCCCGGAGGCCCACGCGAGGGCGAAGACCACCATGTTGGGAAGGTAGCCCAGCTGCGCGATGGTCAGGGCAGCCCCGCCCACCGGCCCGGCATTCAGGCCCTCGTAGACGTCGATGATCAGGTTCCAGTGGATCAGCAGGTCCACGGCCAGCAGCGCCGCGGCCATCGCCAGGGTGGCCATCACGGCGACGAACCCGGCCTTGATGGCGGAGCCCAGGTAGGAACCGGCCCAGCGAGAGTGCTGGCTGGTGCGGCTGATCCAGGCCACGGCGTCGACGCCGATCAGCCGGCTCCAGGACCCGGCCTCGCGGCGCGCGCCCACCACCATGCCGAGGGCGTAGGGAATCAGCGGGACGGCGGAGGCGGCCCAGAGGCTCACCCCCACCTCGGCGGTGCGGCAGAGGAAGCCGGTGGCGAACCCGAACGCGGCGTAGGTCAGCCAGGACCCGACGAGTGCCTGCCAGAGCTGGTCCGTGTAGGAGGCCCGGGCCAGCCGGCGGCCGGCCCGCCAGGCGAGCAGGAACGGGATGAGGGTCAGGCCCAGCGGGATCAGGGTGAGGGTGCCGGAGTCCGGGCGGGCGGCGGCGTCGGCCCCGACCCCGTTCAGCAGCAGCGGGACGCCGTGGATCAGCAGCCAGGCCTGCCCGGCCAGTCGGGCCAGGAACTCGAAACCGCTCTCGCGGAAACCGTCGCCGGCCCAGACGGCCACGATCGGCGCGATCACCACCAGCGCGGAGATCACCGCGGCCTGTGCGGACTCGAGTGCCCCCTGCAGCCACAACGGCATCGGAAGGCCACGGTCCCCGGTCTGATCAGCGCGCAGTTTCATCGTGATCCATCGTGCCACGCGGCGGCCTCCGAGCCGGGATCCGACAGGCGTCGGGGGCCGGATTCCCGGCGCTTTTTTGGCCCCTCCGCCGTAAAATTGAACTGTCCGCAATCAGTGGTTGGAGGCAGAAAATGACTACCGCATCCCCACATGCACACGGCGTCCATTTCGGACGGACAGACGTCCAGAACGTCGGCATGGGTGTGGGTATTGTCCTCATGGTCGTGGGTGTCCTGGGATTCATTCCGGGCATCACCACGCATTACGGCGAACTCCGGTTCCTGGGACCGGATTCGAATGCCATGTTCCTGAACCTGTTCCAGGTGTCGATGCTGCTGAACATCGTGCAGTTCGCGATCGGCGGGACCGGATACGTCATGTCCCGCAACAGCATGGGGGCCCGGAATTACCTGATGGGATTTGGCCTGTTGTACATCATCTTCGCCGTCTACGGGCTGATCGTGGGCGTCGGCTCGGCGGCCAATTTCCTGGCTTTCAACACCATGGATAACTGGACCCACATGGTGCTGGGCGTGGCGATGATTGGCGCCGGCTGGCTGCTCTCACGGCACCTGGCCGAAGACGCAGATACCCGGTAAACCACCACCGGGAAAGGGAGCCGCGAATGAGGAGCGAGTTCAACTAATCCGATAAGTCGTAGTACCCGCTGGTGCGGGCCCGGGCAGCGTCCCGAAGCCCGCACCAGCCTTCTTTTGCCCAAATGCTGGACTTACCCGGCGCCGTCACCCCAGACTGGCCTGACGCACCGTCGCGAAAGGTTGGCCATGCCTGATCTCACGTCCCTCATCCCGTTCTTCGCCGTCGTCGCTGGGGTGATCGTCGTCGTCGCCCTCGTCTGGGTGGCGGTGAAGCTGATGTGGAAGGTGGCGGAGCCGAATGAGGCGCTCATCATCTCCGGGCTGACCCGGGGAACGCTGGAAACCCGGGACGGCATGGACTTCAAGATCGTCACCGGCAAGGGCGCTCTGGTGGTGCCCGGCCTGCAGACCGTCCGGGCACTCTCCCTGACCCTGAACGAGACCGAACTCAAGGTCTCCTGCGTGACCTCCCAGGGCATCCAGGTGATCGTCGAGGGCGTGGTGATCTACAAGATCGGCGACGCACCGCCCTTCATCGCCAACGCGGCCCGCCGCTTCCTCGGCCAGCAGCCGAAGATGCAGAGCCAGGTCTACAACGTCTTCGAGGGCCACCTGCGCTCGATCATCGGCAGCATGACCGTGGAGGAGATCATCCGCGAGCGGGACAAGCTGGGCTCCCAGGTCCGCAGCGCCAGCGGCGTGGAGATGGAGAAGCTGGGCCTGGTGGTGGACTCGCTGCAGATCAAGGACTTGCAGGATCCCACCGGCTACATCCAGAACATCGCCAAGCCGCACATCGCCCAGGTCAAGATGGAGGCCCGGATCGCCGAGGCCACCCGCAACCGGGAGGCCGCGGAGCGGGAGGCCGAGGCCGCCGCACAGATCGCGGACGCCCAAAGCCTCTCCGCCATCAAGCAGTCCGAGGCGCAGGCCAACGCCGAACGCGCCCGCGCCAACGCCGCCCAGGCCGGGCCGCTGGCGGACGCCACCGCCCGGCAACAGGTGGTGGTGCAGGAGACCGAGGTGGCCAAGCTGGAGGCGGACCGGGAGGAGCAGAAGCTGCAGACCACCATCCGCAAACCCGCGGACGCGAAGGCCTACGCCAAACGGACCGAGGCGGAGGGCCAGAAGTCCGCGGACATCAGCGCCGCCGAGGCCCTGGCCCGCCGCACTGAACTCGAGGCCCAGGCCAACGCCCGGCGCACCGAGCTGCAGGCGCAGGCCAATGCCAACGCCGCGGCGGCCGCCGCAGGCGCCACCCGGGTGACCGGCGAGGCGGAGGCCGCGGCCACGAAGGCCCGCGGCGACGCGGCCGCGTCGGCCATCAAGGCCAAGGCCCTCGCCGAGGCAGACGGCATCAAGGCCCGGGGCGAGGCCCTGGGCACCAACCAGGACGCGGTCATCTCCCAGCAACTCGCGGAGAACATGCCCGGCATTGTCGCCGCGGCCGCGGAGCCGTTCGCGCACGTGGGGCAGCTGACGGTGCTCAACGGCGGCGAAGGCCTGAACCGGATGGTCGGCGGCATCCTCGCCCAGGTGGGCGACTACCTCCCCGCGCTGCGGAGCTCGCTGAAGAACGGCCGCGACGGCACCCGGGCGGACGGCACGCGGGCGGACGGTACACCGGGACCCCAGAGCCGCACCGCCCCGAAGCAGCCGACGCCGGGCAGCTAGGAACGCCGAATGCCCAGGAACGTCGACCGGAGCCTCACCGGGCGGATCGGCCGGGTCTCCGGCCGGGTAGGCCCGGGGACGCTCGGTGAGGTGATGCTGCCGTTCCGCGGCGGCATCAGCGCCTTCCACGCCCACCCCTTCGACAAGGAAAGCAGCTTCGCGGTGGGCGAGGAGGTCCTGGTGATCTACTACGAGCCTCCCCAGACGGTCTACGTGGACGAACTCCCCGACGTGCTCCGCGGCGGCAGCCGGCCCTGATCCCCGCCTGTTAACCCAGTCTTCCCCCGCACGCCACGCCCGCCACCCCGGGCCGTCAGCCGCGGCACCCACGGTGGAGGGGTGAGGATCGCACTCGTCGCCGAATCATTCCTGCCCCAGATGAACGGGGTCACCCACTCCATCCTGCGGGTCCTGGAGCATCTCCAGTCCCGCGGTGACGAGGTGCTGGTGATCTGCCCCTCCGGACAGGACACCGGCGTCCCGAACGAGGTCTACGGGGCCCGGATCCACCGGCTCCCCGCGCTCCCCCTGGCCGGCTACACCAACGTTCGGGTGGCGATGGGAGGCGTGGCCCGGGTCAAGCGAATCCTTGCCGGCTACGCGCCCGACGTCGTCCACCTCGCCTCCCCCTTCGTGCTGGGCTGGCGGGCGGTGCAGGCAGCCCACCAGCTCGGCATCCCCACCGTGGCCATCTACCAGACCGAGGTCCCCGGCTACGCGGCCCGCTACGGCGTCCCCTACCTGGAGAACTGGGCGTGGAACCGGGTGGAGCAGATCCACCTGCTGGCCACCCGGACCCTGGTTCCCTCGACCTTCGCGCTGCAGCAGTTCCGCGGGCGGGGCATCCCCAGGGTCAGCATGTGGCGCCGGGGCGTGGACACCGCACGGTTCCACCCGGCCAAGCGCGACGACGGCTGGCGGGCGGCCGTCGCCCCGGCCGGCGAGCGCATCATCGGCTACGTGGGCCGGCTCGCGGCCGAAAAGCAGGTGGAGGACCTGGCAGTGCTGGCGTACCTCCCCGGCACGCGGCTGGTGATCGTGGGCGACGGCCCGCAGCGGGCCGCCCTCGAGGCGGCGCTGCCGGGCGCCCTGTTCACCGGGTTCCTGGGCGGCGAGGACCTCGCCCGGACCGTGGCCTCCTTCGACCTGTTCGTCCACCCCGGCGAATTCGAAACCTTCTGCCAGACCATCCAGGAGGCCATGGCGTCGGGTGTGCCCGTAGTCGCCACCGGTCGCGGCGGCCCGCTGGACCTGGTGGAGAACTCGCGCACCGGCTGGCTGTACGAACCCGGGGACCTCGCCGGGCTGCGCGCCCGGGTGGCGGACCTGGCCGGCGACGGCGCCAAGCGCCGGGCCTTCGCCGAGGCCGCCCACGCCGCGGTCCAGGGCCGGACCTGGCACGCCCTCGGCGAGGAACTCGTCACCCATTACCGCGAGGTCTCCACCGGCGTACCGGCACCCGCCGGCGCCGCCTCCACCACCCGCCCCGGAAGAGGAGCAACCCTGTGAAAATTTCCGTGATCGGCTGCGGCTACCTCGGCGCAGTGCACGCCGCCACCCTCGCCTCGATGGGCCACAGCGTGGTGGGGATCGACGTCGACGCCGCCAAGGTCGCCCAGCTGGACCGCGGCGCCGCCCCCTTCCACGAGCCGGGACTGGACGAGCTGCTGCGCGACGGGCGGGCCAACGGCCGGCTCACGTTCTCCACCAGCTTCGCCGACGCCGCCGGGGCGCAGCTGCACTTCCTCTGCGTCGGCACCCCGCAGTCGAAGACCTCTGACGGCGCCGACCTCAGCTACCTGATCGCCGCCACCGAGGCCCTGCTGCCGTTCCTGGCCCCGGGCTCCGCCGTCGTCGGCAAGTCCACCGTCCCGGTGGGCACCGTGGACATGCTCGGCGGGGTGCTGGCGGCCAGGCCGGACGTGCTGCTGGGCTGGAACCCCGAGTTCCTGCGCCAGGGCACCGCGGTCAAGGACTCCCTGGTCCCGGACCGGCTGGTGTACGGCGTCCCCGGCGGGGCGCACGCGGCGGAGCAGCCGGGCAGCGCGGCGGCCGCCGTCGCCGCGGCCCTGGACGCGGTTTACGCCCCGCTGCTGACGGCCGGGATCCCCCGGCTGGTCTGCACCTTCGCCACGGCCGAGCTGATCAAGTCCGCCGCGAACGCCTACCTGGCCACGAAGCTGAGCTTCATCAACGCCATGGCGGAGCTCTGCGAGGCCGCCGGCGGGGACGTCACCGAGCTGGGCGCCGCGATGGGCCTGGACCCGCGGATCGGCGGCCGGTACCTGCACGCGGGCCTGGGCTTCGGCGGCGGCTGCCTGCCCAAGGACATCCGCTCGCTCCGCGTCCAGGCCCGGGAGCTGGGCGTGGACTCGGTGGACGACTGGATGGCCACGGTGGACGGGATCAACCGCAACCAGCGCTCCCGGACGGCGGCCGCGGCCCGGGAGCTGTGCGGCGGCAGCGTGGCCGGACGCCGGGTCACGGTGCTTGGGGCGGCGTTCAAACCGGACACCGACGACATCCGGGATTCCCCCGCCCTGGACGTCGCCCGGCGGCTCGCCGACGACGGCGCCCACGTCACCGTCACCGACCCCGCGGCCGTCAACAACGCCTGGCTGCACCACCCGCAGCTGCGCTTCGAGGCCGGCACGGACGCGGCCCTCGACGGCGCCGAGCTGGTGCTGCTGCTGACCGAATGGGAGCAGTACCGGATCCTGGACCCCCGTGCCGCCGGGGACCGGGTCCGCCGCCGGGTCCTGCTGGATGCCCGGAACGCGCTCGACGCCGGGGCCTGGACCGCGGCCGGCTGGACGGTGCGGGGGCTCGGCCGTGCCGGGGCCGGGTCTGCACACGGCGCCGCGCTGCCCCGCTGACGGCCGGGACCGTCGTCGGCCCCTATGATCACTGAGGGGAGGAACTACTTTGCACCAACGTCGGTCTCACAGTCGCGCGGTCCCGGCCGCATGACCATTTCAACGCGCTCCGAGGAGGACGCCCGGCTCCGCGAGGCCATGTCGCTGCTCGCGGCCACCCTCGAATCGACGGCGGACGGGATCCTCGTGGTCAGCGGCGACGGCCGGATCACCTCCGTCAACAACCAGTTCCTCTCCATGTGGGGCGTCCCCCGGGCCCTGGTGGACACCGGCGATGACGAGGCCGTGATGGGCTTCGTCCTGGGCCAGCTCGCGGACCCGCAGGCATTCCTGGCCAAGGTCACCGCCCTCTACGCAGACCCGGAGGCCGAGAGCCACGACGTGCTGTCCTTCCGCGACGGCCGGACCTTCGAACGCTACTCACGCCCGCAGAAGGTGGGCGACCGGGTGGCCGGCCGGGTCTGGAGCTTCCGCGACGTCAGCCAGGCACGCCGCGACCAGGAACGCATCACCCAAGCCATGGCGGACCTCGCCGCGCAGGCCGGCCAGCTGCGCTCCCTGGCCTTCAACGACCCGCTGACCGGGCTCTCCAACCGCCAGCTCTTCAACGACCAGCTGGCCCACGCCCTGGCCGGCCCGTGCGGCACGGCCGTCGACGTGCTGCTCCTGGACCTGGACGACTTCAAGGAAGTCAACGACATCCACGGCCACCACGCCGGGGACCAGATGCTGATCGAGGTGGGGCGCCGGCTCCGCGCCTGCGTCCGCCCCTCCGACGTTGTAGCACGGCTGGGCGGCGACGAGTTCGTGGTGCTGATGGTGGGATCGCTCGACGCCGACGCCGCGGCGGCCCGGATCGTCGGGTCCCTGAAGGAGCCGCTCTGGGTGGACGGGTCCATGCTGCGGCCCAGCCTCAGCCTGGGCCTGGCCTCGATCAGCGCCGATGCCTACGACGCGTCCGAGCTGCTGCGCCGGGCGGACATCGCCATGTACGCGGCCAAGGCGGCCGGCAAGAACCGCTACCTGCGCTTCCAGCCCGAGATGATGACCGCGCTGCTCGAACGCGCGGACCTCGAGGCCGGGCTGCGCGCCGCCGTCGAACGCGGCGAAATCACCGTCCACTACCAGCCGATCGTCGCTTCCCGTCTCGGCCGCGTGGTCAAGGTCGAGGCGCTGGCCCGCTGGGAGCGCAACGGGGTCCTGGTGCCGCCGCAGCAGTTCATCCCCGCCGCCGAACGCAGCGGCCTGGTGGTGGAGATCGGCACCGAGGTGCTGCTGCGCGGCTGCACCGAACTGCAGCCTTGGCTGGCCGCGGACCCGGCCCGGTCCCTCGCCGTGAACGTCTCCGGCGTGCAGCTGCAGCAGGGCAACGTCCCGGAGCTACTGCTCTCCACCGCTGCCGCGTGCGGGGTGGACCCGCGGCAGCTGGTGGTCGAGGTGACCGAGAGCGTCTTCTTCGACGACGATTGCCAGGTCCACCGCCAGCTGGTGGAGCTGCGCGGCGCCGGCGTCCGGGTGGCCCTGGACGACTTCGGCACCGGCTACTCCTCCCTGGGCCGGTTGCAGGACCTGCCCGTGGACACCCTGAAGATCGACAAGTCCTTCGTCCAGATGATCCGTACCGGCACCGAGCACCTGCCCATCCTCAACTGCATGATCAGCATGGCCCACGGCCTGGGCCTGACCGTCACCGCGGAGGGCGTCGAGACCCTGCAGCAGGCCCGGTACCTGGTGGAGCGGGGATGCGATTCACTGCAGGGCTATATGCTCTCCACCCCGCAGCCGGCGGCCACCCTGCCCGCGGCGCTGGCCCTGGCGGAGGCCGCCGCGGCTGCCCTGCGCGGCGACACCGCGGCCCGAAGGTCCCCGTTACTGTGATTTGGCTCTCATGGCCCTATGATGCTTGAAAGTTGTTGGCCACCGCTCGGCCGGCGGCACTTGACATCAAAAGCCTGGGGGCTGGCATCACCGTGGAACAAGGACTCGCAGAGACCCTGCTGACGCAGGGTCCGGATGCGCTGCTGCTGCTGACCACCTCAGGGCTGATCTCCTACGTCAATCCCGCGGCCGAACGGCTCTTCGGGTACCAGGCCTGCGAGCTGGTGGGCGAGGAGCACACCCGTCTCCTGGCCAAGGACGACCGCGGCGGATTCCTGCGCATCCTCGGCCGGTTGGGCGGCGACAGCACCTTCGGCATCAAGCCGTTCCCCGGGATCGGGCTGCACCGCAACGGGAGCGAGATCCAGTTGGAGCTCACCTGTTCACTGGTCAGCACCGGGACCCGGACCTCTGTGGCCGTGGCGGTCCGGGAAACCACCTACCGGGACACCGACGCCGGGCGGCGGCACGCCATTTCCATGCTGGACGCGACACTGGAGACGACGGCGGACGGCATCGTGGTGGTCTCCAACTCAGGGCAGATCACCGGCGTCAACGAACAGTACCTGAGCCTCTGGGGCATGCCGCGGGAGATCCTGGCCGAGAACGACGCCTACGCGCTGGTGAAGTTCATCGCCACGAAACTGCAGCACCCGGACTGCTTTAAGGCCAAGGTGGCCGAGCTCTACGCCAACCATGAGCTGCACAGCCAGGACGTGCTGGAATTTCAGGACGGCCGCACGGTGGAGCTGGACTCGCGCCCGCAGACGGTGGCCGGCGAGGTGGTGGGACGGATCTGGAACTTCCGGGACGTCACGTCCCGGACTGTGGCGGAGGACCAGGCCCGGCGCGCGCTGGAGGAACTGGCCCAGCAGGCGGACCAGCTTAAGGCCCTGGCCTTCCAGGACCCGCTGACGGGCTTGGCCAACCGCATGCTTTTCAACGAGCGGGCCTCCGCCGCGCTGGACTCCCCCGGCTCCGTGGCCGTGCTGCTGCTGGACCTGGACGACTTCAAGGAAGTCAACGACATCCTGGGCCACCACGCGGGCGACCAGATGCTGGTCGAGATCTCCCGCCGGCTGCAGAACTGCGTGGGCCCGCACGGGACGGTGGCCCGCCTGGGCGGGGACGAATTCGTGGTGCTGCTGGAAGGCTGCGGGGACTCCGACGCCGTCGCGCAGCGGATCGTGAAGACCCTCAACGCCCCGGTCACGATCGAGGGCGCCTTGCTGCGACCCAGCCTGAGCCTGGGCGTGGCCAAGCGCGGCGAGGACAAAGTGTCCTCCGCCGAACTCCTGCGCCGGGCCGACGTCGCCATGTACGCGGCGAAGGAGGCCGGGAAAAACTGCTACGTGCACTTCCAGCCGGAGATGCTGGCCACCCTGATGGAACGCACCCAGCTAACCGCGGGGCTGCGCCAGGCGGTGGAACTGGGCCAGATCAAGGTGTTCTTCCAGCCGGTGGTCTCCGCCAACCGGCGTGAGGTGGTGCAGTTCGAGGCGCTGGCCCGCTGGGAGCGCGACGGCGTCATCATGGCACCGGACACCTTCATCCAGACCGCAGAACGCAGCGGCCTGATCCGGGACATCGGGGCGGAGGTGTTGCGGCAGAGTTGCGCCGAACTGCAGCCCTGGCTGGCCGAGGACCCGGGCCGGACCCTGGCCGTCAACGTCTCCGGGGTGCAGCTGCAGCACAAGGACTTCGCCGAACGGGTGCTGGACATCGCCGCCTGGAACAACGTGGACCCGCACCAGCTGGTCCTGGAGGTCACCGAGAGCGTCTTCTTTGACCCGGCCTCGCACGTGATCGCCCAGCTCAGCCACCTCCGCGCCGCCGGCATCCGCGTGGCACTGGATGACTTCGGCACCGGCTACTCCTCGCTGGGGCGGCTGCAGGAACTGCCGGTGGACGCGGTGAAGATCGACAAGTCGTTCGTCTCCATGCTCCGCACCGGCGAAGAGCGGCTGCCCATCCTGACCTCGATGATCCATATGGCGCACAGCCTGGGCCTGCGGGTCACCGCGGAAGGCATCGAGACGCCCGCCCAGGGCCGATACCTGATCGAGCACGAGTGCGACGCCCTGCAGGGCTACCTCTTCTCCCGGCCCGCGCCCGGGGTGCAGCGCGGGGCGGCGCTGGCACAGTCCGTGGAGGCCATCGAGGCGCTGCTGGAACCGCTCGTCGCGTACTAAGGACGGCCTGCCACGGCCCCTTGTCCGGTACTCCGGACGACACATTCGGGGGCTTTGGAAATAAGTGCCGCGGCGCGGGGCTGGTATGCCGGCTGGCGCATATGATGGGGCGGATATTCATCGAATCACTTGCTTCCGGGGGGACAGCACCACTATGGACTCAGCATTCGCACACACCGTGTTGGACCACATCCCGGACGCGTTGCTGCTGCTTGCCCCCGACGGCTCCGTCACCTTCCTGAACCGCGCCGCGGAGCGGCTCTTCGGCTACCCCCGGGCCCAGTTGCTGGGCGCGGATTACAGCCTGCTGCTGGCCGAGGCGGCGCGTGAGGGCCTGCACGCCACCGTGTCCGGGGTGCTCGGCGCAGCGCACGACGGCGGTGCCACGGCTGGCGCCAACGGTACGGCCCCGGTGTTCGCCGGCGCCGGCCGCCGGGCGGACGCCTCCGAGTTCCCGGTGGAAATCACCTGCGCCGCGCTTCCCGGCGGCGGCCCGGCCGCCGTCGCGCTCTCCGCCCGCGCCGCCGCACCGCGCGCGACCACGGCACGGCCCGCACCGCTGGCGCCGGGCCAGGCCGCTGCCGGCCGCCCGGGCACTCTGGAGTCCCAGCTGGTGCCCGGCACCACCGGGGTCCTGCCGCGGCTCACGCCGGTGGAGCACGACGACCAACTGAAAGCCGCCGTCCTCCGCGACACCCTGACCGGCCTGCCCAACGGCACCTTGTTCAACGAGCGCCTGGCCGCGGCACTGCGCCGCGAGGACTCCGTGGACGTCGTGATCATCAACGTGGACGACTTCCGCACCTACAACGACATGCTGGGCCGCTCCGCCGCGGACGAACTGCTGGTGGAGGTCGCCAGCCGGCTGCGGAACTGCATCCGACCGCACGACACCGTGGCCCGCCTCGGCGGCGACGAGTTCGTGGTGCTGCTCACGGACTGCCACAGCATCTCCGCGGTGGCCAAGCGGATCTCCGACTCCCTGTACGCCCCGGCACGGATCGGCGGGTCCACGGTCCGGCCGGCGGCGAGCATGGGCCTGGCGTCCCGGACGGCGCAGACCCAGGACGGTGCGGAGCTGCTGCGGCAGGCCGACTCGGCCCTGAGCGCGGCCAAGGCCGCCGGGAAGAACACCTGGCTGGAGTTCCGGCCGGAGATGCTCGCGACGCCCACGCACCAGTCCGGCGGCGAGACCGGGCTGCGCCAGGCGGTGGAGCTGGGCCAGATCTCGGTGCACTACCAGCCGGTGGTCTCCCCCGGCCTCGGCGCCGTGGTCCAGTTCGAGGCGTTTGCCCGCTGGGAGCGGCACGGCAAACTGGTGCCGCCGAACCAGTTCCTGCCGGTGGCCGAACAAAGCGGCCTGATCCGGGAGATCGGGGACGAGGTAATGCGCCGGGCCTGCGCCGAGATCCGCCCGTGGCTGGCCGGCGACGCCGCCTACAGCGTGGCCGTGAACGTCTCAGGCCTGCAGTTCCAGCAGCGTGACTTCGCCGGCGACGTGCTCGGCATTGCCGCGTCCACCGGGGTGAATCCGCGCCAGCTGATGCTTGAGCTGACCGAGAGCGTGTTCTTCGACGCCGACTCGGACGTGATCCGCCAGCTGCACCAGCTGCGCGAGGCGGGCGTCCGGATCGCCATGGACGACTTCGGCACCGGGTATTCCTCGCTGGGCCGGCTCCGGGAGCTGCCGCTGGACCAGGTCAAGATCGACCGCTCCTTTGTGGCCATGATCAAGACCGGCAAGGAGCACCTGCCGTTCTTCCGGACCATGATCAACGCCGCGCAGGCCCTGGGCCTGAAGGTCACGGCCGAGGGCATCGAGACCCCCGCGCAGGCCAAGTACCTGATGGATCTGGGCTGCGATGCGCTGCAGGGCTACCTGTTCGCCAAGCCGGCGCCGGCCAGTGACCTGGCCGGCACCATGGGCAGCGCCCTGGACGCCATCGACACCGTCGAGGCGGCCGGGTAAGCCTCCCCGGTTCGGCTCAGACCACTTCCGGTTTAGGCCCGCCTCCCGGGTCAGTCGCCCGGGTCAGCTGCCCTTCGGGGCCACCATCGCCTCGCTGCGGTCCCACAGCTGGCGCGCCAACCCGCCGTCATACGCCAGCTTGTTGGCCTTGGAGAGTGCCCGCTTGGCGTAGTACCCGCCGGAGGTCCAGTCCGTGCCCGGGGTGCCGTTGGCGAGCCAGACGAGGGTGTCCGCTCCCTGCTCCGGGGTCAGCATGAAACGCTTCAGGAAGCTCGTGTACGCCACGCGCATGGGGCTGGTGGACTCGGCCGCGAAGTTGGTGGCGACGCCGCCGGGGTGGAAGGCCGCCGTCGAGATCCCGGCGTCGTGGTAGCGGCGGTGCAGTTCGCTGGTGAAGAGGATGTTGGCGAGCTTGGCGTTACCGTAGGCCCGGTTGGTCGAATACTTACGCGCCGCGTCCAAGTCGTCGATGTCGAAACGGGCGAAGATCGAGTTGGCCACGCTGGAGGTGTTGATGACCGTGGCGCGGCTGGCGGTCAGCACGTCCATCAGCTCCGTGGTGAGCAGGAACGGCGCCAGGTGATTGACCTGAAAGGTCTTCTCGTGGCCGTCCACGGTGAGCTGCCGATTTCCCATGATGCCGCCGGCGTTGTTGGCCAGCACGTCGATCCGCGGGTACTTCTCCTTCAGCTCCGCCGCGAGCCGGCGGACCTGGGCCAGCTCGGCAAAGTCGGCCACGAAGTGGTCGGCACCTATTTCCCCGGCGATCTGCGCCGTTTTCGCGGCGGAACGCCCCACGACGACGACGTTCTCGCCTTGCGCCGCCAAGGTACGGGCCGCGGACGCGCCGATCCCGTCGCTGGCGCCGGTGATGACAATGGTCCGTGCACTCAAGGTGGCCTCCCGTGGCTGCTGATCGCTGGTGTTACTCAAGGGTAGTCAACGCTTGGGGCTTCTGGGCTGTTCCTTTGACTGTTCCCGGGCAGGTAGTCCGGGCGGTGGATCCAAGAGGTCCGCCGTGTGGGGCAAGTAGTCGGTACGCCTGACGTAGGGCCGATCCGCTCATAGCCTGAAGGCTAGTGGGAGTACCGGGCCCGCCCGGACACGAGAGAAGGGATCATCGTGCGCTCAGCCCTCACATTGCTCGGTCTGACTGGGGGGACACCGGTCGTCAGGGCAAACCGTCACCGGCAGCTGTCTGTCGCTGCCCTCACCCTCGAGAGGGTGGTCCCATGAAGCACCGCTCAGTCCCCTGGATCGTCTGCCTGGTCGCCGCCGCGGTGCTCTCCAGCAGTGCCCTGCCCACCGCCGCGCCGGGTCCGGCCGCGGCTCCGCCGCCGGAGGTCTCCAGCGACGCCGGAGCGAACGCGCCCGCACCCATGAGCGGCGCGCTCGGCGGCGGACCGGACGCACCCCAGGCCGTCGGCGCGGCGCCGGCCGTGGTGCCGCCCGCCCCCGCAGCCATCAAGGCTCCCGCGGCGGACACCATGGCCGCTCCGGCGGTAGCCGCTCCCCCTCCCCCGAATCCGGTGGGTGTGCCCGGGAGCTGGAACCTGGTCTTCAACGACGACTTCAACTCCCTGAACACCGCGGCCTGGACGCCGTACTGGTTCGATGACTGCGACCTCAAGTCGGTCAAGAACAATGTGAAGACCTGTTCCAGCAACGTCCGGATCGCCAACGGAGAGGCCGTACTGCAGCTTAGCGACGTCTCCTCGGGGGCGCTGCTCTCCACCAACCCCAACGACGGCGTGGCCGGGCACACCGGCTTCCAGTTCACCACCGGTTACGCGGAGGCCCGCATCTTCTTCCCGGGCACCTGTGAGACCAGCATCAGGAACTGGGGCGCCTGGTGGACCGCCGGCCAGGCCTATCCCTCTACCGGGGAGATCGACATCGCCGAACCGCTCGCCGGGGACATGTGGAGCGTGTACCACTCCGCGGCGTGGAAGAAGAGCCGGATCGTTCCCGGGTGCTGGGCCGGCGGCTATCACACGTACGGGGTACTGCGTAAGCCGGGTGCCAACGAGGTGTACTACGACGGCGTACTGGTCCACTCCTACGCCACCAGCGACAACGTCAGCCCGCACTACCTGCTGCTGAACATCGGGGTGTGGCGCGGTGCCAGGATTCTCGGTGAGGCCGGGGCCATGAGGGTGGACTATGTTCGGGTGTGGGAGTAGCCGGCGCCCTGTCTGAGCCCTGTCTGAACCTTGCCTTGGTGGTTAAAGTGGGAGAGCCTCCAACCGTGTGGTTGGAGGCTCTCGACCTAAATGATGTTCCGGCGGTGACCTACTCTCCCACACCCTCCCGG